>NZ_JAFBBV010000001.1:927091-1236122 GCF_016907365.1 Oerskovia paurometabola | reverse complement strand
CACGAGGCAGGCCTGGACGACGACGCGATCCTCGACCTCGTGCGCGGCGAGCTCCTGCGTCGCCACGGCGACTGAGCGACGAAGGGCCCGGTGGGGTGGAGTCCGCCAGGCCCGGGGCGCCGGGGCCTGCGTCCGCGCGGCCCCCGACGCCACTCTTCACAACGATTGCGCAACCCCTGCCCACCCGATGTGCCACGTCTCGGCGCCACGTGGGACCGTGGTCACTCGGGGTCTGCGGAGGATCCCACGTCGAGGGGGAGCACGCATGACGGATCGACCGACCGGCACGAGATGGGCAGCGGTGACGGCCGCGGTGCTCACGATGCTGCTCGTGGGCGGGTGCGACGCGCTCGGACCTCGGGTCGACGGCGGGGCGGGACCGGCGTCGTCGTCCCCGCACACGACGCCACGCCCCTCTGTGACACCGAGCGAGTCACCTTCCCCGACGCCGACGCCGACGCCCCTCCCGACGCCCACCGTCGTCCCGACCCCTCCCCCGCCCGTCGAGCCTCCTCCTGTCGAGCCCCCGCCCGTCGAACCCCCGCCGGTCGAGCCCGACCCCGCGACCGTCGAGCTCGTCCGTGGCAGCACGGGCGAGCGGGTCACGGCGCTCCAGCAGCGGCTCGTCGACCTGGGCTACTGGGGTGCCGCCCCCGACGGCGTGTTCGGTTCGGGCACCCAGCAGGCCGTGTGGGCGCTGCAGAAGGCTGCGGGCATCAGCCGCGACGGCCGCGTGGGTCCCGCCACGCAGGCCGCGCTCGACCAGGGGGTGCGCCCCGCAGCGCAGAGCGGTTCAGGTCACGTGATCGAGATCGACATCGCCCGCCAGCTCGTCCTCGCGGTCGACGACGGGCAGGTCGTCAAGGTCTTCAACGCGTCCTCGGGCAACGGCGAACGGTACGAGGCCAAGGGCCGGACGTACGTCGCCAAGACCCCGCGCGGCACCTTCCAGGTGGGGCGGCAGGTCGACGCCAACTACGAGTCATCGCTCGAGCTCGGCAGCATGTGGCGACCCAAGTTCTTCACCGGCGGGATCGCGGTGCACGGCTCGGGCTCGGTGCCTCCGAGCCCCGCGTCCCACGGGTGCGTGCGGGTCACCAACGCCGCCATGAACTGGATCTGGGACTCCTGGGGCGCCCCTCCGGGCACGACCGTGCTGGTCTACTGAGGGTCCTGCCGGTCCACGAGATCGAGGACCGGCGTCGAGCCGGAGGCCTCCAGGCCCTCCCTCGACGTAGCCCGTCGCCTCCCGGTGAGCGCGGAGCGACCTCAGAGCGCGACGCCCACGAGCACGGGCTCCGGGACGAGCTCGATCCCGAACGCGTCGAGCACGCCGTCGCGCACGGCCCGCGCAAGCTCGACGACCTCCGCCGCGCTCGCACCGCCGCGGTTGGTGAGCGCGAGCGTGTGCTTGGTCGAGAGCGTCGCGGCGCTCGCCGGGCCGTGCACCCCGAACCCCTTGGTGAACCCGGCGTGCTCGATGAGCCAGGCCGCGGACGTCTTGACGAGCGTCGGGTCGATCTCGCCGAGGCTCGGCCCCGTCGTGCGGGCCGGGAGGGCCGAACGGACGGGGAAGCGCGGGGCGTCGGCCGGCAGGAGGTCCGCCAGGTCAGCGGCGACGACCGGGTTGGTGAAGAACGAGCCGGCGCTCCACCGGTCGTGGTCGGGGGCCGCGGGGTCGTCGAGCAGCATGCCCTTGCCACCCCGCAGCTCCAGGACCGCCGCGCGGACGTCCGCGCTGGGCGCGCGCTCGCCGACCTGCACGCCGAGCCGTCGCGCGAGCTCGGGGTAGCCGATCGGTGCGGACAGCGTCCCGAGGCGCATCTGGAGGTTGACCTCGAGCACGACGTAGCGCGGGGACGGGTACCAGATGTCGCCACCGTCGGGCGAGGCGTGCATGCTCCGCTTGAGGACCGACGTGCGGTATCCGAAGTCGAGGTCGACCAGCGCCAGGGTCCGGATCCGCGACTGCGCACGGTCCCACACGCGCACCGAGGCAACGACCCCGGCGACCTCCTGGCCGTACGCGCCGATGTTCTGGACGGGCGCAGCCCCGACGGTGCCGGGGATGCCGGACAGCGCCTCGACCCCGACCCACTCCTGGGCCACGGCCCGCTCCACGAGCTGGTCCCAGTCCTGGCCGGCCGTCACGGTCAGGCTCCCGCCGCCGCACGTGTCCTCGGCGTCGATGCGGATCTCGGCGCGCACGTCGCGCACCACGACCCCACCGAAGCCCTCGTCGCTCACGAGCAGGTTGGACCCGCCACCGATCACGAGGAGCGGCTCGCCCGCGTCGTCGGCCGCCCGGACAGCGTCCACGAGCTCGGCCTCGGTCGTGGCCTCGACGTACGCGTCGGCGGGGCCCCCGACGCGCAGCGTCGTGAGCTCGGCGAGCGTCGGCTGCTCGAGCACCTCTCGGGGTCCGGGAGCAGTGGCCTCGGTGACGGACTCGACGGCGGACGCGCGGCGCGGGGAGGTGGCGGTCATGGGTCCAGCGTAGGCGCAGACCGCCGCTCCCCCTGCGTGCTCGACGGGTGGTGGGTGCTCAGGGGAAACGCGTCTGTGCCAACGCCCGGTACTCGGAGCTGCCCGCGATACCCACACGCACCGCCCCCTCACCGTGCGACAACAACACCTGCGCCCACGCCGTCAACCCCGTCGGATCCGGACCACGCTGCAAGAACGTCGAGTAGTAACCACCCGCACGCATCCGCGCAGCCTCCATCGAGAACCACAGCTCGTCCACCATCCGCGAACGACCCCTGACCTCCATGACCTTCACCCACGCATCGATCTCCGACGGCGCAGCCCCCCGACCCAACATCGTCTGATACAACACCTGCACATAACCCTGCGGCGTCCCACCAGCCCGCGCGAAGAACTCCGACGAGTCGTAGAACCGACGCTTCACATCATCAACCGTCGCCCGCCCCGCATGAATCTCCCGCGCCCAGTCCTGCGCACCCACCGGATCCGGACCACGACCCAACGCCTCCATGTACGCGTTCGACACACGCAACGCCACATACTCCTGACTACGCGTCAACGACGCCACCAGCTCAGGCTGCCCCGCACCCGACACCAACGCCGCAGACCAACCCTCCAACCCCGTCGGATCCGGACCACGACCCAACAGATCCGTGTACAACGCCTTCACCACCGACTGCGCAGCGGCCTCCCCGCCCTGGGTCAGCGTCGGGGTGAACCAGTCGCTCTTGAGCCCGAGCAGGGTACGGACCTGGTTGCCCGTGAAGGTGCGCGTCGTCCCGCCCCCGGTCACTGCCACCTGGAGGACGCGCCCGCCCTCTGCACCGAGCCCGTTGCGCTGGGTCACGTCGAACCTGGTGATGGGGCCCGTCCCCATGGCCTTGGCGACGTCCGAGAGCGTGAACGAGACGGACCACGTGCTGTTCGGGTTCGACGCGGTCGCGTCACCGACGTCCTGGACCGCGGGGAAGGTCCCGCCAGCCGTCCACCCGCCGGTCGACGAGCTGAACTCGGTCCGGACGATCTGCACCGGGACCGAGCCCGGACGGTACCGGACCTGGCCCGCGGTCGCTGCGATCGCCCGGTCGGCGTTGGGGCCGTCGAGGCTGGTGCGGGCTCCACCGTTGGGCTGGTAGGCCGCTCCGAGATACACCTGGCAGGTCGTCGTGTCGCACGTCTGCGCGCCGGAAGGACGAGCGCTCTGCTGCGAGAGCGCGTACGAACGTGCCGCCACGGCCTGGGCCTTCAGGGACTCCAACCCGTTCGGACGAGCCCCCCAACCGTCGGGCGACTCACGCGGCACCACTCCGCGCAGGTAGTCCTCGGTCGCCACGTTGTTGACCACCATGAGCCCGGCGGTCCGTTGGTTGCGGCGAACGCTGAGCGTGCCGCGGTACGACCGTTCGCCACCCGACTCGCAGGTGCGGACATATCGCGAGACGTCGCTCGGCGAGCTCGTGGAGATCTCGACCGTCGCAGACGACCCGGCGGCGCTCCAGGGGCCGGAGCACGACGGCCCGACGTAGACGTCGAACGCGCCGTTCGACTTCGGCAGCACACGGACGGCACTGCCCGCCGACCCGGTCTCGGCCTGGGGGAAGCCGTTGACGACGAGGCCACGCCCCATCGCCGTGAGCGAAGAGGTGTGCGCGAGGAGCTCCACCGAGATGGTGGCCGGTGCGCCGCCCGTCGTGGCGGTGCCGCCGTAGTAGTGGTCCAGGATCTGCTGGTAGTCCCACCCGTGGTCGACGGCGTAGCCGAGCGAGCCGTACTGGCCCATCCCCCGACCGTGACCGTAGCCGTGACCGACGAACGACACCGTCCCCTCCCCGAAGTCGGAGGTCGCGACGGTCGCTGCCGCGGGGGCCGGCGGGGTCAGTCCGACCCCGGTGAGTGCCAAGGCCAGCGCAGCTGCGAGCGCGACGGCGAAGGGCCGAGATGACGTGCGGGTCATGAACTGCTCCAAGAGTGGTGGGTGCTCAGGGGAAACGCGTCTGTGCCAACGCCCGGTACTCGGAGCTGCCCGCGATACCCACACGCACCGCCCCCTCACCGTGCGACAACAACACCTGCGCCCACGCCGTCAACCCCGTCGGATCCGGACCACGCTGCAAGAACGTCGAGTAGTAACCACCCGCACGCATCCGCGCAGCCTCCATCGAGAACCACAGCTCGTCCACCATCCGCGAACGACCCCTGACCTCCATGACCTTCACCCACGCATCGATCTCCGACGGCGCAGCCCCCCGACCCAACATCGTCTGATACAACACCTGCACATAACCCTGCGGCGTCCCACCAGCCCGCGCGAAGAACTCCGACGAGTCGTAGAACCGACGCTTCACATCATCAACCGTCGCCCGCCCCGCATGAATCTCCCGCGCCCAGTCCTGCGCACCCACCGGATCCGGACCACGACCCAACGCCTCCATGTACGCGTTCGACACACGCAACGCCACATACTCCTGACTACGCGTCAACGACGCCACCAGCTCAGGCTGCCCCGCACCCGACACCAACGCCGCAGACCAACCCTCCAACCCCGTCGGATCCGGACCACGACCCAACAGATCCGTGTACAACGCCTTCACCACCGACTGCGCAGCGGCATACGCCTGCGGGTCCGAGTGGGCGAGCGCGATCGCGCGGATGTTGTCCAGCTGCGCGTATCCGTAGTCGCCGGGGCAGGCCGTGTACGCCGTGTCCCGGTGACCGAAGATCCGTGGCAGGGAAACGTTGGACCCGGCAGGGTACTTCGAGTTCTCCCCGCCGAGGGTCCGGTAGGTGAACCACCCCTGCGGGTTGATGTTGTACGCACCGAGCCGGGCACCGGCGATCCGACCGACCGCGTCGATCATGGCGGGGGTCGTGGCCATCCCGCCGGCGGGGCCGTGGAAGTTGCCGAGCATCGAGATCCCGACCGTGCCGGTGTTGAAACCGCCGGCGTGCACGCCGATCACGGCAGAGGTGAGGCTTCCCCCACGGCCCTCGTAGATGTTCCCCCACTTGTCGACGATGAAGTTGTACCCCAGGTCGCACCAGCCTCGCGTCGCCTGGTGGTACTTCTGGTCGTTGCGAATCTGCTGCATCGCCTGCGCGACCGTCGAGTACCCGTTCGGTCCAGCCGTGTGGTGCACGACCGCACCGACCAGGGCCGCGGCGGTGTCAGGCGTGCAGATCGGCGCCGCAGCCCCCCACTGCGCACGCGTGATGACGGTGGGGACGGCGGCCGCCCGGACCGAGCCCTCGACGGCTCCGGTGAGGGCCGCGTCGGAGAACTGTGCGGCGGAGAACTGCGCCGTGGAGAACTGTGCGACGCCGCTCGGAGTCGTGCTGCTGCCGCTCGGAACGGTGCTGCTGCTCTGGACGGTCGCCGATGCGCTCTCGTCGGCCGGGGAGTCGACGAGAGCGAGCGTCACGTCAGGGACCCCCTCCGCCTCGGCCGAGAACGCCAGCTGGACGGCGTCGGCCTCACCGACCCACAGCGGTGCCGTCCCGCCACGCAGCTCGCGTTCGGCCTCGGCCGTCCCCTGGTCGGGAGCGTCGTCGGAGATCTCGAGGTCCACCCAGGCGGTCCACTCCCCGTCGACCGACCGGGTCCGAGCCTGCGCCGCGATCCCCTCAGGGGCGGCACCGTCTGGCCACGTGACCCCGAGGGTCTGGAAGCCGTCGGACTCCAGGACCGGACTCTCGATCCTGTCGTCCGCGACCTGGGCCTCCACGGTGACCTGGCCTCCGTCCGCGGGGACGGACTCCACGCCCTCGGCGGGCCCCTCCTGTGCTCGGGACCCGGCGTCGGCCTCGGCGTCGGGAGCGGCAGCGCCCCCTGCCTGCACCGCGACCACGTCGAGCGGGACCTCGGTCACCGACGGCTCCGACGAGGTGATCCCGTCGGTGACCTGGTTCTCGGCGCCGAGCGTCGACGACAGCTGCGCGACGGTACTCGCAGACGCTGTGCCGCCCCCGACGAGGAGCGCCAGCACGGCGATCCCCGAGACTCCTGCTCGTGAGTACTTCATCGTCAGCTACCCTCACACTCGACCATCGGGCAGGTCCCCGGCGGCAACTCGGTCCGCGCTGCGGAAGGCCCGCACGCGGTACGCCACCCGTCGAGTCCGATCAGTGGATCAAGTGCTCGTCCACGCGCCCCACGATGTGCTCGGCGATCTCAAAAGCGCAGGTCGCAGCAGGGGACGGGGCGTTCAGGACGTGTACCTGGCGCGCGTCGGACTGGATCAGGAAGTCGTCCACGAGACTACCGTCGCGACGCATCGCCTGCGCGCGGACACCCGCAGGCGCGCGGGTGAGATCCTTGGCCTCGATGCCCGGGACGAGCCGGGACAGGCTGGCCGCAAATCGCCGCCTCGACCAGGACCGGAGCACCTCCTGGGCACCGGGGACGACGTTGCGTGCACCCAGGTGCCACAGCCCCGGCCACGTCAGAGAGTCGACCACGTCGCCCACGACGACGTCGCGCCACCGGTACCCCTCACGGGCGAGGGCGAGGACCGCGTTCGGGCCGACGTGCACGCCGCCCGAGACCGACCGCGTCAGGTGCACACCGAGGAACGGGAAGCGCGGGTCGGGCACCGGGTAGATGAGCCCGCGGACGAGGTGCTCGCGCTCGGGGGTCAGCTCGAAGTACTCGCCCCGGAAGGGGACGATCCGCACCTCCGGGTCGACGCCCGAGGCGGCGGCCACCCGGTCGCTCTGGAGGCCGGCGCACGTGACCAGGGCGTCGGCCTCGAGCACCTGGCGATCGGTCGTCACGCGCACCCCGTGCGGCGTGGTCTCTGCGGAGACGAAGCTCTCCCCGAGCCGCACCTCTCCGCCTGCGGCACCGGCGACGTCGGCCGCCAGCTCCCGGCACACGCCGAGGTAGTTGATGATCCCGGTCGACTCGACACGCAGCGCGGCCACGCACCGGACGTACGGCTCGTGCTCGCGGGCCTGCTCGGGAGTCAGCATCGTGACCGGTACACCGTTCGCGCGCGCCCGCTCCTCGATCCGCCGAAGGCTGGGGAGCTCGCTCTCGTCGACCGCGACGACGAGCTTGCCGCAGATGTCGAAGGGGACCCCTCGCTCCCGGGCGAACTCGGTCATCGAGCGTGCACCCGCAGCGCACATCCGGGCCTTCGCACTACCAGGCGTGTAGTAGAGGCCGGAGTGGATCACTCCGGAGTTACGTCCCGTCTGGTGGCTGGCGAGAGCGTCCTCCTTGTCGAGGACGACGACGTCGTCCCCCCGTGCGGCGAGCTGCCGAGCGACCGCCAGTCCGACGATCCCTGCACCCACCACGACCACGCGTGCCATCTGAACCTCCTTGTCGGGGCGACGGCGGATCAGGTGAGTCCGTCGTCGCCGATGTACCGCCCCTCGCGGCGCCGCGCGATCACCGCAAGACCGGCCGCACCGCCCGCCATCGCGAGGTCGGCAAGTGTGAAGATGACCCGCGACACGGCCGCGGCGGCCACGGCGGGGCCGGTCCCCACCATCGGGGCCAGTGCCGTGACGATCACGAGCTCGCGGATGCCCGCGCCCGACGGCAGCACGAAGGCGAACAGGCCGGAGACCATCGCGATGCCCATGGCGCCGATGCACAGGGCGAGCGGGCGCAGGCCCGCACCGTCGGGGGTTCCCGCGAGGAGCCACAGGTGCACGCCGTAGCACGTGTAGGAGCCGAGCGCCCAGGCCAGCGAGTGGAGGACCGTCCGCAGCCGGACCGGGTGCGGCGGGCGAGGCCGTCGCAGCACCCGGAAGCCGAACGTCGCGAGCGCGGTGAGGATCTTGGGGTGGAGGCAGGCGAGACCGACGGGCAGCAGCAGGTAGAGCCAGCGCATCCAGCCCAGGGAAGGATCCTCCTGCATGAGCTCCGGGAGGGCGAGGGCGCCCGCGACGAGCGCGGCCACGACGGCCACCGCGAGCGAGAAGACCGTGGCCGCGAAGACACGTGCGCGCGCGAGCCCGGCTCGACGCCCGAGCTCGAGCTGGAGCACGTACGCCCAGACCGACCCGGGCAGGTACTTCCCGAGCTGCCCGACGAGGAAGATCTGCGAGCCGCGACGGGCCCCGATCGGCTTGCCCAGGTCGTCGACCAGGACCTGCCAGCTCAGGGTCCCGCACGCGATCCCCACTGCCACGAGCAGGGTCGCCGGGACGAGGCTCGTCCACGACATCGCCTGGACCGTGACGGACACGTCGTCCCAGTAGCGCCAGAGCGTGAACCCGGCCGCGGCGATGACCACGACCAGCAGGACCACGCGGGCGACGGCCAGGAGCGCACCACGCGACGACTTCGTGGTCGGGGGTGCGACCACGTCGCTGCCGGTGTCCTCGTTGAGCGGATCGGTCTGCTGGTCGGTCATCGGGCTGCCGAGCCGGAGCGCACGGGACGCGGCGCGACGAGGAGGTTCCACGCGTCGAGCTCGGCCGTCACGGGCGCGAGCTCGTCGGTGACGGTCACGGCCGTCAGGTCGTCCGACGCCTCGTAGGCGCGTCGCAGGGCGTCGACGACCTCGTCCGAGTATCCGCACAGGCGCAGGAGGTGCGCGTTGACCCCCTCGAGCCGGGCCGGGGAACCGTAGACGAGCGCGAACGGCGGGACGTCACGCGCGAGCGCCGTGCCCATCCCGACCATCGCGCCGGGACCGACGACCCGTCGCTGGTGGACGCTCGCGTTGAGCCCGATGTTGGCACGAGCACCGATCGTGACGTGCCCCCCGACGCTGACGCCCGCCGACAGCACGGCCGACTCGCCGACCTCGACGTCGTGGGCGACGTAGCTGCGGTTCATCAGCCACACCCCGTCCCCGACCACGGTCGGTCGCCAGGTCCCCTGGTGCACCACGGCGTTCTCGCGGACCACCACGTCCGCGCCGACGACGACTCCGGCGTGGTCGAGGTCACCGACCCATGCCGAGTTCATCCGGGCCGACTTGGTCTCGGGCGGGCCGCCGAGGGCCGCTCCCGCACCGATCCACGTCCGGTCGCCGACCGTCATGGGCCCCGTCAGCACCGCGTACGGACCGACGACGACGTCCTGCCCGAGCTCGACCCCTGGACCGACCGACGCCGTCCGATGGATCTTCTCTGCTACCACGCACTTCCCCTACGTCCCGAGTGTTGACCATCCGCGTACCACCACAGAAGGGGGCACGATGGGCGCGCCGACGGTCGCTAGGATGATGCTGCGTCGGTGGATGTTCCGCACCGATGCTACCCGTAGTCCGAGTGCCTTCGTTCGCGTGCTCCGGCGCCGTCCAGGAGGTCTTCCCGCTTCGCGGGAACGAGAGGTGAGGACGTGCCCACGTGATCCCGATTTCCGTCGTCGAGCTCGGCCCCGAGGTTGAAGAGAAGGTCCTGGGGGTGATCCGGTCCGGGATCATCGCCCAAGGACCGGTGGTCGCCGAGCTCGAGTCACGGTTCGCCGAGCTGGTGGGCGTCGAGCACGCTGTGGCCGTGAACAACGGGACGACCGCCCTCGTCGCTGCTCTCCAGGTGCTGGACCTCGAGCCCGGCGACGAGGTCGTCACGAGCCCGTTCACGTTCGTCGCCACCCTCAACGCGATCCTCGAGGCCGGCGCGACGGCACGGTTCGGCGACATCAGCGCGACCGACTTCAACCTGACCGCAGCGTCCGCGGAGGCCCAGGTCACGGACCGGACGAAGGTTCTCCTCCCGGTGCACCTGTACGGCCAGACCGCAGACATGACGGCGTTCACCGACCTGGCGGGCCGCCAGGGCCTCGCTCTCGTCGAGGACTCGGCGCAGTCGCACGGCGCCACGTTCGAGGGCGCCGGGGCCGGGTCGTTCGGGATCGGCTGCTTCTCCCTCTACGCCACGAAGAACCTCACGAGCGGTGAGGGCGGCATGATCACGACGAACGACGCGGCGATCGCCGACCGCCTGCGCGTGCTGCGCAACCAGGGCATGCGCCAGCGCTACCAGTACGAGGTCGCCGGCCACAACTACCGGCTCACGGACCTCCAGGCAGCCGTCGCGCTGCCCCAGTTCGACCGCTACGCCGAGCAGCTGACCCGCCGGCGCGCCAACGCCGCCCGGCTCGTCGAGCTCCTCGACGGCGTCGAGGGCCTCGTCCTGCCCCAGCAGCTTCCTGGCCGGGAGCACGTCTGGCACCAGTTCACCGTCCTCCTGCCCAGCGAGGTGGCGCACGAGCGCGACCGCATCATGGAGGCGCTCCGCGCGGAGGGCGTCACGAGCGGCGTCTACTACCCCCGCCCGGTCTACGACTACGACTGCTACCGCTCGCACCCTGGGGTCGTGATCTCCGAGACCCCGGTCGCCGACGACGTCTCCAGCCGCTGTCTGTCGCTGCCCGTCCACGGGCGCCTGAGCGAGGACGACGTCGAGACCGTCGCCTCCGCAGTACGCAAGGTCCTCTCGTGAGCGCCCTCCGGATCGCGCTCGTCGGCGCGGGATCGATGGGCAGGAACCACGCCCGGGTGATCGCCGAGTCGTCCCGCACCGAGCTCGCGGTCGTCGTCGACCCCGCCGAGTCCGTCGGACGTCCGGTGGCCGACCAGCTCGGCTCCCGCTGGGCGGCCGACCTCGACGGGATCGGCGACGTCGACGCCGTGGTCGTCGCCGCCGCCACCGAGCATCACTACCGGCTCGCGCTGGACGTGATCGGCGCGGGCCTGCCGCTCCTGATCGAGAAGCCCGTGTGCCCGTCTCTCGCCCAGACGTACGAGGTGCTCGACGCGGCGGAGGCCGCAGGCACCCCGCTCATGTGCGGCTTCCTCGAGCGCTACAACCCCGCGGTCCTGGTCGCGCGTCAGATGGTGGAGGAGCCCCGCTTCGTCCGGGCGGAGCGCCACTCGCCCTACGCGCCGCGGATCCGTACCGGTGTGGGCTGGGACCTGCTCGTCCACGACGTCGACCTGATCTCCCAGATCTTCGGCGGCAGCGACCCCCTCGGGCTCTCGGTCGAGGTCGGGCACTTCCACCCGTCGTCGGTGCCGGGTGCCGAGGACGTCGTGGAGACCAGCCTGCGTTTCGACGGTGGCGGCATCGCCTCGGCCTCGGCCAGCAGGATCGGGCAGCGCAAGATCCGCACCCTGATGATCCAGGAGCTCGACCGGATGATCGAGGTGGACCTGCTGCGCCGCGGCGTGACGTCCTACCGGCACACCACGATCGAGTCCGACGAGTCAGGGCGTGGGTTCCGGCAGGCGACCGAGATGGAGGTGCCGGAGATCGTCGGGCGGGAGCCGCTGGCCACCCAGCTCGACCGGTTCGTCGACCTCGTCGACGGGCGGGTGGACGCCGACGTCGAGCGGCGTTCGATCGTCCCGGCTCACCGGATCGTCCAGCAGGCGCTCGACGCCGGCCTCAGCGCACTCACGGTCTGACGGCCCGACGGCCGCTCCGTCTTCGCCCCCGTCAGTCGACGGGGGCGAAGACGGGGCGGCCGTCGTCGTCGGGCAGCTCGACCCGGGCCACCGGCCGTGCCGGGACACCGGCCACGACCGTACGCGGGGGGACGTCGGCGGTGACGACCGCCCCCGCACCCACGACGGCCTCGTCCCCGATCGACACGCCCATCATCACGATGGCCCCCGCACCGATGAAGACCCGGTCACCGATGCTGACCGGCTCGCGCTCGACCTCGTTCCACCGTCGTCCCGAGACGCAACGACGCGCGCTCGAATGGGTGTAGATCTGAGCGCCCGCACTGATGTCGCACCCCGCGCCGATGGTCAGCCCACCCGAGCCGTCGATGACGGTGAAGGCGCCGATCCACGTTCCCTCGCCGATCACCGGCTCGCCGACGATCCACGCCTGCTCGTGGTAGGGGTTGGGCGGCAGCGCGCCCGGGGTGCGCGGAGGCATCAGCCGCCGTTTCGGATGAGGTCCGTCATGCCGTCGCGCACGGCGATCGTCGGCTCGAACCCGAGGATCTCCTTCGCCCGGGTCGTGTCCGCCGCACGGCGGCTGACCAGCACGTCGCGCGGGTTGAAGACGGGCTCGACGTCGGCGCCCACGGCGTCGATCAGGATCCTGGCGAGGTCCGCGATCGAGGTGTCGATCCCGGTGCCGACGTTGATCGGCACGTTCGACTGCTCGGCCTCGAGCGCCATGACGACCGAGCGCGCGATGTCGTGGACGTGGATGAAGTCCATCGACTGCTCACCCTTGCCGTCGATCACGGGGGGCTCGCCGTTGCGCAGGCGGTTGACGAAGTGGTTGATCACGGACGTGTAATACGCCGTCGTCTTCTGCCCCGGTCCGTAGACGTTGAAGAACCGCAGCGCGATCCACGACAGGTTCGCGCGGCGCTGGTAGAAGCCGAGCAGGTCCTCACCGGCACGCTTGGAGATGCAGTACGGCGTGAGCGGCGAGAGCGTGTCGTCCTCGTGCATGGGCAGCTTCTCGGGGTCGCCGTAGACGGACGCGCTGGACGCGAACACCAGGCGCTCGACGCCGTGGTCCGCGGCGGCCGCGAAGACGTTGTGCTCGCCGATCATGTTGATGTCCATGGACTCGTACGGGTCCGACTGGCTCTTGTTGATCGAGACTGCCGCGAAGTGGATGACGTGCGAGCAGCCCTTCATGGCCTGGTGGACGGCCCCGCCGTAGCGCACGTCCTGGTCGATGAGCTCGACGGCACCGCTCTGCGCGAGACGCGCGACCGCGTCACGGTCGCCGCGGAACATGTTGTCGAAGATCCTGACCTTGTACCCGCGCTCGAGCAGCATGGGGACGACGTGCAGGCCGATGAAGCCGGCGCCGCCGGTGAAGAAGACGGTCTTTTCCGCCACGTGATCGCTCCTGGGGTTCGGTTCTGCCGCCGCGATCAGCGGCGGGCGTCGGGTGAGGTCACGACGTCGCGCACCGTGGAGGCGACGACCTCGATCTGGGCCTCGGTGAGGTTGGCGTGCATCGGGATGGCCAGGTGCCGAGCGAAGAGGTCGGCCGACACGGGGCAGGAAGCGGTGCTCGCATAGACAGGCTGGAGGTGCGAGGCGTACGTCCCGAAGTTGCACTGGACGCCTCGAGCGCGCAGCTCGGTCGCCACGACCCCGCGGTCGACCGAGGGGTCGAGCGTCAGCACGTACGACTGCCACGGGTGCTCACGGTCGTCCAGCGCGACGGGCAGCGTGAGGAGGTCGAGGTCACCCAGAAGGTGCTCGTACGCGGAGGCGGCACGGCGACGGGACGCGAGCAGCTCCGGCAGCCTCCTGAGCTGGACCTGCATGATCGCCGCAGAGATGTCGGAGAGGCGGTAGTTGTACCCGGCCTCGTCGAACGAGGGAACGGGGAGATCGCGCGAGCCCTCGCGCGAGATCGCCGGTTCGATCCCGTAGGTGTGGAGCTTGCGGGCGTGGTCCGCCAGGTCGGCGCGGTCCGTCACCAGCGCGCCGCCCTCGCCGGCGGTGATGCCCTTGCGTCCGTGGAAGCTGAACGTCGCGACATCGGCCAGGCTCCCCGCCGGGCGGCCCTTGTAGGTGGCGCCGGCCGAGCAGGCTGCGTCCTCCATGAGCCACAGCCCGTGCCGGTCGGCGATCGCCCTGAGCTCGTCGTAGTCCGCAGGCTGCCCGAACACGTCGACCGCGAGGATCCCGACGGTGCGCGGCGTGATGGCGGCCTCGACGGCGGCGGGATCGACGCTCCAGATGTCGGGCCGGACGTCCGCGAACACCGGTGTCGCCCCGCTCCAGACCACGGAGTGGCCGGTCGCCGGGAAGGTGTAGTCGCCGACGATCACCTCGTCGCCGGCCCCTGCGCCGAGGACCTCGAGACCGAGGTGCAGCGCGGAGCCGCAGTTGGAGGTCGCGAGCGCGTGGGCCGTACCCACCGTCCGGGCGAACTGCTCCTCGAAGGCCTTGCACGCGGGGCCGGCACCGGACAGCCACCCCGACTCGAAGACTGCTGCAATCGCCTCGAGCTCCTCGGAACCCACGGTCGGCTGGCCCAATGCCACGCTCGTCACATCGTCCTCCCATCAGACCGCGTCAGACTATCAGTGCGCCCGACTCGTCCGTCTCGCACGGGTCGGGCGGAGCGAGACCCTGAGCAGGCCTGTCCCGCCCTGCGAGACCCACTAGGCTGGGGCGCTGATCGGCCGAACGCCGCGGCCGGACCGAACGATGTGGGGACCACCGAGAACATGAGCACCGTCGTCGACGGGCAGCCGAGCGCGCCCGAAGCCGCAAGGACCACCGCGCCCAGACCTCCATGGTGGTCGCGAGCGCTCGAGCACGCATCGCTCCCCTACCTCGTGTCCGCGGCGTTCACCCTTCTCGTCGCGCTCTGGACGTACCGACCCTGGGCGTTCAAGGGAGCCATCGCCTCCCCGCACGGGGACGCCCTGGCGTTCCACGCCTGGGTCCAGGCGACGATCGAGGACGGCTGGTACGAGAACGCCAGCAGACTCTCGGCCCCCTTCGCCCAGAACAGCCACACCTACACGGTCACCGACGAGTTCCTCTTCGCCTTCATCGGCAAGGTGCTCGGCCCCCTGACCGGCAGCGCAGGGGCCGCGGTCACCTGGTACGTCGTCCTCTGCTTCCCCGTGGCGGCCTTGTTCGCGGTCGGCGCGGCCCGCTACCTGCGCATCGGGCGGCTCGCCGCGCTGGTCCCGGGCATCCTGTTCCCCCTGCTCCCCGACCACTTCCTGCGGGCCGGCGGACACTTCAGCCTCTCCTCGACCTGGGCGATCTCCCTGGGGATGATCGTCGCTCTCTCGCTCGTGGTCGCCCCGCGTGCCACGGGTCGGCGACGCACCTGGTTCCAGGTCGCCATGCTCGTCTCGTGCCTCGTGATCGGCCTCACGAACGCCTACTACGCGACGTTCATCGCGATGATCGTGGCCGTCGCCGCGGTCGGCGGCGCGATGGCAGCCCGCTCGTGGCGGATCCTGTGGACGGGGCTGGCCCGTTGTGCGGTCCTCATCGGGTCGGTCGTGGTCGCGATGGTCGTGGACGCGATCTACTCGCCCGACCCGTACGGCTACTCGTCCTTCGAGATCACGCGGTCCCAGGCGGACGCCGAGATCTACGGCGGCAAGATCTTCGCGATGCTCCTGCCTGCTGCCGCGCACCGGTTCGAGGCCTTCCGGGCCCTGCGCAACAGCTATGACGCCACGTTCCCCAACCCGGCAGAGACCCCCGCCCTCGGCCTCGTGTCCGCGGTCGGCTTCGTCGCGCTCGTCGTGTGGGCGATCCTCCTCTTCTTCCGGCGTCGTCCCGACGTCGCCGACTCGCGCCTGCGCATCCTCGCCGGCCTCCTCTGGATGAGCCTGCTCGCCTACTCGGTCGGCGGCCTGGGCTCGATCTGGTCCTTCCTCCTGGACGGTGGCGGGATCCGTGTGTGGAGCCGCATGCACGTCGTGATCGGTCTCATCGTCCTCCTGGCGATCGCCATCACCCTGGACCGTCTCCGCAAGCGATGGTGGCGGGCTGCCGCGGTGGGCCTGGTCCTCGTCGTCGGCGTGGTCGACCAGACCACCCCCCTGGCGCGCCCCGATCCCGTGTCGGCCCTGGCCCTGCGCGACGACGTCACGAGCTTCACGAGCCAGGTCGAGGACCGGGCGGGCGACGACGCCATGGTGTTCCAGCTCCCCCAGGTGAACTTCCCCGTCCCGCAGTTCGACCCCTCGCCTGCCACGATCTACGACGGGTTCCTGCCGTACCTGTACTCGACGGACTCCCGGTGGTCCTTCGGCGGGCTCGAGGGCGACCCCACGGTCGACTGGCAGCAGTGGCTGACCGCCCGCCCGTTCGAGCAGCAGGTCCCGCTGCTGAGGGCGGCGGGCTTCAGCGGCATCTCGCTCGACACCGCTGCGCTCACGACGCAGCCGTTGCTGCGCGACCAGGTCCGCGCGGTCCTGGGCGAGCCCACCTTCACCTCCGACAGCGGACGCTGGGAGTACTACGAGCTGTCCGACGACGTCCTCGCGTCGTGCCCGGCCGGCGTGATCGAGGAGATGGGTGATCTGGCGGTCCGGCCGCCGATGCTCTACCCGGGCGACGGGATCGACGTCCTGCCGGGTGTGCGCAGCAACGACGAGGGAGACGCCCAGCTGCGGATCGTCACCCTGCGCGAGGGCGGCTGGGACGACGTGAGCACGTCGTTCAGCGTCGGCACCGCGGACGTCCGTCTCGAGATCACGTTCCCCGACGGCAGCACCCAGACCGTCGAGCCGAACACGACCGAGACGATCACCTGGTCGGGACCGGTCAGCGAGGCCGAGACCCCGATCGACATCAGGCGTCTCGACGGAACGGGCGTGTACGGCCTGGGCGGCCTCGTCGCGACGGCCGTCCCGTCGGCCGCCGTGGCGGAGTGCCAGCCCGCGCTCGTCGCGGTCCCCGAGGACGAGGCCGCGCTGGTCCCGGCCGGCTGAGCCTGCGGTAGGGAACGGGAGAGGCTCCCTGCGACGGTCGTCGCAGGGAGCCTCTCCCGTTCCTCGGTGCTCGTGTCAGTCGGCCGACTGAGAGTGCACCCCACGCACCACGTAGAGGGGACGGCGTCGGGCGTCGTCGCCGGTGCGCCAGACGTACTCCCCGACGACGCCGATCGCCCCGAGCTGGAGCCCTCCGAGGGCCAGCACGAGACCGCTGATCGTCCACCCGAACCCGTTCGACCCGCCCGGGACGAGCGCGACCACGGCCGCGACCACCAGCAGGACCGCACCGAGCGCGGCCGCGCCGAAGCCGGCGACCTGGATCCAGCGCACCGGGGCCGACGAGAACTCGACGAGCGAGTCGACGACGAGCTTGACCTTCTTGGCCGAGGTCCACTTGCTCTTGCCGTAGGGACGCGGCAGCTGCTCGAAGAAGATCCGCACCTGCGTGAACCCGGACCAGGCCGCCATGGCCAGCACGTTGCGGTTGGCCTCGGGCATGGCCGTCAGGACGTCGATCACGGCCCGGTCCACCAGGATGTGCGAGGGCCCTTCCTGCGGATAGGTCGGCACCGTCGAGACCGCGTTGAACACCTTGGAGAAGGTGGTCGCGAAGAAGTCCTGGGTGCCGCCCTTGGACGCCCGCACCGAGCGCAGGCCCCAGACGATCTGTGCACCCCCCTGCCAGGCCTCGATGAACGACCCGATGGCCTCGAGGGGCTCCTGGCGGTCCGCGCTGAGCGTCAGTGCGGCATCGCCGCGAGCGTGCGCGAGGCCCGCGCTGATGGCTGCGTGCGACCCGAAGTTGCGGGAGAGCCGGACGACCTGCGCGGTGTCCGAGCCGTCGAGCCGTGCGACCACGGCGTCGGCGGTGCCGTCGGTCGAGCCGTCGTCGACCAGGACGAGCTCGAAGTCCAGCGCAGGGTGGGCGACCCGGATCTCGCGATAGAAGTCGACGATGCCTTGAGCGCCCTCCACCTCGTCGTAGGCAGGGATGATCAGGGACAGGGTGGGGCGTCTTTCGTGCATCGGGCCGTTTCCGTTCGTCCTCAAGGGGGCTCCCGGCATGCGAGACGCGGGTGCGCTGCAGCCCGGGACCGGTGAAGGCTACCGTCCCGCGCTCTGTCGGCGCACGTCCCCTGGTAGGCGTCATACGGGGCCGGTGCGGGACTCCGGTATGGTTTGTGCCGGACAATACAGCTGCGCACAGGGGGAACCGCCGATGGTCGACGGAGTGGGAACGCAACCAGTGGTCGTCGTCGGCAACGGCGGTCACTCGCGATCATGCATCGACGCCTGGGACCCCGACGCTCCCTTCCGACCTCTCGGTTGCACAGGCAACGACCCGGCCGAGCACGGCGAGCTCCCCTACCTCGGCGACGACTCGATCATCCCAGGGCTCCTGGAGCAGGGGGTCCGCCACGCCTTCGTCGCGATCGGGTCGAACTCCTTGCGCGCCCGGCTCAGCGCGGACCTGGTGTCCTCCGGTTTCGACCTCGTGCCGCTGGTCGCTCCGACCGCCCGCGTGGCGCCGACCGCCGAGATCGGTCCCGGGGCGGCGATCCTGCACGGCGCGATCGTCGGCGCCTACGCCCGCGTCGGAGCCGGCGCGATCGTCAACACAGGTGCCTCCGTCGACCACGACTGCGTCGTGGGCGAGTTTGCCCACATCGCTCCGGGCTCGCACCTGGCGGGCAGCGTCACCGTCGGCAAGAGGGCGATGCTCGGCGTCGGGGTCAGCGTGATTCCTGGCGTCACGATCGGTGAGGGTGCCGTCGTCGGCGCCGGATCGGTCGTCATCTCCGATGTACGCGCTGGCGAGACAGTCGTCGGCGTCCCTACCCGCTCCGTTCGAAAGATCGCCTCATGATCCCCGTCGCGTACCCCGTCCTGTCCGGCAACGAGAAGGCGTACGTCGCCGAGTGCATGGAGACCACCTGGATCTCGTCGGCGGGCAGGTTCATCACCGAGTTCGAGCGGACGTTCGCCGACCTCTGCGGTGCCAAGCACGCCATCGCCACCAACAACGGCACGACCGCGCTCCACCTCGCGCTTGTGGCCCTCGGCATCGGGCCTGGTGACGAGGTCATCCTCCCGGTGCTGACGTATATCGCGAGCGCCAACGCCGTGCGCTACTGCGGCGCCGAGCCCGTCTTCGTGGACGTGGACGCGGAGACGATGAACATCGACCCCGCGCTCATCGAGGCCGCCATCACGCCGCGGACCAAGGCCATCATCCCCGTGGACCTCTACGGCAACCCTGCCCCGATCGTCGAGATCATGGAGATCGCGGCGCGTCACGGGCTCACCGTGGTCCAGGACTCTGCCGAGGCGCACGGCGCCGAGGTCGACGGGCGCCGGGTCGGATCGCTCGCGCACGTGACCGCCTTCAGCTTCTTCGGCAACAAGGTCATCACCACGGGCGAGGGCGGCGCCGTCACGACCGACGACGACGAGCTCGCCGCCCGCCTGCGCCTGCTGCGTGGACAGGGCATGGACCCCGAGCGTCGGTACTGGTTCCCCGAGGTCGGGTTCAACTACCGCATGACGAACGTCGCCGCCGCGATCGGTCTCGGCCAGCTCGAGCGGTTCGACGCCATCCTCGACGCGCGGGACGCGCTCGCGAAGCAGTACGACGCACTGCTCGGCGGGATCCCCGGACTGAGCCTGCCCGAGCAGCGCCCCGGGACGCGCCGCGTGAACTGGCTCTACACCGTCACCCTCGACGGAGCCGACGCCGCGAGGCGCGACCGCGTCATGGCAGAGCTCGCGGAGGACGGGATCGAGACTCGTCCCGTGTTCCACCCCCTGCACCACCTCCCCCCGTACCACCAGCCGGACCGGTCCTACCCTGCGGCCGAGCGCCTCGGCGCGACGGGCATCTCCCTGCCGACCCACCTGGCGCTGACGCCGGACGACGTCGAGCACGTGGCGAGCCGTCTTGCCGCGCGTGCCGGGGCCCCCGTCCGGTGACGTCCCGACCTGCCCCGACCGTCCTGCCCAGCCAAGCACCAGACGGGGAGCTCCCCGTTTCCCCCGAGGAGGGCACCGGAGCTTCCTCGAGCACGAGTTCCACCGGCAAGTCTTGGCTCACGGAGCGGAGAGCTGCGGCGGGCGAGTATGCGACCGTCGTCGTGCTGTCTCTCCTCGCGGTCTTCTACGTCTTTCGATGGACGCTCGACACTCTGCGCGCACCGCTGGGGTATGGAGATCTGCTTCCCGCCTACGCGATGTCGGGCATGTGGTCCAACGGCACCCCGTTCGGCGACAACTCGCTGGGCTTTCCCCACGGGATGCACCTCCCCTACTTTCCGACCGGGGACCTCACGCAGAACCTCATGACTGCAGGGTTCTCCCTCTTGACCGAGAACCCGTTCCTCCCGCTCAACCTCGTCTTCGTCGCGTCCTTCCCGCTCACCGCCGTCGCTGCACTGTGGACGCTGCGCATCGCCGGGTTGCGGGGCCCCCTTGCCGTCGTGCTCGCTGTGGGTCTCACGACGATCCCGTACCACTGGCTGCGTGTCGAGCACGTCTACCTCGCGACGATGTACTCCGCCGTCCTCGGCGTCGCCCTCGCCCTGCTCGTCGGCTCGGGCCGGTTCTCGGAAGCGCTACGGACCCGCGACTACCCCGCACTGATCGGCACGGCGGCTGCAGCTTTCGTCGTCGGTTCGAGCGGGATCTACTATGCGTGCTTCGCGATCCTCCTCGTGGCATTCGCGTGCCTCTACCGAGCATTTCGGGGCGACGGGTGGGCTGTGGTGCTGCGAGGCGCGCTCCCCGCCGTCACGATCATGCTGGTCCTCGCCGCAGTGCTGCTCCCGGCCACCCTATGGACTCGCGCCAACCCTGCCTTGAGCGCAGTCGCGGAACGCGCCCCAGTCGAGTCGGTCGAGTACAGCGGAGCACTGGCGTTCACCATGCTCCCCGCCCCGTTCACGGACTTTCCTGGTCTAGGTCCCCTGGTCCGATTCGTCGAAGAGGCGTACGCCCAGGCATACGTGATCGACACGTCGGGCGTCCTGTGGAACGCAAACTCGGGTTCAGTACTGACGACGCTGCTGATCGTGTTCACGGTGGTCGGGGCTCTCGTCGTGAGGCGACGGTCCCACGCGCGCGCCACTCCGACACCAGAACGTCGGACGGTGTCTCTCGGCCTCGTCACCACACTGATGACCGGAGCACTTCTCTTCTTCGTCCCGTGGGGCCTCAACTACCTCTTCGCCCTGAGCATCTCCTCGCAGCTGCGCGGTTGGGACCGGCTCGTTCCCGTAGTCCTCACACTCGTCGTCGTGGCTGGGGCTGTCGTGTGGCGGGACATGTTCCCGTCAGTAACGCGGAGCGGGTGGATCGTAGCGCTGGTCTGCGCGGCCATCGTGCTCCTCGACTCCGTCACGCCCTACCGCGCGGTGTTCGACGCATGGTCGAGCGCCGGGATCACGGAGCGGGACTCCGGACTCAGCTACGCCGCAGATCTCAACGAGGACTTACCTGGAACCTGCGGGGTGCTCCAGCTTCCGTACGTGGCTTATCCGGAAGTACCGCCGGTTGCTGACCTGAGCGCCTACGGACATCTCCTTCCGGCTCTGACGAACCCTGCCAAGTACTGGTCGTTCGGCGCCATGAAGGAGACACCGGACAGTGTCTGGCTGGAGCAGCTCGGTGCAGACATCGACGCGTCGGAACTTCCCGAGCTGTCTGAGGCCGGATTCTGTGCCGTCCACGTCGACTGGCGCGGATACAGCGATGAGGACGCGGCCGCCTTCGCCGCGAGCATCCAGCAGCTCCTCGGCCCGCCGGTCGCCGTCGGCCATGGCGGGGACTGGTCCGCATTTCCTCTCCCGAGTCCGAACGGTCCATAGGGGACGGATAGTGAACCTCTCAGGGACGTCGAGGCGGGGATGCGCACAACCGACCCGCCGATGCCCACTGCAACGGCAACGGCAACGGACCGAGCGCAGACTGCCCCTGCCGAGTCTCCCTGCCGCCGCGATCTTGGCGGATACACCGGAGCCGTTCTCTTGGTCGGCCTGATGTCGAGCACGGCTCGACATCTATGAAAGGAAGCTTGTGGACTGGATCCCGTTCAACGACTTGTCACGTGCCATCTCTGCACAGCGCGAAGCGCTCGACTCCACCATGGCGGAGGTGCTCGACTCTGGATGGCTCGTGCACGGTCCGCAGCACAGCGCATTCGAGAAGGAGCTGGCCACCTACCTTGCTGCACCGCACGCAGCCGGAGTCGCCAACGGTACCGACGCGCTGGAGCTCGCCCTGCGGGCCATCATGCCCGCGGGACGGACACGAGTGGTGACTGCCGCAAACTGCGGCGGGTACACGTCGACAGCGGCCCGTCGAGGCGGGTACGACGTCGCCTATGCGGACATCGACGCGCAGACTCACGTGCTCACGCCGACAACCCTTGCCCCCGTGCTCGACGAGACGGTCGGCGCTGTCGTCGTGACGCACCTCTACGGTCACGCCGTGGATGTGGCAGCCATCCGGGCGATCTGCGAGCCGTGGGGTGTCATGGTTGTGGAGGACTGCGCCCAGGCCCTCGGCGCAGGTCTCCCAGGAGCGCGTTCGGGTTCCTTCGGCGATGCCGCAGCGTTCAGCTTCTACCCGACCAAGAATCTCGGGGCGCTCGGTGACGGTGGCGCCGTCGTCTCCCGAACGGCAGAGACAGATGCGACGATTCGTCGCTTGCGACAGTACGGTTGGGACCGCAAGTACTCGACCGCCGACGACGGCGGTCGGAACTCCAGGCTCGACGAGCTGCAAGCGGCCGTCCTGCGGATGCGTCTCGCCCGGCTGGACGACCTCACCACGCGGCGACGGGAGATCCTCCGCCGGTACGCTCAAGCAGCTTCACACCGCGCAACGGTGCTCGGCGGTCTCGACGAGTCACATGCCGCTCATCTGGCAGTCGTCGTCACCGACGATATCGAGGCGCTGCGCAAGCACCTGACCGACCAGAAGATCCAGAGCGACGTCCACTACCCGATTCCCGACCATCGACAACCGGCGGTTGCCGACGACTACTTGGACACCAGTCTCCCCACGACCGAGGCACTGGCGAGCCGAATCCTCTCGGTCCCGCTCTTTCCCGAGCTTCGTGAGGACGAGATCGAACGGGTGTGCGACGCTCTTGCAACGTTCTGAGGCGATCCCGCAGATCCGCTACTCCGTCGTCATTCCGGTGTACGGGAACGAGGCGACTCTCCCCGACGTCGTGGAACGGCTTGCCTCCGTCGCCGTCGAGCTCGACGGCGCCATGGAAGCGGTGTTCGTCGTCGACGGTTCCCCGGACGACTCGTTGGCGGTCCTCCGCAAGATCCTTCCCGCGGCGTCGATCGCGAGCCAGCTCGTCGTGCACTCCCGAAACTTCGGGTCGTTCCCAGCGATCAGGACCGGACTGGATGCCGCACGAGGCGAGTTCATCGGAGTGATGGCGGCCGACCTCCAGGAACCGCCGGAGCTGATGAAGGAGTTCTTCGCGCAACTGGCTGGCAACGAGTACGACGTCGTCGTGGGCAGGCGCCAGTCGCGTCTGGACCCCGCCGTGTCATCAGTGTTCTCACGGACCTTCTGGGGCTTGTACCGCCGGTTCATCAACCGCGACATTCCGCAGGGTGGTGTGGATGTCTTCGCGTGCACGCGAGAGGTGGCAGCGAGACTGCTCGAGCTGGACGAGGCTCACTCGAGCCTGGTCGGCCTGCTCTACTGGGTCGGGTACCGACGTACCGAAGTGCCGTACGAGCGCCTCATCCGGATGCACGGAAAGTCCGGCTGGACGTTCACGAAGAAGTTCAAGTACTTGCTGGACAGCGTGTTCTCCTTCACGGACATCCCCATCCGGATGCTCACCGGGGTTGGCGTCGTCGGCAGCCTCTCGACCGTGGCGATCGGGCTGGTAGTCCTCCTCTCGTGGAGCACGGGAAGGATCGATGAGGTTGGCTATACACCCCTGATGCTCACCATGCTCTTCACGACGTTCCTGATCCTCGCCGGTTTGGGCGTCGTGGGGTCCTACGTCTGGCGTGGCTACGAGAACAGCAAAGGCAGGCCTCTGTCGCTCTCGATGTCGCGCGAGATGTTCGACGGGACGTGAGGTAGTGAGCAACGTACCCGCACCGCGGAGCCTTCGTGACTCGGGCATCCGTTTCCTCCTGGTGGGCGGGCTCAACACGGTAGGCACCGGGGTCCTGCTCGCGCTGCTGGCCACCGTGATGACGCCGCAACTCGCCTACACGGTCGTGTTCGCGGCGGGCGTGGTGTTCTCGACTCTCATGGCAGGCAGGTTCGTCTATGGCGTCCGGCTGGGCACCGGCGGGAAGCTGGCGTACGCCGCCTGCTACCTCGTCGTCTACCTGATAGGCCTCGGTGTGGTCACGCTCCTCGAGCGAACGGGACTGCCCTCGAGCGCCTCAGCCCTCGTCGTCCTCGTCACCGCACCACTCACGTTTGTCGGCGGACGTTTGATAGCCCGCCTTGTCCATACCAACACCATCCGCGACCGGGGACAGAGCTCATGAACTATCACGTCCACCCTGCCGGCATCTGCGAGTCCGAGAACATCGGCGACGGCACACGCATCTGGGCCTTTGCCCATGTCCTTCCGGGGGCAAGGATCGGCAAGGACGTCAACGTCTGCGACCACGTGTTCATCGAGAACGACGTCGTCGTCGGCGACCGTGTGACGCTCAAGAGCGGGGTCCAGCTCTGGGACGGTATCCGGCTGGGGAACGACGTGTTCGTCGGCCCGAACGTCAGCTTTACGAACGACAGGTTCCCGCGAAGCAAGCGGTACCCGCAGGAGTTCTCCGTCACACGCGTCGACGACGGCGCGTCATTGGGGGCAGGGTCCGTCGTTCTTCCTGGCGTCCGCATCGGGCGGAATGCCATGGTCGGAGCAGGTTCCGTCGTCACGAAGAACGTTCCAGCAAACGCCGTGGTGGTGGGCAATCCTGCCCGGATCGTCGGCTACGCAGACGCGACGACCATCGAAGCCACCGACACCCCGGTGTCCGCCCCGGGAAGGCTGTCTGCGGGTGCCCGTCTGATCCCACTGAAGGTCGCTAGCGACATGCGTGGATCCCTGGCAGCGGTCGAGCTCGGAGCCGACCTGCCGTTCGTTCCTGCGCGCTTCTTCGCCGTGTTCGACGTGCCGTCCACCGACGTCAGAGGGGAGCACGCCCACAGACGGTGCGAGCAGGTCCTCGTTTGTCTGCGCGGCGCGGTCACCTGCATCGTCGATGACGGAATGACGCGCGAGCAGGTCCGGCTGGACCAGCCGGGTGTCGGACTCTACATGCCTCCGATGACGTGGGGCACGCAGTATAGGTATTCGCCAGACTCGGTCCTCGGAGTCTTTGCCTCACAGCCGTATGACAACGCGGACTACATCCGCAGCTACGAGGAGTTCTTGACCGAGCTGGCACCCGCTACCCGACGCGAGGGTTCCACCGTCAGCGGGTCGACTGGACGGTGACGTCCTGAGCGCGTGATCTACCCGTCGCCATCTGATGCCTACCACGAGGCATCAGATGGCGACGTCGGTTCGCGCGGGTTGCAGTTCCGCGAACCAACCGCATCCGAGCGGTGACTACACGCTGAGGGCAGGTGCCACGTCCTCGCCCAGGATCCGCGGCGTGCGTGAGTACAGGAACTCGACGCGCTCCGCCGTGCGACGGACCGCGTCGTCGTTCTCCGACAGTCCCATGCGCCGCAGCCTGAGCGTCAGCTCGTCGAGCAGCTGGAGCCGCGGACCGACGCCGCGATCGCGACGGACGACCTCGATGATCCCGTCCGCATAGTCGCGCGCCGTGTGGCCCTGCGCCACGAACGACTGCGCCGACTCCCTGACCTCCTGCCCGGCGTCGTCCAGGCTGCGCACGATCGCGTCGGAGACGGACTGTGCGCGCGGGGGCGTCGGGACGTGCTGGATGAACGTCCCGTGCACCTCTGCGTAGCTGCCGTCGTCCACCGTCACGACCGGCACACCGGCGACGAGGCTCTCGAGCAGGGCGTACGACGCTCCTTCGAGGCAGGGCTCGCGGAGCACCACGGCCACCGCCGCGTTGGCCCTCAGCTTGGCAAGCATGGCGTCCGAGGGGTCGTCGAGCACGGTGGCGTCGACGATTCCCTGGGCGGCCAGCAGGTTCTCGACGTCCGAGCTCGAGAGTCCGCCGGCCCGGCCCGCGACGACGAGGTGGGCTCGTCGTCGGCTCACCACGTCGGCGAACGCCTCGACGACGACGTCGATCCGCTTGTTGGGGTTCATGATCCCTGCCTGGAGGACGAGGGGTATGCCCTCCGGGATCAACGCAGGGAGCGCCGCGGCGATGTCGTCCTCGGGCTCGGCCCCCTCGACCGGTAGCCCGACCACCACGACGTCGGCCAGGACCGACGTCTCGACCTCTCGTGCGGCGAACTGCGAATGGACGACGACGGTACGTGCGTTCCTGGCAGCCAGGCCGAGGAACGAGAACGCGGCCCCGCCGTCGAGCTCCCAGGGCGGTGTCTCCCCCGAGCCCCCCAGCACCCGTCGCGCGAGGTTCTCCACACCGTGGCCGTACCAGCGACCGATCTCGTCGCTGTAGTCCCCCCTGTCCAGGAGGTACTGGTGGAAGAGGCCACCCAGCGAGATGTCGTGGAGCACGACGATCCCCGGCACCTGCTCCGATGCCTTCCAGATGTCCAGGTGGTTCGGCGCGTAGTTCCCGAGGTGGTAGACGACGGCGTCGTACTCGAGCAGAGGGCTCAGGTCCTCGAGATCGATCGTGTAGGTCTCGCCCGACCACACCCGACCGGTCGACTCCACGGGCTGCCAGATGTCGATCTGGACCTCCGGACGGCGGACGAGCTCCTCGGCGACGATCGCACTGACACGACCGATCGCGCTCTGCTCGGAGAACGGGGTACACCAAGCGATCCTCATCGGAGCAGCTCCTCGATGACGTGGTCCCAGGAGAGGTTCAGTCGAGCGACGGCTTCTTCCGCGCTCGCACCCATCTTCTCCGTCGCCGGACGGTCGGTGAACAGGCGATCGAACGCAGTGGCGATCGAACGGGGGTCCGGCGCGGCGACGAGTCCCGTCCGGCCGTCGTGCACCAGGTTCAGGATCCCGCCCGAGTCGGAGAGCGTGACCACCGGCTTGCCGGCGGTCATCGCCTCGGCCGTCACGTAGCCGAACGAGTCCTCGTCGATCGGGAAGTAGGCGACGCCCAACGCCCCCGCGAGGAGGTCACGCTTGAACTCCGTCTCGACGAACTCGAGGTGCATCGTGACCCTGTCCTGCAGTCCGTGCTCCTCGATCGCCTCGTGGAGCTCGCGGACCACGTCCTCGCTGTCGGGTTGCCCCGCGACGACCAGGCGGACACCGGACGACGAGTGCGCGAGGGCCTCGACCGCCAGCAGAGGCCGCTTTCCTCCCGAGACGCGTCCGAGACACAGGATGTAGTCGCCGAACTGCCCCTGACGGATGTCGCCCTCGTCGGGCAGCGGCGGATGCAGGACGGCGGCGTCGAGCCCGTTGTGCACCTTGAGCCGCTGCTGGGTGACGTTGTCGTTGGTGAAGAGGCGACGTGCGCGCCGCAGCTGGCGCGTGTCGGCCTCGTGGATAGCATCCCGGATCCTCTGCCACTGCGGGTCGTCGACCGGGGGGCTCCACGGGGTGTCCCACATGTCGTACACCTGACGGAACTGGTGCAACAGCCACACCGTCACGTTCGGGTGGTCGACCAGGTAGGCCGGGAACTTCAACGCGATGACACGGTCGACCCCGTGCAGATCGATGGTCGACGCGTAGATCATCGTGTCGGCGAGATCTGCGGGGGACTCCCAACGGAACGGGATCCGCATCAGATCCGCCTCGTGCCCTCTGGTCCGCAGCTCGCGGATCAGAGCATCCGCCAACAGCTCGGCCCCCCCACGGACGAACGGGACTCCGTTCGTCGCAACGAGCACCCTCATGCCAGCAACCTCTCCGTCACGTGATCCCAGGAGATCTTCAGCGCTGCCACCTTGGCAGCCTGACCCGCTCCGAGCTTGTCGGCCAGGGCTCGGTCCTCCCAGAGTCGGTCGAACGCTGCCCCGAGAGCTAGTGCGTCCGGTTCCACCACCAGGCCGTTCACCTCGTCCTCGACGAGCTCGGTCACTCCCCCGCTGTCGGTCGTCGTGACGACAGGGCGCCCCATCGCCGCAGCCTCGAGTGACGGGTAGCCGTAGGAGTCCTCGTCGAACGGGAAGTACGCAACCGCGAGCGCGCGTGCCACGATGCTCCGCTTGGTCTGCTCGTCGACCCATCCCTCGGACAGCGTCACCCTGTCCTGCAGGTCGTACCGGGTGATCGTCTCGAGGATCGACCGGCGGTAGGAGTCGTCGGTGGCGTCGAAGGCGCCCACCAGGTGGAGGCGGACCGGAGTCTGGGTCGTCGCCAGCGCCTGGACCGCGAGCAGCTGGCGCTTGTGGTCCATGAGACGCGAGACGTAGACGATGGTGTCCTCCGCCTGCTCCATGGCATAGCCCCCGGCAGGATCGAGCGGTGGGTAGAGGATCTCGGCGTCGACCCCGTTGTAGTCAGCGAGACGCCGACGGATGACGTCGGAGTTGCAGAACACGTTCGACTCGGCCAGCGCGGCCTCGTCGGACGCGAAGAGCATGCGTCGGAACTCACGCCCGTCCGCGTCGTGGGGAACGTCTGGCGCGGAGTTCCACAGGTCGTAGGCCGGCCGATGGTGGTGAAGGAACCAGACGCTCTTGCGTGGGTGCTGCACCAGGTGGCTCGGTGTCCGCACTGCGATGAGGCGGTCGCACCGGTCGCTGAAGTCGAGCGACCTCAGACCCACCATCTGGGTGGTCATCGTGGGTGGATGCGCTCGGAACGGCAGCGTGAAGACGTCGACCTCGTGGCCGCGCTCCACGAGCGCACGCTCGAGCCAGTCGACGATGATGCTGGCGCCGCCGCTGACGAACGGCACAGAGGTGGTGGCGACGACGATTCTCACTGGGCTTCTCGATCGACAGGGGTGGAGGCGGCAGGGCTGGCAGCGGCCCGCCGGAGGAAGACGCTGAGCGGGACGTCCGTCTCGGTCGTCGCGCTAGCACCCGAGACCGTCTCGAAGATGTCCCATTCCCACCCGAGCTCCACGACCGTGTCCAGGAACCGCTGGGCGCTCGTCCCGGCGCGCCGCAGGTGGATGTCTGCCAGCTCGGCGAAGACGACGATGTGAGGGTTCTCGTCGACGATCCGCTGCATGCCGCGAAGCACCGCGAGCTCACCGCCCTCGACGTCGATCTTGACGACGTCCACCGTGGAACCGCGCTCGACGACCTCGTCGAGCGGGACGACGTCCACCTCGACGGAGGCGTCTCGCGCGTCCTTGGCGTACAGGGTGTTGTGGCCCGAGTCGTGCGCGTAGACGGCCAGCTTCGCCCGGCCCCGACGTGCGCCGGCGGCTCCCTCGACGACCCGGACGATGTCCGACTCGAGGAACCCGTTGAGCTGCACGTTCTCCCGCAGCATCTCGACGGTCGTCGGCGTCGGCTCGACGGCCACGACGGAACCTGTCGGCCCCACGACGGCTGCCGCGGCGACGGTGTAGAGCCCGATGTTCGCTCCGACGTCGATGAATCGGCCACCCGGCTTGAGGTACGTCGTCAGGATGGCGGCGAGACCAGGCTCGGGGTGGCCGCGGTGCTCGAGGTAGGCCGCGAGGCGCCACTCGCGCGCCGGGACCCCGAAGAGCAGTCCGTCGACCTCGACGACCGACACCTCGTCGCGCCAGGTGGCGGCGGCCGCGGTGTCCTGCCCGATCTTCGCGAGCGTCGTCTCGATGGAGCCAAGTCTGCGATCCTGCCGGGAGGCGAGCTCCCCGAGACGGACGACCGGGTCGTCGTCCCCTGGCACCGGGCGAGATGTGCCCTCGACTCGTGCGTTCTGAGCCGCCTGGAGCAGGGCGAACGTCGCGTACATCTCGGCACGGCGGGCCCGGCGGTGACGGCGCGCCCTCGCTACCGGTCCCCGACCCGGGACGAGCGAGGCGAGGATCGACTCGGGCGCCTCTCGATGGTTGAGGCGCACGAGGGCACGGTCGACGGCGGCCGCGTCGTTCTCGGCAGGAGTCCCGCGCAGCAGCTCGTCCACCAGCAGGAGCTCCCACGGACGAGCACCAGAGGGCGCCATCTCATAGGCGATGACCCCGAGAGGGACGCCCGACCGCCAGCGGGCGACCTCTGCGCTCAGCTGTTCAGGGGCCGACGGCACACCGAGCGTGACCAGGTGGAGCCCGCGCAGGACGAAGGCGTCGAGTGCGGAGTCAGTCGGCGGGACACGGTCCTGCGTCCCTCTGTGCTTCATGGCCTCGTCCGACACGTTCATCGCCTCGTACATCGCCATACGAGGCAGTCCCTGCCGCAACGCCGAGAGGTTGGTGGAGAAGCCCTCGCCGTCCGGCTCACGGCCCAGGAGGCCGTCGTAGAGCCCGATCAGGAAGAGCTCGTCCGGGTCCAGCGTCCTGGTGGGCGGTTCGGCGAGTCGGCGTACCTTGGTGATCGACGGCATCCCGCCGGCCCGTCCGACAGAACGCGCATCCGCACGTAGATGTGCCGCGACAGCGGCGGTGTTGAGCGGCATGTGACCTCGATGTTCTGGGTTCGATGAAGTGCGCTGCACACCGATCGAGACGGGGGTCATGGTGGCGGATCCCACATGATATCCGTATGACACGCTCGTACTGGTCTTGTGCCCACGGGCGAGCCTGCGGCCGATCAGATGGCAGACATCTCGTACCGGCGCGCGCTCCTCATGGGGGTCACCGACCCTTCGCACCCCCCGCGGCCGTGGGCAGCGGCTTGGCCGCGTTGACCACGAGCAGACCGATCACGAGCGGCACCGCGATGACGAGGAGCGCCGGGCGGTAGCCCCCGATGTGCTCGGCGAGGAAGCCGATGAGCGGGGGCCCGACGAAGAAGGCCGAGTAGCCGATCGTCGAGACGACGCTGACCCGGACGGCGGCGTGCGCGGGGTCGTCCGAGGCCGCGCTCATCCCCACGGGGAAGCCGAGCGCCGCGCCCATGCCCCACAGGACCACGCCGACGAGCGCGACCCACAGGTTGGGCACGAGCGTGAACACGAGCAGTCCCACGAACGCGAGGCCCGCGGAGATGCGCAGCACGGCCACACGCCCGAAGCGGTCGAGCAGGCCCGTGCCGAGCAGTCGCATGCCCGTCATGGCGGTCAGGAAGATCCCGAGCCCCACGGCGCCCATCGCGTCCGACGTGCCGAAGCCGTCGACGACCGCGAGCCCGACCCAGTCGTTGGCGGCGCCCTCGGTCAGGGCTGCCGCCAGGACGACGAGGCCGATCAGCAGGGTCCGCGGCTCGCGCCAGGCCGCGAGGGCGCTGCGCGCCCCGTTCGACGAGTGGACGGCGGTCGCCGGGTCCTCACCGGCGGCGGCGTCGCGCCCGGAGCCGGACGGCGTCGCGTGGACGTCGCCCGCAGGGAGGAAGGACCGCACGCACCAGACGACGCCCAGGAGGCTGAGCGCGAGCGCGACCGCGAGGTGCCACTGGACGGGCACGGCCGCCAGCGCGGCCAGGGCGCCGACGCCGGCTCCCGCCATGGTGCCGAACGAGAAGCCTGCGTGGAAGCGGGGCATGATCGCCTTGCCGAGTCGCTGCTCGACCGCTGCACCCTCGATGTTCATGGCGGCGTCCCAGACGCCGGTCCCGATCCCGAACAGGAACAGGCCGACTCGCACGACGTCGACCGAGCCCTGGGACACCCCGGTGACGGCGACGACGAGACCGGCGACGTTGACGGTGGCGAAGAACAGGACGGCGCGCGACGCGCCGATCCGTTGCACGACCATGCCCGCGAGCGGCAGCGCGAGGAGCGACCCGATCGCGGCGAAGAGCAGCAGGAGGCCCATGCTGCCCTCGCTGAGCCCGAGCGCGTCCCGGACCGCGGGCAGGCGAGAGGCCCAGCTCGCGAAGTTGAACCCGTTGAGGAAGAACACCGCGAAGACGGACCAGGTGGCCGCCTGCACGGTCCGGGCGGCGCTCACGGCGCTCTGGCCGCCGGTGAGCGGCGAGGGCGGGGTGGTCATGCGGAGGTCTCCTCGCGTCGGTGAGAGGTCGAGCCGGTCGGGGCCGGCTGCGTCGTCGGGGTGCTGCCGCCGGGGGCGTGCCGACGGAGCGACCGGCGACGACGTGTGCCCACGGTCGACGGTACCGGGTGATTGCTTACCACATGGTCAGGCTCCGGCCGCTGGACGCCGGAGACCTCGTCCCCCTCCCCGATCGTGTGCACGACGCGACCCGGTCCGGTGACGGGAGCGCCGCCGTCGGGCAGCGGGTGCGGCGAGCTGCTCGGGGCGAGCGGCGCGACCTTGGTCGAGAGCAGCACGCTGACGACCATCGCGACCACGATGAGCACGAGCGCGTGCCGCGCACCCATGGTCTCCGCCGCGATGCCCAGCAGCGGCGGCGCGGCGAGCGACGCCATCGACGAGAACGCCGAGACGACCGAGACGCGGCTCGCGGCCTGGAGCGGTTCGTCGGACGCAGCGGCGATGCCGATGGGGACCGCGAGGGCCGCCCCCATGCCCCACGCGAGGACCCCGACACCGGCGAGCGGCAGGTTCGGCGCGAAGCCGAAGAGCAGCAGGCCGCCGATCGAGGCCACGCCCGAGAAGCGCAGCACGACGACCCGCCCGTAGCGGTCGATGAGGCGCGTGCCGAGCAGGCGCATGATCGTCATGGCACCGACGAAGGCACCGAAGACCACGGCGCCGACCGCCTCGGTCTGGTCGAACCCGTCGACGACGGCGAGGGACAGCCAGTCGTTCGCGGAGCCCTCGGAGAGCGCCGCGGCCATGATGACCAGGCCGATCAGCAGCGTGCGCGGCTCGCGCCACGCGCTCAGCGCGGCCCCCAGGCGCACGCGGCGCGAGCGCGGGTGCAGGACGGCGGCGGCCTCGACACCGTCGGGACCTGCGTCTCCCAGGCGACCGTCGACGCGAGGGCGCGGCGGCGTCGCGTGGATGAACATCGGGATGCTCACCAGGCGCCAGACCGTCGCGACGACCGCGGTGCCCGCGAACTGCACGAGGACCGGGACGTCACCCGCGGCGCACGCGGCGCCGATGAGAGAACCGACGACTGCACCGATGCTGAAGGCCGCGTGGAACTGCGGCAGGATCGTGCGCCCGGTGCGCCGTTCGACGCTCGCGCTCTCGACGTTCATGGGCACGTTGCCGAGCGAGAAGGCCACACCGTTGAGGAAGATGCCCGCGGCCAGCAGCGCGACGGACCCCGTGGCCGGGCCGACGCCCAGGAGAACGAGCGCCGCGGCGAAGAAGGCCGTCGAGGCGAGCATGGTCGCCTTGCCGCCGAAACGGTTGACGATCGGACCGGCCAGCGTGACGGTCATCAGGGCGCCGATCGCACCCGCGAGCAGCACGAAGCCCAGGTCCTTGGGCGTCATGTCGAGCGCGTCGCGGACCGACGGGATGCGGGCGAGCCAGCTCGACATGGTGATGCCGTTGAGCAGGAAGATCCCCAGGAGGGACCAGCGGGCGCGGGAGAGGCCAGGATCAAGAACGGGTCGAATCGATTCGATTCCTGCGTCGTGGGTGGCCTTCGAAACGATTCGAGACATGGGGTCAATTCTGCGGGTAGTCTGGCCGCGCCGTCAAACACCTTTCCGCGCGCCACGCCGGACCCGAGAACCACCAGATGACCGGCAGATGACCGACAGAGGGGCGACGATGACCGAGACCGAGCAGGCACCCAGGCCGCCAGGCCGCCCGACCCTCGCCCGCGTCGCCGCGCTCGCCGGGGTCTCCGTCTCCACTGCGTCCCTCGCGTTCTCGGGCGCGGGCCCCATCACCCCCGAGACGCGCGACCGCGTCATGGCCGCAGCCGACGAGCTCGGCTACACCGGCCCCAACCCCCTCGGGCGCCAGCTGCGCTCCGGGAAGTCCGGGATCGTGGGCGTCGTGATCGGCGACCAGCTCAAGCGCGCGTTCCGCGACCCGGTCGCCGTCCAGGTCCTCGACGGCCTCGTCTCCACCCTCGGGACCAGCGGCCTCGGCGTCCTGCTCATTCCCGGCATCCCCTCCGACGACCCGTCCCGCGCGGTCGACCCCCTCATCGAGAGCGCCGCGATGGACGTCGCGGTCCTCGTGTGGGGCGTCGGGACCGACGACGCGACCCTCGCCGCCCTGCAACGCCGCGGCGTGCCCGTCGTGATCGGCGAAGGACGCCCCGTGCCCGGCACGCCGCTCGTCGGCATCGAGGACCGGCGCGGCACGGCCGAGGCCGTCCGCCACCTCGTCGACCTCGGCCACACCCGCATCGCCGAGATCTCGCTCCCCCTCGACAACTCGCGTCGCAGCGGGGTCATCGACGCCGAGCGCCTCGCCCAGGCCGACCGCACCCCCACCCTCAACCGCCTCACCGGGGTGCGCGACGTCGTCGAGCCCCTCATCTCGTGGGAGACCGAGGCCTCGCTCGTCGAGCACGGGCACGCCGCGGCCGTCGAGATCCTCGGGACCTGGGTCCCCGACGACGAACGGCCCACCGCGATCATCGCCCACTCCGACCTGCTCGCCGCGGGCGCGCTCCTCGGTGCCAAGGAGCTCGGGCTGCGCGTGCCAGAAGACCTGTCCATCGCCGGGTTCGACGGCCTCGACCTCCCCTGGCTCAGCCCCGACACCCTCACGAGCGTCCACCAGCCCCTCGCCGAGAAGGGCGCCGAGCTGGGCAACGCGGTCGTGGCGCTCCTCGCCGGCAAGGAGCCGGAGACCGTCATGCTCGACGTCGGGCTCGTGCTCGGGACCACGACAGGACCCGCGCCGAGCGCCTGAACCGCCCCGCTCCCCCGAACCGTGACGCACGAAGGGCGCCTCTCCCGTGCGGGAGAGGCACCCTTCTGCGAGCTGTGTCCGGCGGCTAGAGGCGGACGACCGCCTGCGCCTTCATGAGGACCTTGGCGCCCTCGAACGTGACCGTGAGGTCGACACGGACCGTGCGGGCCTCGAGATCGATCGCACCGATCGCTCCCGACACCGAGATCACGGCCTCGCCCGGGTTCGGCACGGGCACGGGACGAGTGAAGCGGGTCTGGTAGTCGACGACCGCGCCCGGGTCCCCGGCCCAGTCCTCGACCAGCGCGACGGCGGCCCCCATGGTGAACATGCCGTGCGCGATCACGCCGGGCAGGTCCACGCTCTGCGCGAAGGCGTCGTTCCAGTGGATCGGGTTGAAGTCGTCGCTCGCACCGGCGTAGCGGACGAGGCGCGCCCGGTCGACGAGAACCTCGCGGCTCCCGACGACGTCGCCCACCGCGAGGGCGGCGAGGTCCGGTCGAGCGGTGCTCACCGGAGAGGCGATGTGCTCGGTCATGCGTCCTCCCCGCGGACGACGAGGCTCGACGTGACGGTCGCGACGGGCTCGACGGTTCCGGAACCGTCTGCCACCAGGGCGCCGATCTCGGCGCGCGTCGTGACCATCGAGATGCCGGCCCGCTGCGTGATCGAGTCGACGTGCAGCACCGTCACGAGCTCGTCGCCGGCGACGATCGGACGGTGGTGCACGAACCGCTCGTCGGCGTGCACGACGCGCGTGAAGTCGACGCCTGCCTCAGGATCCTGGATGAACGGGGCCTCGGCGCGCTGCGCGACGATGACCGCGAACGTGGGCGGCGCGATCAGGTCCGGATAGCCCAAACCCCGCGCAGTGGCCACATCGTGGTGCGCGGGGTGGGTCGAACCGACAGCAGCGGCGAACTCGCGGATCTTCTCGCGGCCGACCGAGTACGGGGCGGTGGCCGGGTACTCGCGACCGGCGTAGTCAGCGTTGATCGCCATGCGTGCGGAGCTGCTCAGTGGAGCCGCTGGATCAGCGGGTCTCGCGGTGAGCGGTGTGCTTGCCGCAGCGCGGGCAGAACTTCGCCAGCTCGAGACGGTCGGGGTCGTTGCGGCGGTTCTTCTTGGTGATGTAGTTCCGCTCCTTGCAGTCCACGCATGCGAGCGTGATCTTCGGGCGAACGTCTGAGCTCTTGCTTGCCACGGTAGTGCCACCTCTCGCGCCTCCGGAGGGCGCTACGTGCTTGCTAGGCCGCACGGCGCCGGCCGCCGTACGGTGTTGTCAGGAAGTGGTAGCGGGGGCGGGGCTCGAACCCGCGACCTCACGATTATGAGCCGTGCGCTCTGACCAGCTGAGCTACCCCGCCGCGTGATGAACGCGGGGTCGTGTCGCCAGTATTCCAGCGAGACGACCCCGCGTCACTTCACAGAGCCCCGAAAGGGAATCGAACCCTTGACCTTCTCCTTACCATGGAGACGCTCTGCCGACTGAGCTATCGGGGCAGCGGTAAGAAGATTACACGGGTTCTGGCGTGGTGCGAAATCGACCCCGGCGACCGCCCCGGACCCCAGTGATCAGGCCGATTCTGCGGCCCGACCGGGAGTCGCCCTCCTCGCTCTGCGGACGCGCGTCGGGCGAGCGGAACCGGTCCGACATGTCACGACTTCACCCCCGCCCGCACGAACTGCCCGTGCACACCGACGCGTCCCGGAGGTGCGCCGCCGGCCGGACGACCCTGGTGAGCTCCGCGGTCGGGCCGCAGACCGCGCCCCGGGAGACCCTGCCCGCGCCCCCAGGGCTCGACCCCGCACGTCGACCTCAACGCGAACGAGGCGCCACCCGACGGGTGACGCCTCGTTCATGTGCGTGGCAGGTGAGGGATTCGAACCCACGAAGGCTATGCCGTCTGATTTACAGTCAGATCCCTTTGGCCGCTCGGGCAACCTGCCATGTTGAGTTGTGCACTCCCGTCGGCCTCGCCCCGACCGTGCCGAGGCACAACCGAAAGACGCTTCCGAACTGCGGGAGCGTGGCAACAGTACAGCGAATCGGACCCCGGAGGAAAATCGACCCCTCACGATCCGCCTGCACACGCTTACAGTGGACCGTGAGCCAGGCACCCCAGCACCCCGTGAACGACCTCTCCGCGCCACCGGGCGCCTCCCGTCCGGGCGCTCCGGGCATCCCCACGCCGGCCCCGATCGACCGCCTCGGCGTGGTCCTCGGGGCGAGCGCGTACTTCCTGTGGGGCGCGATGCCCCTCTTCTTCCCGCTGCTCCAGCCGGCGGGGCCGCTCGAGATCATCTCCCACCGCGTGGTGTGGAGCCTGCTGTTCTGCCTCCTCCTGCTGCTCGTGATGCGCAAGCTGCCCGCGTTCCGGGCCGCGTTCCGCGTGCGCCGGACCGTGGGGCTGCTGGCGATCGCCGCGGTGCTCGTGGCCACGAACTGGACCGTGTACGTCTACGGCGTGCTGTCCGGGCACGTGCTCGACGCGGCCCTCGGGTACTTCATCAACCCCCTCGTCACGGTGCTGCTCGCGGTGCTCGTGCTCAAGGAGCGGCTGCGCCCCGCGCAGTGGGTCGCGCTCGGGATCGGCACGGCCGCCGTGGTCGTCCTCACGATCGGCGTCGGCCGGCTCCCGTGGATCGCGCTGACCCTCGCCGCCTCGTTCGGCCTGTACGGACTCGTCAAGAACCGTGTCGGGCGCGACGTCGAGGCCCTTCCCGGCCTGGCGGTCGAGACGACCCTGCTGTTCCCCGTGGCGCTCGGCTACCTGGTCTTCCTCGGGGTCACGGGTGTCGGGACGTTTGCCGCCGAGGGCACCGGTCACGCCCTCCTGCTCGCATCCAGCGGCGTCGTCACGGCCCTGCCCCTCCTGCTGTTCGGCGCGGCGGCCCGACGCCTGCCGCTGAGCCTCGTGGGCATGCTCCAGTACCTCGCGCCCGTGCTCCAGTTCCTCGTCGGGCTGCTCGTGTTCCACGAGTCCATGCCGCCCGCTCGGTGGGCCGGCTTCTCGCTCGTGTGGCTCGCGCTGATCGTGCTCAGCGTCGACGCCCTGCGCGCGATGCGCGTGTCCCGGCTCGCGGCTCGCTGACCGATCGGACCGCGGTCGGCTCGCAGGCGGGTGCCCGAGGCGACGCCCCCGGCCCCCGCCCACTACCGTTGACCCCAGACCAATCCACCTACCGTGTCAGGAGAGCACCGTGGCCGATTCATCGATGGACATCGTCAGCAAGGTCGACCGCCAGGAGGTCGACAACGCCCTCAACCAGGCGATCAAGGAGATCCAGACCCGCTACGACTTCAAGAACATCGGCGCGTCGATCGCCTGGAGCGGCGAGAAGATCGTCATGGTCGCGAACTCGGAGGAGCGCGTCCTCGCGATCCTCGACGTGTTCCAGACCAAGCTCATCAAGCGCGGCATCTCGCTCAAGGCGTTCGACACGGGCGAGAACGAGCCCAAGCTGTCGGGCAAGGAGTACCGCCTCGAGGGTGTGCTGAAGGAGGGCCTCGCGGGCGAGAACGCGAAGAAGGTCACCAAGATCATCCGCGAGGAGGGGCCCAAGGGCGTCAAGACGCAGATCACGGGCGACGAGGTCCGCGCGACGAGCAAGTCGCGCGACGACCTCCAGACCGTCCAGGCGCTGCTCAAGGGCGCGGACCTGGACTTCGCGGTGCAGTTCACGAACTACCGCTGACCAGCTCCTGACGGGCGCGTCGCTGCTCGGGCTCCTGCCCGACGGTGGCGCGCCCGTCCGCGTTCCGGGCCCCGCCGTGTCACGCCCGCGACGTGCGGGCGTGTCGCTACCGCGCCGACCTAGACTCGCGGCGTGGACACTCACCGACTCCCGGCGGTGGCGCCCGTGCTGAGCCACGGGGCCCTCGACACCGTCCCGGCGCGCGCCGCTGGGTCCCCGGCATGACCAGCCCCCTGCGCCGTCCTCGCGTGATCGCGACCGACCTCGACGGGACGCTGCTGCGCTCGGACGGCACGGTCTCCGACCGCACCCGCCGTGTCCTGGCCGCTCTGGACGAGGCCGGCACCCAGGTCGTGTTCGTCACGGCCCGCCCGCCCCGCTGGCTGACCGAGGTCGGGCGCCTGGTGGGAGGGCACGGCGTCATCATCTGCCTGGGCGGGGCGTGCGTGTACGACGTCGGCACGCGCCAGGTCGTCGAGTCCCGTGGCTTCGCGCTGCCCGCCCTGCGTGACGTGGTCAGCGACCTGCGCGCCGCGGTGCCCGGTGTCGCGCTGGCCGTCGAGCAGATCGACGGCCCGGTGTTCGACTCGACGTTCCGGCACGAGGAGGACATGCCGGACTCCTGGCGCGGGCCGGTCGAGCGCGCGCTCGACTCCCCCGTCGCCAAGCTGCTCGCGCGCACGGACGCCCTGGGCCAGGACGAGTTCTTCGAGCAGGTGCTCGACGTCGTGGGAGACCGTGCCCTGCTCGCGTTCTCCGGGGCCGCGGGGCTCGCCGAGCTCCTCCCTCCCGACGTGACCAAGGCCGGTGCGCTGGCCGCCTGGTCCTCGTCCCACGGCATCGGGGCCCACGAGGTCTGGGCGTTCGGCGACATGCCCAACGACCTGCCGATGCTCACCTGGGCGGGAACCTCGTACGCCGTATCGAACGCGCACCCGGAGGTGCTCGAGGCCGCGACCCACGTGACGGCGTCGAACGACGAGGACGGTGTCGCGGTAGCCCTGGAGCGGTTGCTCGACGGGGCAGCCCCATCGAGCACGCCGACGGCAACCGAGAGACAGGGCAGCTGATGCGCGCCCGACAGGGCACCGGGCCCCGCCAGGCACCCTCGGCCGCGACCGGCCGACGCGGCCGGACGGCGGCCCTCGCGCTCGCGCTCGCGCTCGCGCTCGCGACCACCGGGTGCACGAGCCCCGCCCCTGCGGATCAACAGGTGCCCGCATCGACCTCCTCCCCGGCCACCGCGCCCGACGACGCGATGCTCACCACGTTCTCCTACGGCCCGCGCCCGGCCCGGACCGCCGACCTGATCCTGCCCGCAGCGCTCGCCGCAGGCACCGAGGAACTGCGTACGCCGTCCGAGACCACGGAGGTCAAGGAGGCGGGAGAGACCGTCGACGTCGTCGTCCTGGTCCACGGCGGCGGCTGGGGCGCCGAGTACGACCGCTCGTCCGAGGCCGCGGTGGCCCGCGACCTCACCGACGACGGCGTCGTGGTGTGGAACCTCGACTACCGCGGCGTGGGCGCGGCCGACCCTGCCGACGACGGCGGTTGGCCCGGCACGTTCGAGGACGTCGCGGCAGGCCTCGACCTGCTCCCCGAAGCCCTCGGGACCGTGGGCCTGACGCCCGGGCGCGTGGCCGTCGTCGGGCACTCCGCGGGCGGGACCATGGCCCTGTGGCTCGCGGCCCGGCACACCCTGCCCGACGGCGCCCCCGGAGCCTCCCCGCACGTCCGGCCCGACCTCGTGGTCACCCAGGCGGGCGTGAACGACCTGGCGGCCGCGGGGTCGGTGCACGGGTCGCGGGGGCCGGTCGAGGCGCTCATGGGCGGCTCGACGAGCGAGGTCACCGACGACCGGTACGACCTGGCGGACCCCACCGCGCGGCTCCCGCTCGGCGTCCCGACGCTCGTGACGACCGGCGACCTGGACGCCGTGGTCCTGCCCTCGGTCGCGACCGGCTATGCCGAGGCGGCGCGAGCGGCCGGGGACGACGTGACGCTCGCGGTGATCCCTGGCGAGGACCACCTGTCGCCCCAGAACCCCCGCTCGGGCGCGTGGGCCGCGGTGCGCGACTGGCTGGCCGAGCGCGGCATCACGTCGGCGGGGGCCGCGAGATAGAGGGAGCTCGGCTCTCCCTCGGCGGCAGGGACCTTCAGCGACGGGTGCCTCGGCGACGCGGGCTCAGTAGCGCGTGATGCCACCCTGCTGGCCCGCCATGCGCTCGAGGCGCTGGATGCGGTCGGCCATGGGCGGGTGCGTCGCGAACATCTTCGCGACGCCCGCGCCGCGGAACGGGTTGGCGATCATGAGGTGCGAGACGTCGACGAGGTCGCGGTTCTGCGGCAGCGGCGCGCGTGCCGTCCCCTGCTCGAGCTTGCGCAGCGCCGAGGCGAGCGCGAGCGGGTCGCCCGTGAGCTTGGCGCCGTCCTCGTCGGCGTCGTACTCGCGTGTGCGGGAGATCGCGAGCTGGATCACCATCGCGGCCACGGGCGCGAGGAGCGACATGGCGATCGCCGCGAGCGGGTTGCCCCCACGCTCGCGGTTGCCACCGAAGATCAGCAGGAACTGGGCCAGCGACGTGATCACGCCGGCCATGGCGCTGGCCACGGACGACGTGAGGATGTCGCGGTTGTACACGTGCATGAGCTCGTGCCCCAGCACGCCGCGCAGCTCGCGCTCGTCGAGGAGCGTCAGGATGCCTTCGGTGCAGCAGACCGCGGCGTTCTTGGGGTTGCGACCCGTCGCGAACGCGTTGGGGGCCTGCGTGGGCGAGACGTACAGCTTGGGCATCGGCTGACGCGCGGCGGTCGAGAGCTCCCGCACGATCCGGTACATCGCGGGCTGCTCGAGCTCGCTCACCGGCCGCGCGTGCATGGCCCGGATCGCGATCTTGTCGGAGTTCCAGTACCCGTACGCCGTGGTCACGAGACCGATCGCGACGAAGATCCACAACGTGCTGGCCGACCGTCCGAACACGGCCCACAGGCCCAGGATCACGACCCACATGATCCCGAAGAGCCCTGCGGTCTTCAGACCGTTGAAATGCTGATGACCCACGCTCAGCCCCTTCCGTCGAGCACAGGATGCCGTGGTGCGAGCATCCACCGGGAGAACGCTCGGCGCACGCGGGGGGTTCCCTGCGCCGCCTGACCCGGACGGCTCGGCATGCCGGGCCTGAGCGCGGCTCCGTCCTCGCAAGGACGACGACGGCGCCCCGGCCCGGGTGGGCTGGGGCGCCGTGGCGTGGTGCGCGTCGTGCGGGTCAGGCCTCGGTGGCTGCCTCGGTCTGGCGGCGGGCGATGCGGATCATGTCCTCGCGGGGCACGACCTTGATGCGCTCGCGCCCGTGCGGCTCCCCGAGGGTGCGCTCGTGGGCGTCCAGGACCTCCCAGTCGGCCCACTGGACGACGTCCACGCCGCGCTCGGTCAGGAACTCCAGGACCGCCTCGGGCGAACCGTGCGGCGCGACGCGACCGGCCTCGAGGTCACCCTCGACCGCCTCCACGCCCTCCGAGGCGGCGACCGCACCGGTCACGTCCTCGACGAGGTGGCGGACGGTCTCGGACGCGTCGGACTTGGTGTGCCCGATCAGCCCGACCGGGCCACGCTTGATCCACCCCGTGGCATACACCCCCGGGATCTGCGCACCATCGATGTCGATGACCCGACCCTCACGGTTGGGAATCACACCCTTGAGGTCGTCGAACGGGATCTCGGGCAACGGCGACCCGAAGTACCCCACCGCCCGGTACACCGCCTGCACCGGCCACTCGAAGAACTCCCCCGTCCCGCTGACCGTCCCGTCCCCGTTCAACCGGGTCCGCTCGGTACGCAACCCCTCGACCCTGCCCTCGCCCAGCACCGCGACCGGCGCATGCAAGAAATGCAGGTGCAACCGCCGCGAAGCCGTGAACTGCGACGGGTCCTTGAGCGTCCAGTCCGTCAACGTCTTGACGACCTGCTTGGTCTGGTTCGAGGAATTGATCGCGGCCATCGACCCCTCGTCGAACTCGAAGTCCTCCGGATACACGATCACGTCCACGTCCGGCACGTGCCCCAGCTCACGCAGCTCCAACGGGGAGAACTTCGCCTGCGCCGGACCACGACGCGCGAACACGTGCACGTCCGTCACCGGCGACTCCTTCAACCCCTGATACACGTTCTCCGGGATCTCCGTGGGCAACAAGTCGTCCGCATGCTTGGCCAGCACCCGCGCCACGTCCAGCGCCACGTTCCCCGCCCCCAGCACCGCGACCTGCTCGGCCTCCAACGGCCACGTGCGCGCCACATCCGGGTGCCCGTCGTACCACGACACGAAATCCGCCGCACCGAACGACCCCGGCAGATCGATCCCCTCGATCGCCAACGCCGCATCCCGGATCGAACCCGTCGAGAAGATCACCGCGTCATAGAACTGCCGCAGATCATCCAGCTTCAGATCCACCCCATACTCCACATTCGCGAGCAGACGCACATCACCCCGGGCCAACACCTTGTGCAACGCCACGATGATCGCCTTGATCCGCGGATGATCCGGCGCCACCCCGTACCGCACCAACCCGAACGGCGCAGGAAGACGCTCGAACAAGTCGATACTCACCTCGACGCCCGTCTTCGACAGAATGTCCGCCGCATAGATACCAGCAGGACCAGCGCCAACAATGGCGACACGCAACGGACGAGAGCTGCTCACAGGAAAGAACGCCTTCCGGTCGAGGAGGGGAGGTCGGCCCGCAGGAGGTGGGCGGACCGGTCACGCGGGCTGTCCGGGTGAGTCCGCGGCCGCCAACGGGAGAACCACTCGATTGTACGACTGAGGTGAACCTTCACACTGCCAGCGAATCTCGCCTAGTGGAATGGCGTCTCATGATCCGGCCGAATGTTACGGCGCGGGCGGGGCGGGCGGCGGTCAGAGGCAGCCTCCGCTCGTGAGCCTCACCTCTCGAAGAGGCGCACGAAACGGTTGTCGACGCGAGGCCGCCAGCCGAGAGACCGGAGCGTCGAGAAGACCGGGACCTTGATGGTCGACGGGCTCGCCGACACGGCGGCGAGGTGCGCGACCTCGTAGGCCCGGTCCCCCGACGAGGTCACGCGCTGCGCGACCACCAGGCTTCCCGACCGTGTACCGAAGGTCTTGCCGCGGTGGGCGTCCCAGCGCGCCTCGGCGTGGACACCGACCGGCGAGGCGGCCACGCTCCTGCGCGACCTCCCGCTGATCTCCGTGAACCGGTAGACCGCGCGTCGGGCGTCGAGCCGCACCACGAGCCGGTACGACCTGGTCGCCTTCCCCGCCCCGAGCAACGAGCGCCACCGGGCCTCCCAGCCCGTCCAGGTCAGCGTGACCTGGGCGCCGTGCTTCCACTCCTCGACCGATGCCGAGTACGGCAGGTCGCCGGAGCCGAGACCCAGCAGGGCCGCGACCACGTCGTCGAGCGGTGCGGCGTCCGCCACCGCGCCGGTCACAGGGCGATGCTCAGGCTGTCCTGGATCGCACGGATCTCCGGCAGCGTGCTCGGCATCTGTGCCCCCGTGCACGACCCCGTCACCTGCACCAGGTCCTTGACGGGCCCGCGGTCGACGAGCACGATCCGCACCGCCTGGACGAGCGCGCCGAGAGTCGGCTCCGCGAAGATCCCCTCGATACGGAACCCGGCGTGCCCCTGGACGTCGATCTCCGAGCGCCCGAGCTCCTTGTACTGCGGAAGCGCGGTCAGCCGCGCGACGACCTCGCCGATCGCCTGGTCGAGCGTGTGCTCGGCCCGGACCCGGTTGAGGACCGTGATGACGTTGGCGCGAAACTCCCCACCGGCGGCGTCCTTCGCCAACGCGAGCGGCAGGCCCACCTCAGGGAGCGGCTGCCAGCCGTCCGGTTGGTCGAGGCTCACACCGGGGTAGGCGGGGAACTGCTCGCTCGGGAACTGCAGGGTCGACGGCACGGTCACTCCTCTTCGGGGTCCACGGGGCCCGGACAGTCTAGGCGGCAGCGCGTCCTGACGGCCCGGGCCTCGCGGGACGTCAGGACGCCGCGACCTCGCCGGCGTCCTGCAGCAGCCCGACGAGGGCACGCCACACGTCACCCGGGCTCCGCCGTTCCAGGACGACGGGCGTCGCGGGATCCGGGACGTCGAGCCCGAACGGCTCCGCGGGCGCGACGCGCTCCCACAGGCCGAGCGGCCCCGCGTCGACGACCGCGAGCGCGCGGACCGTGGACCCGCCGGGCGCATGGACCGTCACGCGCCACGTGAGCCTGGCGGCGTCGAGGACGTCGGCGGCGCCGCCCAGCGCCTCCTCCGGGTCGGCCGTGCCGTCGGACGCACCCAGCGCGCCGACCGTCGTGGTGAGGACGTCGGGCAGGGAGCCGCCCCCGGTGGCGCCGTCCCGCCCGAGCCCGACCGTCGTGGCGATCCACGGCACGACCATCCCGACGTCGACCGGGAGGTACTCGGCCTGCGCGGTCCCCGGCCAGCCAGAGCGCGCCCAGCACACGGCCACGCCGCCGACCGAGGCGAAGGCGAGGCCGTGGTAGACGATCCCGTCGTCGCTGCTCGTCTCGACGTCGACGAGGAGCGAGCTCCCCGCCAGCGCCTGGGCGAGCTCGCCGGCCGCCGGGTCGACCGCGTCGTCGGCGCCGAGCACGCCCGCCTCGCGCAGCGCGTCGACGGCGGCGTCGAGCCCTTCCTCCACCACGCCCTCCTGGGCCAGCTGGCCCAGGACAGCGAGGTGGTCGGGGAAGAGCAGGAAGCGCCGACGACGACGATCCATCGCCGCGGGCAGCCCTTCGGTCAGTCGAACGGGTTGAGCCACGAGCCGAACTCCTTTGCCTTCTCGACGCCGGCGTCCACCGCGTCGCCCACGACCTCGGTCGTGGCGTTCCATCCGTCAGCGACCATCTCCGCGCCGTTCGCGGCGAGGTCCTCGATCTCGTCCCAGTGGGCGATGATCTCGGTCGTGCCATAGATCGCTCCCGTGATGACGGCAGCGCCGATCGTCACGGGGTTGGGGGCGATCATCGCAGCCGTGAGGCTTACGTTGAAACCGAGCTCCGCGACGTCCGCGACGTAGTCGATGCCGTTCTCCTGGAACGCATCGATCGGGTTGCCCTGGGAGGCCACGTTCACGAGGCTCATGCCTGTCGCGCCGACGGCACCGACCACGCCCAGGCCGCGCAGGACGCCCGAGGCCTTCGCACCTGCGCTGAGGCCTGCGCGCAGAGCACCGGTGTCAGCGGCCGCGGCAGCCGCTCGACCTGCTGCCCACGGCGTCATCCCACCGGCCGTCCCCGTCACCCCGGACGTGCCGAACATGACTCGTCCGAAGGCGTTGAGCCCGTTGAACGTGTTCGCCCCGACACCGGCCCCGAGGCCCAGGCGGAGCCCGAGAGCGTCGAGCCGCGGGCTCAGAGCCTTGACGATCAGGCTCGAGACCGAGTTCTGGGTCAGCATCTTGTCCCTGGCCCAGTGCATCCACAGCGCCGCGCCGTACTTCGCCGTGTAGAAGCCCGAGTAGGCGACCCCGCCTGCCGCCGTCGCCGCCCACACCGTCGAGCCGAGAGTCCCCTCGTGCCCGGCCATGCCGGGAAGCATGCTCAGACCGTTGGCGACGATGCCGTTGACGTAGTCCTCGAACGACTCCCGGTGCCCCCGCACCAGCACCGAACGGGTGTCCTCGAGCGCACGGCGGCACGCGAGCGCCGCGGCCTCGAGCGTCTCCCGAGCCCGGTCCGCCGCAGCGGTCTGCGCCTGGAACGCCACCTGCGCGTCCCAGATCGCTGCCTGGCGCTGCTGGCCGGTGTAGAAGGCCATGTCGGGGCTAGCCGTCGTGTCGATCGTCCGCAGCGCGGAGCCGCACGACGCGGCAGCGTCGTCGGCGAACCCTTGTGCCGTGGCGACGGTCGTGCGCGCCGTCTCGAGCGCGTCGGCATAGGTCCGCAGCGCGCCGGCTCCCGTGCTCATCGCCCCCTGCACGTTCTCCACGAGCAGCGCGACGCCCTCGACAGCGACGGGCGCCGCCTCGCCGGCGACCCCGACCCAGTCGTCGCCGAGCGCACGGGCTCGGGCTCGCAGTGCCCGCAGCGCGTCGCCGAGGCCGTCGTGCACCGTTTCGAGGCCGCGGGCGGCGGTACGCAGCCCCTCCGGGTCACCTTCGACCGGGGCGAGCCGGGGAGCGGACGGCGCCGGCGTGTCGACGAAGTAGGTCATCGGAGCTCCCTCGCACCGTTGGCCAGCACCTGGTCCTGCTCCGCATAGGCCGCCGCAGCGTCGCCGAACTGCGTCGCGAGCTCACCCAGCGCCACCGCCAGGGCGCCGAGACCGGCACCCCAGTAGTCTCCGAACTCGCTCGCGCCCGCAACGACGTGCGGGTGGCCACCTGCTGCCGAGGCAGCTGCTGCCTGCTGAGCGATGTCGCCTGCCAGGTCCCCCAGCGTCCCCGCGGTGGTTCCGAGCGAGATCGCTGCCGCATCGATCGCCTCGGTGTCGACGCGAAGCGTCATCGTCATGTCCTCTCGTCCGCACGGCTCTCCACCGCGCGTGGCCATGCTGCCAGATGCTGCCGATGCTTCACCATGGGGACAACTCCCCACACGCGCTGTCGCGGCAGCCACCGACGGTAGCCTGACTCCCGTGACGCACCACGACGAGAACGGCGGCGCGCTCCCGCAGCCGCAGGGCGACGCCCGGGAGACCTCCGCCGAGACTGCGACGGACGCCGCCGACGCCGCTCGTCGACCTGACGCGCGGCGGGTCCCACGGCTCGACGCGCTCGTGCCGGGGTCCTTGCTCGACCGGGGCCGCGCGGCGCTCGCCGGGGTCGAGTCGGCCCGCGCGAACGTCGAGGCCACCGGTGCGAGCATGCGCGGCCTCGGTCGACGGCTGCGCGCACCGGGCGCGCTCTTCGGGCCGCCGGCACCCGCGGTCGGCGTCCCTGCCGCGCCCGAGCAACCTCTGCACCGCAGCCAGGCCGAGGTCGCCGCGCTCCTCCCCCGCTCGTTCGAGGTCGCCGTGCCCGAGGCGCGGGGGGACGTCGGCCAACGGGGGTGGACCGGGCGAGTCTTCCTGGTCGGTGAGCACTCACCGGGATACCTGGTCCGCCGCTGTCCTCGCGCTCCGCTCGGCACGGGGGAGATCGCCTCCGGCCTCCTGGAGCTGGCGGTGGAAGGGCTCGTCGGCCAGCACACCGGCGGCAGCGACGACCCTCACACCGTCGAGCTGCTCGACCCCGAGGGGCACGTGCTCCTGCGCAGCACGCCCCTCGTCCCTCGTCGCCACGACAGGACCCTGCGCGAGGTGTCGCTCGCGGACGGGACCCCGGTCGCAGCCGTCGTGGGGGGCTCACGAAAGGCCCACCATCGCGAGGTCGTGCCCCGCGGCGCGCTCCGCGGCGCCCCCGTGCTCACGGACCTTCTCGACCTCTACCCCGGCCGGGACAACGCCGCGCGTGTCTGGCGCGGCCTCGACGAGCTCGCGTCGATCCGCACGGAGGACCGTCAGCGCATGCTCACCGTCCGCGACCTCACCGCCGACGACGAGGCTCTGCTCGTCTGGGCAGCGGCGCTCTGCTGGTGGGGTGCAGGCACCTGACCGTCGGCCCGTCGTTCAGACCGTCGCGCCGGCCGCCCCGGCGAGGCAGACCTGCAGGGCAGCGACGACCTGCTGAGGCTTGCTGCACTGCACGCGGATCCAGCTTCCGTCCGTGAGGCGCAGCAGCAGGAGCCCTGCACCCAGGGTGGGGGCATAGGCTCCGCCGACAAGCTTGCCCCCGGCGACGGTCGTGCCGTCCGGCAGACGTTCGCCCTCGTGGAGCAGGCCATGGGCTGCGACGTGCGCGACCACGCTCGGGTCGATCGTGGCGGCGGGGAAGTGGTCCCTGCCGGCCCGCAGACCCGTCTGGTCCACGACGATCTTCTGGTACCGCCGGGTGGAGTACACCGTCACCAGCACGACCGCCCCGACGATCACGCCGATCATGGGCCACACGAGCGCGTCCCACCAGCCCCGGACCACGGTGTCCACGAGGAACGCGACGGCCGTCGGTACCGCGACCCACGTCGCCGCGCGGCCGTACCCGCCGCCCGACTCCCGGTACGGCAGGACGGCCGCCCCGACGTCGGGGCGGCCGTCCGAGGGTCCAGCAGTCGTCACCGGGCGATCGCGGAGCCGAGACGCGCGTCGAGCTCCTCCATCGAGTCCGCGGCGCGCGCGAGGAACGTGTGCATCTCGACGAGCCCCTCGACCGCGTTCTTCGCGCCGAGGTTGAACTGGTCGTAGGAGGCCATGAACTGCGTCGAGGCCTGGTCCGTCACGAAGCCGGACGAGACGAGCGCCGTGACCTGCTTCATCAGATCCGCGAGGATCTCGTCGAGGTGCCCCTTGCCGATCTCCAGACGGCCCGCTGCGTCCCGCATCTCGCTGTAGGTGACGTTGACGTTCGCCATGTCGATTCCCGCTCTCTTGATCCATCGTCGGCCTCGCGGCCCGTTGTCGTCGCAACCGTACCGAAGGTGCGGTCGCATGGGTATGGGGAGAACTCCCCACGCGCGCGTCAGCCCATCGGGACCTGTACCCGGGTGGTGCTGCCGCGCGCGATGTAGTAGCCCCGGCCAGGGGGGAACTCCGCACGGGAGACCCTGGGCAGGGAGGTCTTGAGCAACGAGTCGCCCTCGAGCGCCTCGGGCTGCAGCAGCAGCCCGCGGCGGCCGTTCTTCATCTCGGCGAGCAGGGGCCACGGCGAGCCCCACCGGGAGGACTCGGCCTCCGCGACCACGAGGCACGAGCCTCGCTGGGCCGCCTTCATGAGCGCGACGAGCGGTGCGTCCGCCGGTGACTGCAGGTACTCGTCGACCCCCTCGACGAAGACGGCGACGGGTCCGGCCGCCAGGTCCTCGGCGACGTCCTGGGCGAGGGCCACGACCTCGTCGACGCTCCGCGCGACCCGGTCCCAGGGCGCAGCGGACACCAGCGAGGACCCGGGGTGCGCCGCGAGGACGATCCGGGTCTTCGGGGCCGCGCGGACCAGGGACCTCGCGAGCGCCGCGAGCGCCGTCGTCCGACCGCTGCCGACGGGCCCCGACACGAGGAACGTCCCCTCGGGTGCCCAGCCGAGGGCGTCGAGCGTCTCGTCGCCGATCCCCAGCACGGGCTGCCCGTCGACCTCGTCCGGCAGCACGTCGGCCGTGTACTCCTGCGGCAGGGCGCCGATCCTCGGTGCCTGGAGCACCCCGGCCTTGCGCATCGAGTCGCCCAGCCGCACGCAGGAACGCGCCTGCTCGGCGGCAGAGGTCGTCCCGCCGATGACCGCGACCTGGGTCTCCGCACCGTCGACCACCGCGCGGCCCGGCGGCGACGACGGGGTGAGCACGTCGCCGGGGACGTCGAGCAGCCCGTACCCGTCGTCGGAGAGCCGGAGCACGACGTTGCGCTGCACGGCCGAGCGGACCGCGGTCGGCACGGCGCCCGCACGGTCGGCCGTGAGGGCCACGTGGATGCCGAGCTGGCGTCCCTCGGCGAGCACGTCACGGAACACGTCGAACCACACGGCCCGGCCCGCGCCCTGCTCGAAGTCGTCGCGGAACGCGCCGAAGCCGTCGACGAGCAGGAGGATGCGCGGCACGTCCGTGCGGCCCGTGAGCGCGCGGTACTCGGTGACGCTCGACGCGGAGGCCTCCGCGAAGAGCGGGCCGCGACGGTCGAGCTCGGCGCGCAGCATGCGCAGCAGGCGGACCACGCGCTCGACGTCGTCGCCCATGATCACGGACCCGACGTGAGGCAGGGACTCGAGCATCCGCAGGCTACCGCCCGCGAAGTCGAGGCCGTAGACCTGGACCGCCCCGCCCCGGGGCGTGATCCCCGCCGCGATGCCCAGCGTGCGCAGCGCGGTGCTCTTGCCCGCACCGCCCGTGCCGTACACGGCGAGGTGGCCGTCGGTGTCCGGGCGGAAGTACGTCGGCCGTTGGGCCTGCACCTCGGGCAGGTCGGCGACGCCGATCAACAGCTCGGTGTCGGTGCGCTGACGCAGGCGGGCGAGGTCGTAGACCCCGGCGAGCGAGTCGAGCCACGGGCGGCGCGGGCTCGGGATCTCGGCGTGCCTGCTCGCGGCCCCGATGCACGCCACGAGGCGCTGCTGGTCGTTGGGGCCGAGGTCCGTCTCCTCGGGCACGACCGCGGGCTGCGGCGCGTCCCAGCGGATCTCGCCGCCGAACCGCAGGGCCGCGACCTCGATGCGCAGCGGCTGCGCCTCGTCCGAGGTCCAGCCGCCGGCGTAGGCCGACTGGAACGGGCGCACCCTGCCGGGGCCCGTCTTGGCCAGCCCGCGCCCCGGGAGCCCGGGATCGAAGTGGGCCGCCTCGGGGGTCCCGACGACGTCGGACGAGTCGGACTCGTCAGCCATGCGCAGGGCGACGCGAAGGTTCGTGTTCGCCCGCAGGTTGTCGCGGATGACGCCCGCCGGGCGCTGGGTCGCCATGATGAGGTGGATCCCGAGCGAGCGCCCTCGCTGCGCGATGTCGACCACGCCGTCCACGAAGTCGGGCACGTCGGAGACGAGCGCCGCGAACTCGTCGATGACGATCACCAGGGCCGGCGGAGCGTCGGGGTCGCCCCGCTTCTCGAGCTCGAGGATGTCCTTGGCCTTCTTGCGGTTGAACAGGTGCTCGCGGTGGTGGAGCTCGGCCCGCAGGCTCGTCAGGGCACGCCGCACGAGGTGCTGCGACAGGTCGGTCACGAGGCCCACGCAGTGCGGGAGCTGGACGCAGTCCGCGAACGCGGAGCCGCCCTTGTAGTCCACGAACAGGAACGTGACCCGGTCCGGGCTGTACTCGGCAGCCATGGCCAGCACCCACGCCTGGAGGAACTCGCTCTTGCCCGAGCCGGTCGTCCCGCCCACGAGGGCGTGCGGGCCGTGCGTGCGCAGGTCGAGCTGCATGGCCTCCGACCCGGCCGAGCCGACGAGCGCCCGCAGCCCCCCGGCGCGACGTCGCCTCGGCACGGCCCCCGGCGTCCGGTCGGTGATCGAGAGGTTCTGGTTCCACCGGTCGATCACGGCCTCGCCGGACGTCGCCATGTCGGGGCCGAGCAGCGTCAGCAGGGACACGGTGCGCGGCAGGTCGCTCGCGTCCTCGTCGACGACCCCCGCGTCGAACACCGGTGCCATGCGACGGCCGTACTCGACCGCGGCGGCCGCGTCGACCGTCTCGAGCACGACGTCGTCGACGGACAGGCCGAGCCGGACCATGCCCACCGAGGTGCGGTCGGGACCGACCTCGACGTAGGTGCGGCACGCGGCGGGCAGTCCCCGGACGCTGTCGGCGACCCACACGGGGAACACCCCCGCGTCGGGCCCCGTCTCCGCGAGCTGGGCGAGACGTGCACGGTCCACGTCGACCTCGGAGGACACGAGGACGACGACCGCGGGCAACGGCGAGCTCGTCCCCTCGACGGGTCCGCCTCCGCCCTCCCCGACGCTCGCACCCCGCTCGAGGGCGGCGTCGCGGGTCCGGGCCGCGCCTCGACGCGTGGCGCGCTGGCTCTTGAGCCGGGTCCGGATCAGCTCCTCGAGCTGGGCCAGGAGCACGGCGCCGCTGCTGGCGCTGTCGGCGAGGTGGTTGCCCTCGATCGGGCTCGTCGAGGCCGACGTGTGCGGCATCCACTTGAGCCACTCGAGCGAGCGCGACCACGTCGGTGTCACGAGGGAGCAGACCACGAGGTCGGTGGGCGAGTGCAGCACCGTGAGCTGGACGAGCACGGAGTTGACCACGGGCTCCACGAGGTTCTTGGCCCCGGCCAGCCCCAGCGCACCGGCGTCGTGCAGGTTCTCGACCACGGGCACGCCCGAGACGAGCTCGTGCCGGTCGACCAGCTCGTCGAGACGCCCCTGGAGCTCGGGGACCATCTCACCGCGCCCCGGCGTCTCGACCTCGTTGCGCGAGGGCATCGAGCCGAGCCCGAGCCGCACGTTGAGGAAGGACCAGTGCTCGGGGCGGCGCGTCCACAGCAGCGGCCCGCGACGCAGCCCCTCGGCCAGCGTGAGCGGCGTCGCCGGTGCCTCCTGGAGCCTCGCCGACCGCTCGGCGACCTCTTCGTCGCGCAGCGCGGCCCGCAGGCCCTCGAGCCGCTCGTCGAACCTCTTGACGTCGCGCTCCAGACGACGACGGCGCCGCTGGCGCTCGGTCACGTAGCTGCCGACGAGCATGAGCGGGCTCATGAGGATGAACAGGAGCGCGGTCGGGCGCTGCGTGACGAAGAACATCAGGAGGCCCATCACCACCGGCGCGACGAGGGCCAGCGCCGGGAAGGTCTGGGGCTCCTCCTCACGGTTGGCGCTGGGCGCCGTGAACTTCTCCCCCGCGTAGCGCGGCTCGACCTTGGGCGAGCGGTTGAACGGGACGGGCCCCGCGACCGGACCACCCGCAGCGCTGCCGAGCGGGTCGACCACGACGACGGTGTCGCCGAGCACGAGGGTCTGCTGCCGGTCGACGCGCAGCCGGGTGACCAGACCGCCGTCGACGACGATGCCGTTGGCCGAGCCCAGGTCGACGACCTCGGTACGGTCGGACACGTCGATCCGGGCGTGCTTCTTCGAGACGAGGGGGTCGGACAGCACGAGGTCGCACCCCGGTTCGCGTCCCACGACGTAGCGCCCCGCGACGAGGTCGCGCTGCAGCCCGGCGTCCGGCCCGGCCACGACCCGCACACGGGCCAGCACGTTCTGGACGTCCTGCATCGTGCTGGCGGCGCGGGCGGCGTCGAGGAGGTGCACGACGGCCCCGGAACCGAGCCACGCCTCCGCGATCGGGACGTCGGGGTCGAGGACGACCGACTGCTCCTGCCCGGGGAGCTGGGCGCGCAGGGTGAGCGGGGGGACGTCGACGAGCGACCCCATGTTCCGGGGGTCGCGCACTGCGACGGCGCGGGCGACGTCGCCGACCGTGCTGCCGGCGTCGGCCGTGACGACGATGTCGTCGCTCGTGCCGTCGTGGCGCACGAGAGTCATCTTGAGACGCACAGGGACGTGTCCTTCGTAGCAGGTGCGTGGACGGGGTTCAGGAGCTCTCGTCCACCAGGTCGAGCAGGGGCAGGTCCTCGGTCGTCACGAGGCGTGAGGCCACCGCGTACTCCACGAGCCGTGCACGACGGTTCGTGGCGAGCGCCCCGACTCCCCCGCGCAACCCCTTGACGCCGATGCGGTCCAGCCGCTCGCACACGTTGTCGAGCTTGCGGTTGAAGCGGGTCGTGGCCCAGCCGAGGCGGCGTGCGGCGTCGGCGGAGGTCGGGATCTCGGAGAGCCCGGTCCCGTCCCGGCGCAGCACGGGCTCGGCGAGCGCCAGGATGAGCTGCTTCTGGGTGATCGTGAACGGGATGGCCCCGATCGTGGTCGCGCCGTCGGACGGCTCCTCGGAGCGGATCTCCTGGTAGGGCGCTCCCTGGAGCTGGACCAGCAGCTCGTAGGTGGTCGGCCCGGCCGTGAAGACGACCGACATGGACGGGAACACGAGCGGCAGGCGGTTGCCGGGCGACAGCCACGACTGGACGCCGCCGCCGGCGTCGCAGACGGTCGCCGAGATCAGCGAGCCGACGTTCGCCAGCCACCAGATGCCGTTCTCGTGCGAGATGCGAAGAAAGTGCCGGTGCAGGTACGGGTTGTCCTCGATCTCGAGGTCGCCGTCGCGCCCGATGTCGAACGTCCCGCCGGGGACGGGGCGGAACCACTCTCCGCAGAACTCGATCGCGAGGTCGCTCATGGGGTCACGCATTCCTTCACCGGGACGGACGGCTTACCGTCCCGGACGGTACGGATCTCGACGCAGACGGTCTCGTTGGCTCCCGCGGGGACCGCCACGGACAGTCCTCCCGGGGGCGCCGGGGCCGGCGAGGTCTCCTTGGTCGGGTCGATGTGCTGCCACACGTAGGTGTCGCCGATCAGGACGCCCTCGGGGGCGGACCAGGTGAACAGAGCGCTCCCGTTCGCGGCGTCGTACTGCGCCTGCAGGTCCTCGGGGGGCGGGACCAGGTCGCCGAGGTTGTCGTAGGGCACGTCGGCCGGCTCGTCCGCCGAGGTCGTGCCGCCCCCCGTGTCCGTGTCGGTCGCGGTCCCGTCGGGCAGGAGCGCGTAGATCCCGACCGCCACGAGCACGAGCACCCCGGCGCCCGCCAGGAACGGCCAGAGGGCACGCCGCGGCCGCGGTCCTGCCTGCTCGGGCTCGGGCGAGGAGCCCGGGGCGCGGTGCACGGTGTCGTCGGTCGGCGGCCCCCACACGGCGGTCCCGGTCGCGGCGGTCCCCGGGCCGGGCGCGGGGCGCGGCGGGACGTACCCGGTGCCCGACGCCGGAGCCTGGGCCGGGCGCGCGGGTGCGGGCGCGTAGTACGCGACCTGGGCGGGCGTCCCTGCCCCGGGCTGCGCGGCGTAGGCACCGGGCACCTCGGGAGCGTGCGGAGCAGGAGCGTGCGCCGCAGGAGCGGAACCGCCCGTCGCCGCTCCGACGGGCACGTGCCGCTGGACCGGCGCGGTACCGCTCGTCGTCGACGGCGCGCCGGTCGAGTAGGTGCCCCCGGCACCTCCTCCGCGGGGGTCGATCGAGACGACCGCGCGCAGCCGCGTACCGCCGTCGTCGTCGGCCTCCTCCTCCTGCGTGATCCCCGTGTCGGCGAGCACGTCGATGGGGGTGACGGCGAGCGAGAGCTCGTTCTGGACCTGCTGGAGGGCTCGCGCGAAAGCGAGCATCGTCGGGTACCGCGAGGCCGGGTTCTTGGCCATGGCGGTCCCGAGCACGCGCTCGAGCGACGGCGGCACGTCGGTGCGTCCGGTCGGGGCCAGCGGCGTCGACTCGATGCGCGTGATGAGGCTCGCGCTCGAGTTGGACCCTCCTGGCAGCTCGAACGGCGCCCGCCCGGCCAGCAGGGTGTACGTCGTGGCGGCGAGCGCCCAGACGTCCGTCTCCTTGCCTGCCCACGGGTCCTCGGCGAAGGACTCCGGGGGCGACCACGGGATCGACATGCCCTCGGCCCGGGAGGCGTCGTCCATGGTCGAGGAGATGCCGAAGTCCGTGAGCGCAGGGTGGCCGTACTCGGTCACGAGGATGTTCGCCGGCTTGATGTCCCGGTGCAGGATCCCCGCCCGGTGCGCGGTCTCGACCGCTCCCGCGATCTGCACGGCGATGCGCAGCGCCTCGGCGACGCTCAGCCGCTCGGACCGGTAGCGGGCCCCCAGGTTGGGCCGCGAGCAGTACTCCATGGCGAGGTAGGGGCGCCCGTCGGACGTCACGTTCGCCTCGTACATGGTCACGATCGACGGGTGGGTCGAGAGCGTCGCCATGAGGTCGGCCTCGACGTCGAACGCGGCGCGCTGCGACTCGCTCGACCACTCGTGCAGCAGGACCTTGATCGCCACCCGGCGACGGGGGCGCTGCTGCTGGTAGAGGAAGACGTCGGAGAACCCGCCCGAACCGACGACCGACACGTACTCGTACCCGTCGATCAGCGGGGGCGGCGACGGGGCACGCTTGCTGCTCATAGCAACCCTTCGAAGGTGAACGTCACGCCGTCACCCACGTCGACGACGTCGTGCGACCCGACCATCGCGGGCTCCCCCGGGTGCAGGCGCCGAGGCGGCTGACCAGGGCGCAGGAGCGTGGTGCCGTTGGTCGTGTTGAGGTCGCACACCAGCACGTGCCACCCCTCGAGCTGGATCTCGACGTGAGAGCGCGAGATGTCCTGCTCCGGGCTCGGCACCGCGACCAGGCGCGGCAGGTCGTTGCTCTGCGCTCGCGTCGTGCGGGGGCGGCGTCCGAGCACCACCGGGCGGTCGAGCTCCACGACCTGCCCGTTGGAGAGCGTGAACCGGCCCAGCGAGGGCCGGGTCACGAGGTGGGCGTCCCCCACCAGGACGTGTGCGCAGCTCCCGCAGGTGTCCCGCGACGGAGGGTTCGCGTGACCGTCCACGCACACGCGGGCCAGGATCTGCTGGGAGCCCGGAGGCGCGGGCGGCGCGAAGGTCGGGCCTGCGGCCGAGGCCCGGCCGTCGACCGGTGCGGGACCTGGCGCCGGGACGCCGGTCGGGAGCGGCACACCGCCGAGCGGCACGGCCGCTCCGGGCTGCACGGGAGGTGCGGGCGGCACGGGAGGTGCGGGCGGCGCAGGGACGGCGATGCCCGCACCGGCTCCGGACACCTGGGCGCGGAGGTCGGCGATGACCGAGGAGAAGACGGTGTGCCCGTCGTGGTCGTCCCCCGCCAGGTCTTCTCCGACCGCCACCTCGTGCCCGGTCGTCGAGTGGCCGCCGGCGGGCGCGAGGTCCACCGGGGGGCCCGGTCGCCGGGCCTTGTCGCCCGTGACCGTGGCGGCGCGCACCGACGCGGCGGGCGTCGACCCGGTCCACTCCCGAGGGATGCCGTCGATCATGCTCGCAACAGGCTCGGGCGTCGCAGCGGGCGGCACGGGGGTCGCGTTCTCGACCGACGCCACGGAGACGGGGGTGGGGACGGGAGGCACGTCGTCCTGCTCGTCCTCCTCGTCGATGCGGATCGCGGCGTCCTCGACGGTCCGCAGGACGGTGGACTCCCACAGGTGCCCGTAGCCGTCGTCGACGGCCGCCACCGCGTCGTCGAGGTCGTCGAGGTCGTCGACCGGAGGGACGACCGTGAGCTCGGGCGCGATCGTCTCCATCGAGACGATCGTCTCGGCCGACCGTTCGTCGACCGGCGAGCGGGTCGGCACGACCTCGTCGTCCGGCGCGGCGTCGAGGCCCGGTACTGCTGCGACCAGGGCGACCGGGGCGGCGTCGTCGTCGGGCCCGACGGCGACGGCGGCCAGGCTCGGTACCGCGACGAGGGGTGGTTCCAGGTCGTCGTCCTCGGCCAACGCCGCGCTCCCCACCAGGACCGGCTCGAACGCGGACGCCGGGCGCGCAGCAGGGGCGACGGGGGGCTCGGCGGTCGCCTGCCCGGTGTGCTCCGCACGAGGGGTGGCCGCGGGCACGGCGGACGTCCCGACGAGGTGCCGGACGATCCGCGACGCCAGCACCACGCCCTCGTGGAGCGGCAGGCCGACGAGCGCCACCTGTCCAGGACCCGCCTCCAGGGCCGGGGCGTCCTCGACCCCGAGCTGGACGGAGACCTCCTCGACGTCGTCCACGAGACGCTCGGACCAGGTGGTCACGTCGTCGCCGTCCACGTGGACCCGGGACGAGGACGTGCTGAGCGTGACGGAGACCGCGCCACGGACGGCGACCTGGGCGCGTCGCCCCGACACGACCGCGACGGCGAACGGCGGCATGGTCCGCAAGGTCGCCCCGAGGACCACGGTCAGGAGCTGGATGACCTCGATGACCTCGACGTCGGCGTCTCCTGCCGCGTCGAGGCCGTCCCACAGGCGTCCGACCAGCTCGCTCGTCGCTCCCTCCGGGAGGACGACGATCGCACCACCCCGGACGAACCCGAACGCGCTCCCGGTGTCGTAGCGCAGTCTCACGACCTCTCCCCCATCTGCAGGCGAATCTCTCGCGGCAAGGTGTCCTCGTCGGCATACCCGAGGTTCTCGCGGGGGGCCGTGGAGCCGTCGTCGGTGTCCCCCCACGCCCCGGTCGCGTCGACGACGACGACAGTGATGTTATCCCGCCCTCCGGCGACGATGGCCTCGTTGACCAGACGGTCGGCTGCGGCCTGGGGGTCCGGCTGTGCGAGCAGGATCTCCGTGATCCGTTCGTCCGAGAGCTCGCCCGTCAGGCCGTCGGAGCACACGAGCATCCGGTCCCGCGCGGCGATGGGCACCCAGCAGAAGTCCGGCTCGGGCGGGAGCGAGGCCCCGACGGCGCGCGTGACGACGTGGCGTCGCGGGTGGGTCAGCGCCTCGGTCGCCGTGAGCATCCCCGCGTCCACCATCTCCTGGACCTCCGAGTGGTCCACGCTCAGCTGCTCGAGCACCCCGTGCGACATCTGGTAGGTCCGCGAGTCGCCGATGTTGACCACGAGCCAGTAGGGCATGCCCTCCATCTGGGCCACGACGACGCCGGTCACGGTCGTCCCGGCGCCTCGGCCGGGCTCGGTGCTGATGGCGCGGACGTCGTCCTGCGCCACGACGAGCCGGTCACGCACGTCCTCGGGTGAGACCGTGGCCAGCGCGCCGAGCGGGCGGAGGGCGTCGATGGTCGCGGAGCTCGCGACCTCGCCGGCGTCGTGCCCGCCCATGCCGTCGGCGACGAAGAAGACCGAACGGTCGGCGAGGAACCTGTCCTCGTTGAGGAGCCGTCGCGCCCCCCGGTGCGAGCTCGCGCCCCAGACGAGGCTCACCCCGGCGGGCCATCCGCTCATGCGACAGGTCCCGGGTGGACGACGATGCGCCGGTCCCCGACGGTGATCACCGAGCCGACGGGCACGGGCACGCGCACGCCCGGGTCGAGCGCCACCGGCGCCCCGCCGGGCGGCAGGAGGACGGTCCCGTTCGTCGACCCACGGTCCTGCACCCACAGGCCGTCGGCGTCGAAGCCCAGCTCGGCGTGCGTCTTGGAGACGGACCGCGTCGGGTCCTCGACCCGGACGAGAGTCGTGGCCTCGGCCCCCGTCGCCTGGGGGTTGCGTCCGACGAGCGCGGGTCCGGAGAGGGGGACCCGCTGTCCGGACTCGAGCTCGAGCACCGCCCCGGGCGTGCGGGCCGCCTCGTGCGCCTCGCGCCGGATCTCCCGGGCGCTCAGACGCGTCGAGTCCCAGTCGGGTTCCTCGTAGGCAGGTGCCGGTGTCGCCGTGGTCGCAGGGCCCCCGAGGGGAACGGGGCCCGGCTGCGGCGCGACCGGTGCGGGGCCCGGCTGCGGCGCGACCGGTGCGGGGCCCGGCTGCGGCGCGACCGGTGCGGGGCCCGGCTGCGGGACGGCGCCTGGCACACCCGTGATCAGCCCGTCCGCGGGCACGTGCGAGGGCTGCTGCGGCTGCTGCGGGAAGGCCCACGGGTCACCGACGGGAGCGGGCCCGGCCCCCGGGGCCGGGCTCGCTGGCTGCGCGGCGAACGCCCCGGTGACGGGCACGTGTCCCGACGCCGAGGAGCCGCCGTACCCGCTCGGGTTCGCCGCGACCGGCTGGGTGCTCGGCTTCCCGACGACGCCGACCGTGGCGCTCCCGTCCTGGAGTCCGCGGACGTCGAGCACGAGCGCCTTGGCTGCCTTGTCCTGCCATCCCTGGTTCCGTCCCGAGCCGTCGAAGGCCGGGGAGAGGACGACGAGCAGCTCGCCGATGCCCAGGGCGAGGGCTCCGAGGAAGGTGATGATCCAGCGCAGCGCCGCCCGCCCGAAGCCCAGGGGCGACCGGTCCTCGGCCCGGACGGACCGGACACCCGTCGCGAGGTTGCCGAGCGTCCGGCCGGTGCTTCCCTCCCAGACCCAGATACCGACCCAGGACGCGAGGGACACCGCTCCGGCTACCGCGTACACGAACAGCAGTCGGCCGAGCAGCTCCTGCGCGTCGGCCTGGGTCGTGACCGAGGCCAGCGCGGTCGCAGACACCCCGGCCACCGCGCCGCCGCCGAGCAGGACGGCCGCGAAGACCACGGAGACCGCGGCGGCGTCGACCAGGAACGCGAGGAACCTGCGTCCTGTGCCGGCCACCGGCGCCCCGTCGAGCCCTGCCCGGGGCGCGGCGGCGTCCGTCCGTCGCAGGAACGGCACCGCGCGCTGGGTCGCCGCAGCGACGTCGCGCTCGGTCGTGACCGCGATCGACGGCTCGCGGCCCGACGACGGTGCGTCGCCGACGGTTGCGCCGTACGGCACCGCGGTGCTGGGCATCTTCGTCCCGCAGACGGCGCAGAACGACGAACCCGCCGGCTGCGCCGTCCCGCAGGCGCTGCAGCTCAGCTGCTCGGACATCAGGACTCCCCTGGCTTCGGGCCGGAACCGGTCGGTGGTCTCTTCACGGTCCGGACGGGCGATCGGGCCGACCGGCGCAGCGCCGGGACCCAGGAGGGGACCCATGCCGGTCGAGCACCCCGCAGGGATCGTAGCGACACCGCTGCACGCAGGCGTTGTCCGCGCGGCCTCGTGGAGCGCATGCCCACCAGGACCGAGTCCACCTCGCTCCAGAAGGCGTCGACCTCCTGGGCGCTCGGGTCCCCGGTGCCGAACACCGTGGCGTCGGCCGAGCGTGCGAGGGTCACGGTGGGCGCCGCCGCCACGGGGAACGCCTCGGCGAGCGTGCCTGCGCCCTCGCGGCGGGTCGCGCCCGCGGGGACGGGAGCACCCAGGTCCGTGGCGGCGTCGAGCACCTCGCGCCAGCCACCGCTGATGCGGTCGACGGGCCTGTCGGCCGACCTGCGCCTCTTGCGGCGCTGCGACTTGAGCAGCAGGACCAGGAGCAGGGGCAGCGCGAGGACGAGCAGCGGGACGGCCACCGTGACGGCGACCAGGGCTGCCCGTCCCCAGTCGAAGGCGTCAGACTCGGCGTCGTCCTTCTTCTCCTCGTCGTCGATCGTGCCTGCCTCCGCGTCCGCAGGCTCCTCGGGCGGCTCCGGGTCCTCGAGGACCGGCGGCTTGGGCACCTGGTCGCTCTTGGGCTCGGGCTCGATCTTGTTGTCCTCCTCGGGGATGGCGTCGATCGGCACCCAGCCGTAGCCCGCGAACGGGACCTCGACCCACGCGTGCACGTCTGCCCCCGTCGCGACGAACGGCGTGCCCTCCTCCCAGACCTCCTGGTCCGGGTAGAAGCCCATGACGACGCGCGCGGGGATGCCCGCCGACTGCGCCATGAGGGCGAGGGCCACCGCGAACTGCTCGTCGTCGCCGACCATCTCGTCGGCCGCGAGCAGCGTGTCGATACGCTCGGCCGAGTGGCCGGGACGCGAGGGGAGCTGGGTCTCGAGGCCGCTCGAGAAGATCCCGCTCGCCTCGAGCCCCGTTTCGAGGTTCTTGAGCTGGACGACCGGGTCGGTCTCCTCGGCCATGAACTGCGCGGCCTTGCCCCCGACCGAGTCCGGGACGTTGAGGGACCTCGGGAGCTTCGCGTCCAGGATGTGCGACGACTCCAGGTCCTCGGGAGAGGGCGTCGGCGCGACGATCGCGTCGAGCCGGAACGTGTCGCCGGGGCGCAGGCCCGCGGTCACGACCCCGGTGCCCGTCTCCGAGTTGTAGAAGGTGGTCCCCCGCAGCGCCTCGCTGCGGTCTCCCGTGTACTCGATGCCCGCGAGGGCGCCGACGTCGGGCAGCCAGACGCCCCGGTAGTCGCCGACGGTGATCGTCAGGTCGGTAGGCGTGCCCTTCGCGACCGTCGCGATCTGGTCGCCGGCGCGCGTGAAGACTCCCGAGCCCGCACCGCTCGAGACGTCGTAGACCACCCCGTTGTACGTATCGAGGGTCGCGAGTCGTACACGGGCCCCGGCAGGGAGCCCGTCGACCGTGAACAGCTCGTCGTCCGTCATCTCCTTGGCGTACTTGCGGAAGGACGCGAGCGGGCTCACGTACTCGTGCAGGTCGAGCGGCGGGACGATCTGCTCTCGCAGGACCATCCGCTCGGTGTCCGGGGTCACGAGCGGGACGAGCAGGACCGCGGCCACCGCCCCGAGCGCGAGCATCGCCGCGCCGCCGCGCGCACGGTGCCAGCGCAGGCGCCGGGTCGCGACGACGCTCGCAGCCGTCAGGACCTGCCGCTCGCCGAGGCGCGCCTCGGTCGCGCGCCACGCGCCCCACAGGAGCCCGACGACGACCAGCACGAGTCCCTGGACCACGGGGAGCGCCGGGACGACGGTCCCCAGCAGGATCACGGCGACGAACACGACCACGACCGGGACGAGCGCCCACTGCCCGGCACGGACGCGCCAGGCGATCGTGCCGGCGACCAGCGACGCCAGGAAGAGCAGCAGGAAGGGCACGACGCCCAGCTCCGGGAAGGACTGGAGCGGCGGGACCGAGGTCACGCTCTCCTTCCAGCCGGTGACCGAGCCCAGCAGCAGGCCCCGGACGGTCTCGAGGGTCGGCAGGACCCCGGCGACCGTCGTGCCCGGCAGCGCGAACGGCCCACCGAGGACCACGTACGCGACCATGGCCACGGCGGTGACCGTGACGGTGCCCCAGCGTCGCCAGGCACCGAGCCACGCGACGCCCAGCCCCAGGCCCAGGCCACCGAGCGCGGGCAGGAGGTAGCCCGCCGAACCCCACGCCGGGCCGAAGCCGACCACGGCGGCCCCCAGCATCACGACGAGGGCGAGCGCGTCGACGGCCCCCGTCGCCCGCACCGCACGCGGCGCGTCGGCCCCGCGCAGGCGGGTCGAGGAGCGTGCGGTCGTCACGTTCGACCGCGTGCCGGTGCCGCCCGTGTGCCCGGGTTCCGTACCGGGACCGGTCGGCGGGGCCTGCCGGCCCCGCGTGTCGTTCTCGGTCATCAGTCGTTCAGCCTCCGCAGCGCGAGGGGGAGGTCGCCGAGCTCCCCGATGGTGAGCACGACGAGCTCGGCGATCCGGTGACGGCTGACCTTCGCCCCCGGGACGCACTGGATCGCCATGACCCGCACGTCCTGGGGGAGCCGGGCCGAGGCGGCGCGCAGCTCGGTGGGCGAGACCGAGCTCCCCACGACGAGCGCGACGACCGACGCGTCCGTGACGGCCGCACCGGCCACGCGCGCCAGGTCCACGAGGCTCGTGCGCAAGGACCTCGTCTCGACCCGAGCCAGGTCGTCGAGGAGCCGCACGCGGTTGTCCCCGCGCAGGCTGCCGTCGTTGACGAGGACGGTCAGACCGCGGTCCTCCTTGATGGCCTGGAGGCCGAGCGAGCCGCACGAGCTCACCGCGAGCTCGAACTCGTCCGGGTGGGCGTAGTCCTCGGCGCGGGTCGAGAGCACGACCGCGAGGTGCGACCGCCGCGTCTCCTCGAACTGCCGGACCATGAGCTGCCCCGTGCGGGCGGTGGTCTTCCAGTGGATGTGGCGACGGTCGTCGCCGGGGACGTAGTCGCGCAGCGCGTGGAACGACACGTCGGAGTTGGAGATGTCCTGGGTGACCCGGCCTTCGAGGTCGCGCAGGAAGCCCGTCGAGGAACCCGACAGGTTCTTGGTCCGCGGGTGCACGAACAGCTCCTCGGGGTCCGTCCAGACCACCTCTCGGCGCAGCAGGCCCAGGGGGTCGGCTCGCACCGACCGCACCGGGCCCACAGGGATGACCGAGCGCCGGTGGGTCGGGATCGTGAAGATCTCCTCGTGGCTCGCCCCCGGCCGCAGCCGCGGTACGGGGAACGACGCGACCCCCGCCCCGACGGGCAGCTCCATCACGGCGGGCAGCAGCGGTCGCTGAGACTCGTTGCTCACCTCGAGTGTGCCGACGGCCCGGTCCCCCACCGTGACGCGGCGCTGCCCCAGGTCGAGGTTCACGGTGTAGCGGAACGTCCCGCGGACGAACGCGATCGCACCGAGCATCGCCACGGTCGCCACGACCGCGACGGCGAGCAGCTCGACCCACGAGAAGGCCAGTCCGCTCCACCAGGCGGCGACGAGCCCCACGAGGACCGCCCAGCCGAAGGGGCTCACGACCGCGGCCACCACGGACAGGCCCTTCGTCGCCGACTCCGTCACCGGAGCGAGGAGCGAGCGCAGGCGTGCGCCCAGGCCCTCGTCCCCGCTCGTGCCCGACGGCGTCGCGAACCTCGGGCGCGCGGGTGCCGCCGAGCCGAGGGGCGAGGCGGCCGACGCCGGAGAAGCCGTCGCCGTGCGCCGGCGTCCGAGGAGCCGTGACCGCGCCGGGCGTCCGGAAGGGGTGCCGGGCGCCTGGGCCGAGCCCTGGCCGGGGCGCGACGCCGCCCGGGACGCGTCGTCCCGGGGCACGCCGCCCGGGCCGTTCGCGCCAGTCGGTCCGCCGTGCGCCGCGACGGGAGATTCGGTCGTGGTCATCGGGTCAGGCCGACCGGCGTTCCTGCGGTGCGGCGACGTCACCGAGGATGCGCGCGAGCACGCCGTCGTTGGTCGCGCCGGCGAACTCGGCCTCGGGGTCGAGGACCAGGCGGTGCGCCCAGGCGGGCAGCGCGAGCTGCTTGACGTCGTCGGGCAGGACGTAGTTGCGTCCGTGCGCGGCGGCCCACACCTTGGCGCAGCGCACCAGGGCGAGCGCCCCTCGCACCGAGACGCCGACCCGGCACTCGGCCGCGTTGCGCGTCTCCTCGGCCAGGCGCGAGATGTACTCGAGCACCGCGCCGTCGACGTGGACGCCCGCGGCGAGGTCGGCCATCTCCGCGACGGCCTGCGTCGTGATGAGCGCCTGCAGGGTCGCGCTGCGGTCCCGCACCGAGGCGCCCTGGAGGATCTCGACCGTGGCCGCGTGGTCCGGGTAGCCGAGCGAGGTCTTCATGAGGAAGCGGTCGAGCTGTGCCTCCGGCAGGCGGTACGTGCCCGCCTGCTCGATCGGGTTCTGCGTCGCGATGACCATGAACGGGCGGCCGACCGAGTGCGTCACGCCGTCGACCGTGATCTGCCCCTCCTCCATGACCTCCAGGAGCGCGGACTGCGTCTTGGGCGACGCGCGGTTGATCTCGTCCGCGAGCACGATCGACGCGAAGATCGGGCCCTGGTGGAACTCGAACTTCGCCGTCTTCTGGTCGTAGATCGTCACACCAGTGACGTCGGACGGCAGCAGGTCCGGCGTGAACTGGATGCGGTTCTGGGTTCCCTGGACGCTCGCAGCGAGGGCGCGCGCGAGCGACGTCTTGCCCGTGCCCGGGGCGTCCTCGAGGAGGATGTGCCCCTCCGACAGCATGCAGGTCAGGACCAGGCGCACGACGTGCGCCTTGCCCAGGACGGCCTGGCCGACGTTGCCGACCAGGCGGTCGAAGGTCTGAGCGAACCAGGTGGCCTGCTCGGGGGTCATGGTGGTCATCAGGGGGTTCCTCGTCGTGTCGATCGTTCTGTCGGTAGGGCGTGGGCCGTGCTGCGGGTCACCAGATCGCCGCTCTCGAGTCGCCCCACACGTTCGTCTTGACCCAGATCGTGGTCCCGGCGTTCCCGTGGAAGCACCACATGGTCCCGGACCAGTTGCCGTCCCCGTCGGTCCGCTGCGAGGCGCCGTTCAGCGCGGTGCTCGAGAACCCGCCGGAGGTCGGGCTGAACGCGTGGTTGCCGCCGTAGCTCGACCAGCACTGGGTGCTGAAGGAGGTGTTCGGTTCCGCGTTGCGGATGTTCAGCACGAGGTAGGCGCACGCCGGGTCGCCGCACTGGGAGTTGTTGACCGAGCTGCCTCGTGAGGTCCAGATGTCGCGTGCGGGCTTGGCGTCCGAGGTCGCGGCCGCGCACCTCTGGGCCGTCTGCCCCTCGGTGTCCTTGACGGTGACGCAGATCTCCTTGGTGTCGGAGTAGCCCGCCGGGACGTTGACGTTCCCGCTCGCCGCCCCGCTCGAGACCGCTCCCGTGACCGTGGTCGTGTAGTCGCGACCGTTGCCCGAGGTGCTCCACGCGAAGCCGACGGCCTGGTTCCCACCGGAGGCGCTCACGTTCGGGGTGGGGATCGGGCCGTACGGGTTGGCGCTGGCCTTGTTCGAGGCGGCTCCGTCCCCCCGACCGCCGTCGGCCTTCACCACGGCGCGGACGAAGAAGTCGTAGCCGATCCCGTTCTTGAGACCGCTGACGACCTTGTTCGCTCCCAGGGCGGACCAGCCGGAGCCGTTGTGGCTCCACTCGTAGCTGATCTCCCCGTCCCTGGCGCCGGCCGCCGAGACGTTGCCGAACGCGAGCTGCACCGTGCCGTTGGCGCCCGTGGCCTTGGCCGTGAGCCCCGCGACGGCTCCGGGCGCGGCGAACGCGCGCTGCGGGTTCGACTCGGGGCTGAACTCCGCCTCGCCGAACTTCACCGTGGCCTTGTTGTGGGCCTTGACCCGGAACGTGTAGTCGGTGCTGTCGGCCGGCACGCCGATCGTGGCGGTCGTCGCCGTGGCAGAGGCCGTCGAGACGACCGCTCCCCCGCGCAGCGCCTCCACCGTGTACCCGCTGATCGGTCCACCGTTGGCGTCGGGCGCCGTCCAGGTGATCTTCATCTGCGACGTCGCACCCAGCGAGGTCCTCGCCGCGGAAGGCTTCGCGGGGGCGGCAGGCTTGCCCGCCGGGATCTCCGGACGCGAGGCTCCCGACCACTCCGACGGGTCGGGGGCCGCGTTGACCGCCTGGATCTCGAAGGTGTACGACCCACCGTTCTGCAGCCCGGTCCACTCGTAGGTGGTCCCGGCGACGCAGGTCTTGTCGGCGCTCCCGCCCGGCCCGGAGATCCGGATGTTGACGCACGTGATCGGGGAGCGGTCCGTGTAGGTCTGGTTGACCCACGCGAGCTTGATGGACTTGTCACCGAACTCGAGCGTGGGAGGTGCGGGCCGGTTCGGCTTCTCGTCCGGACGCGCCTCCGCGGAGGCCGGCGAGGCGTTCGAGTCGTTGACCTCGTTCGTGGCGACGACCGTGAACGTGTAGGTCACGTTGTTGGTCAGGCCGTCGATGGTGCACGTGGTCGTCCCGCACGTGCGCTCGTCCCCCGCCGACGAGCGCACGGTGTACGAGGTGATCTCCGCACCGTTGTTCGCGGGCGGGTCCCACGTGAGGACGACCGTCTTGGAACGCACCTCGACGACCCGTGGAGTCGACGGCGCGTCGGGACGCCCCTGGACGGTGACCTGGATCCTTCCCTCGACCTCGCGGTCGGGGTCACCGGTCGCGTCCTGGATGCGGTAGCGCACGACCATGACTCCGAAGAACGTGTCGCTGGGTGTCACGACGACCTTGTCGCCCGAGATCTGGGCGGTGCCCGACCCCGTGTCGACCACCGGCACGCCGACGACCTTGAGCGGGGTCTCGGGGAACGGGTTCGAGTCGTTGGACAGGACGTCCACCGGGACGTCCTTGCCCTGGTGGGCCTTGTCGACCGTGTCCGCGTTGGCCTTGGCCAGCGGACGGGTCGACGCCACGACCTTGACCACGAGCTGCCCCTCGACCGGGGGGTGCTCGCCGTCGGTCACGCTGATCGGGACGTTGAGCACGGTGCCCTTGGGAATCGCCGGGGTGGCCTGGACGGTCGCGGTCGTGCCGCTGAACGAGAGCGAGAGACCGTCCGGCACGGCGCCGGCCTTGAAGGTGACCGGGTCGTCGTCCGGGTCGTCGACGAAGCGGGCGAGGTCGACGGTCGCCTCCTCCCCGGCGGCGACGTCCACGTTGGAGGCCGAGAGCACGGGCGGGAGGTTCTTCGGCGCGAGGACCACGACCGGCAGCGTGAGCAGGGCCTTGTGCCCGTCCGGGTCGTCGGGGCCGCTGCCGTCCGTGACCTCGAACGACACCGCGGCATCGCCCGCGTAGTCCACCCGCGGGGTGTACGTCAGGTTCGTGGGGTCCGTGACCGCGACGGTGCCTTCGAGCGCCGACACCTTGGACTCCTCGGTCAGTCGCGGGGTGCGTCCTTCCAGGACGAGGACGTAGTCGGTGATGTCGATCGGGAGGGTCTCACCGGCATGCACCTCGAGCGGCGCGATCCCGGGCCGCAGCTGCGGGATCTGCTCGGTCAGGCCGGGCACCTTGACGAAGGCCTTCGACGTCAGCCCGTCGACGTCGGTCACGGTGTACGTGACGACCTGGCGCTCCTGCGTGAGGGGCACCGTCAGCACGCCGTCCTTGTCGACGCTCACACCGACGGCGTCGGTGGACACGGTGAGCTCGTCCCCGGACCCGTCGGGGTCGTCGTCGTTCTCCAGTACGGGCACGCTCACGCTGGTCTTGCCGAGGATCGAGTCGACCGGCACGGCGTCGTCGCGGGCGATGGGCGCCAGCAGCGGAGCCGCCTGGTCCACGTTCACCGTGACCGAGGCCGCGGCGCGGGCACCGTAGGCGTCCTCGATGCCGTAGTAGAAGGAGGTCGAGCCTGCCTCGGCAGGGCTGGTGATCACGATGCGGTCGCCCGCGACCTCCGCGTCGAGCTCCTCGGGCGCCTCGAGCCCGGCGGAGCGCAGGGCGATCTGGTCGCCGTCGGGGTCGGTGTCGTTGGCCAGCGCGGCGACGGAGACGGTCCGGCTCGGCCGGACGGTGACCTCGTCGTCGATCGCGACGGGCGGCTGGTTCGCCGAAGGCGGTCGGGAGATCCCGACCTGCGCCGTCCCGGTCGCGACCGCACCGCGCGCGTCCTGCACCGAGTAGGTGAACGAGTCGGAACCGGTCGCCTGGTCGGAGGCGTCGTAGACGAGGTACCCGTCCTCGACGTAGGCCCTGCCCTGGCTCGCCTGGGAGGCGATCCCGGTGAGCTGGACCGAGTCGCCGTCGGGGTCGATCCCGTCGAGCGGCACGACCGTGCGCACGCTCGCACCGGTCAGGACGCGCATCTGGACCGGCAGGGGCTGCGGCGGGGAGTTCTCCTCGCCGTCGCGGATGTGGATCGTGACCTGGGCCGAGTCCTCCTGGCCGTTCTTGTCCCGGACCCGGTAGATCGCGTACGCGGTGCCGGCCTCGGCCCCCGCCTTGAACCGCAGGTTCCCCTCGGACGCGAAGATCTCGCCCTGCTCGGGCGCGACCCCCTGCTCGAGCTCGTCCTGGAGGAACAGCTCGAGGCCGTCGGGGTGCGTGTCGTTCTTCAGGACCGGGATCGTGACCACGTCACCGACACGCACCGTGGCCTCGTCGGCCGCGGCGTTCGGCGGCTGGAGCTTGACGGGCGCCGGGACCGGGACGATCCGCACCTGACCGGTCGTGGACTGGTTTCCGTTGGACACCGTGTACTCGACCGTGACGGGCGCCTCGAGGCGACGGATCTCGGTGATCCGCAGCATCTGGTGGGCCAGGACGGCGACCGAGACGCCCGCGTCGTCGGGCACCCTGACCGACTGCACCACCAGGACCCCGCCTGCGGGGTCCGAGTCGTTGGCGAGCACGTCCACGAGGGTGCTCCCGCCCGAGGGCAGCAGAGCCGTGTCGGAGACCACGATGGGCGGGCCCTCGGCCGCGGAGGCCGGCAGGACGTCGACGCGGACCAGGCCCGTCGTCGCGTTCGGACCGTCGGAGACCTGGTACGTCAGGTCGTAGGACCGGGGCTCGTTCGAGAGGAACTGGAACGTGCCCGCGTCGTAGTTCGGCGTGATCTGGGCGGGGGCGGACTCGGCGACCGTGGTCAGGCGCAGATCGTCCCCGTTGGCGTCGTAGTCGTTGCGCAGGGGTTCGACGGTCACGGGCTGACCGGCCGGGACGACCACGTGGTCGGCGACCGCCACCGGCGCGAGCTGGCCGGCGCCGGACACGTCGACGTGCAGGATGCCCTCGAAGACCTCGCCCTGCCCGTCGGCGACCATGATCTTGACGGTCTTGCGCCCCGTCGACGTGCCGCCGTCGCGGAACTCGACCGACCCGTCCGGCCGCGAGCGCACCTCGTCGCCGGCCGAGGTCGCCGACGCGGCCGCGAGGTAGAGGTCGTCACCGTCCGGGTCCCGGAAGAACGGGAGCACCTTGATCTGGGCCGACTTGCCCTGCTCGACGACCAGCACCGGCTCCCCCGTCTGCACGGGCGCCGCGTTCTCGCCCCACGGCGAGACCTGGAGCTGCACGCCGGCCTCTGCGACCCCGCCACGACCGTCGCTCACCGAGTACCGGAACGTCGAGTGCCCCTTCTGCGCGTCCGCGCCCACGACGGCCTGGAGGGCCGCACCCCCCAGCACCGACTGGATCTCGGCGCTGCCGGGCCCCTCGCCCACGAGCGTCGCCGTCATGACGTCACCGTCGGGGTCGACGTCGTTGCCCAGCACGGGCAGGAGCGTGGTACGTCCGGGGCGGACGCCGAACACGTCGTCCTGGGGCTGCGGCGGCTGGTTGGGCTGGCTGCGGTCGAGGACGAACTGGTCGACCTGCTCCGGGGTCGTGAGCTCGGCGTCGGACTCCTCGCCCTCGGCCTGCTCCGGCAGGACCAGCTCCCAGTCCTCGACCTTCTCGTACTGGTCGGCGGCCATCCACAGCGTGCCGGCGGCCAGGTCGTTCAGCACGATCGCCTTGCGGTTGACCCGGTACTCGAGCCGCCCCTGGGGGTCCACGCCCTCCAGGCGCCGGTCGACGTCGTCGTCCGTCCCCTCGCAGTCACGGAGCACCTGACCGGTCTGCGACCAGGCACCGTAGGTGCACCCGCCGAGCTGCACGGGTGCCGACGGCGTCCCCGACGCGGCCCGCGTCACGGCCTTCCCACCGCCGAGCGGCTGCAGCACGAGCCCGGACGCGGTCGCGACCGCGACGTCGGGCGTCTTCGCACCCGGCTGCTGGAGCCGCGCGTCCGCGCCGTCCGCGAGGTCGACGGTCTCGCCCCCGGGCAGCACGAGCCGCGAGGACGTCCGGTCGAGCACCACTGCCTCGGCGCCGACGGTCGTGACCTCGACGTCGTCCCCGTCCTTGACCGGCACGCTCGTCGTCGTGACCTCCTGCGCCTCCCCGGCAGGCGAGGTCACGACCTTGGTGAGCTTGCCCGTCGCCGGGACCACGACGTAGGCCGTGCCGTCCTGGGAGACCTGGACCTCACCGTCGCCACCGACCTCCGCGGTCGGCTCGGTCGACTCGGCGTCGAAGCCTGGCGCGGCCGAGAACGGCATGACCCACAGCAGGCCCTCCTTGCCGTCCAGGACCGCGACCGTGGAGCCTCCCATCGCGACCTGCGCACCGGTCGGAGGACGGACGGACCCGTCGAGCTTGAGCCGCGCCACGTCGACGGGGCTCACCGATCCCGCGCCGTCGTCGACCAGGAGCACCCTGCCGGCGTCCTGGAGCACGTCGAACGACGCAGAGCCCGCGAGCAGGGAGCCGTCGAGCGCCTGGGACTCGAAGTTGAACCGCCCCAGCGCACCTCCCGACGTCCGGGTGACCCACACGCCGGAGTCGTTCAGCTCGACGTCCGCGGTCGCCTGACCCTCGTAGGTCACCGCGAACGCGACCAGGAGCGTCGAGAAGATCGACACGGTGCCGACCGAGGCGACGGTGCGCCGCTTGTCGTAGAGCCGGGAAAGGAAGGTCACAGAATCTCCGTGGGTGCGAGTGGTGCCACCGGTGTCCAGGGCCGTTCCTGCCAGGTGCCCCTACCCGTCGCGGGTTCGAGGATAGCGGCACGAGCGGGGTGCTCTGACATCCACTGGATGGGGAGAACTGCCCAGTTCTCAACTGGCAGTAGATTTCCCTGGGCATCTCCGCAGGCGGCAGCGCCCGACGTCGCGCTGCCGGACGTCGCGCCGGGGCCCCGGGAGGTCCGGCCCACGTCCACGAGCCGAGACGGTGCCGGACGGCCCTGCACCCCACGCGGCCACCGGCCGCCCGCCCACCGCCCGCGCACCACGACCGAGGGCGGTGCGCAGGACCCGTGGGTCGTGCGCACCGCCCCCAGGGGTTCGTGCTGCTGCGGTGGCGAGAGGTCTCAGGCCGCGCGGTCCGCCAGTGCCTGGGCGAACGCGACGAGCGCCTCCTTGACCGGTCCGGCCGGCAGGGGCTCGAGCTCGTCGATCGCCGCGCGAGCCCACCCGACGGCCAGCGCCCGGGTCTCCCCGAGGACCTCGTGGGCCCGCAGCGCGGCGACCGCGGCAGCGAGCTCCTCGTCCCCCGAGAGATCCGAGTCCAGGAGGTCGACGAGAGCGGCGTCGGCCGCGGTCCCCGTCCCTGCCGCGACGCGTGCGCGCAGCAGCAGCGCCGGCATGGTCGGCACCTTCTCCCGCAGGTCCGTGCCCGGTGTCTTGCCGGACTCGGCGCCCGAGGAAGCGAGGTCGAGCACGTCGTCGGCGAGCTGGAAGGCGACACCGAGCTTCTCGCCGTACTCGGCGACGACCTCGACGACGGCCTGGTCGCAACCGCCGAACATCGCGCCGAGCCGGGCCGAGGTCGCGAGCAGCGAAGCGGTCTTGTCCGCGAGGACGCCCAGGTAGTGCTCGACCGGGTCGTCGGACTCCGAGGGGCCCGTCGTCTCGTGGAGCTGGCCGAGGCACAGCCGCTCGAAGGTGCGCGCCTGGATGAGGACGGCCTCGGGCCCCAGCGCCGCGACCGTCGACGCCGCACGGGCGAAGAGCAGGTCTCCGATGAGGATCGCGACCGAGTTGCCCCACACGGCGTGCGCCGACGGAGCACCGCGGCGCACGGGCGCGGAGTCCATGACGTCGTCGTGGTAGAGCGAGGCCAGGTGGGTGAGCTCGACGACGACGGCCGCCTCCACCACCTCCGGCCTGGCGCCGTCGCCCAGCTCCGCGCACAGCAGCGCGAGGAGCGGGCGCAGGCGCTTGCCGCCGGCGTTGACGAGGTGGCGGGACGCGGAGTCCGCGAGCCCGTCGGAGTGCGCGACGGCGTCGCTCAGCCTCGCCTCGACGGTCGTGAGGCGTGCGGTGAGCGTCGCGGCGAGCTCCGGATCGGTCAGGGGGATCGCCGTCGTGGAGACGGGTGGCACAGTGGTCACGGTCTGAACTTAGCCGCCTCGAAGGCCAGATCGAGAACCGAGGACGGCAAAACGCCGAGAAGGATGACGCCGATCACACAGATCGTGATGGCGATCGTGGTGAATCCCTCCGACCGGACGACCGTGACACGGCTCACGAACGCGGCCACGGAGCGGGCCTGTCCGCCTGTCGCCCCTGTCGCCTCGACGACCTGCTCGCCGTCCTGGTCCGCGCGCGGTGCGGCTGCACCGGGCTCCGTGACGGCGTCCGACGCGGCCCGCGGCGAGGGCGTGAAGAACATCAGCACGATGACCCGCACGTAGAAGAAGACCGCGACGGCCGAGGCGATCACACCGATCAGGGCGAGCGGCCAGGCGCCCACCGCGACGGCCGACTGGAACGCCGTGAACTTGGCGATGAACCCCGCCGTGAGCGGGATCCCGGCCATCGACAGCAGGAAGAGCGCGAACGCGCCCGCGAGCCACGGGCTCCGCCTGCCCAGCCCGGCCCACTCCGTGAGGTGCGTGGCCTCGCCCAGGACCGCTCCGCCGTCGGGCGAGGTGGTGGACGTCCCCGCGGACCCGGCTGCCGTGGCGCCCGGCACCGCGCCGACCGTCGCGAGCTCCGCCTCGGCGGGGACCACGACGGGCTGCGGGGCGCGCTCTCGCACGAGCGTCACGACCGCGAACGCTCCCACGGTCGCCAGGCCGTACGCCAGCAGGTAGAACAGCAGCGCGCGCACGCCGAACCCGCTCAGCTCGCCGAACCCGACGAGCGCCACGACCAGGAAGCCCGCGTGCGCGATCGACGAGTACGCGAGCAGGCGCTTCATGTCGGTCTGGATGACACCGATCACGGTCCCGACGATCATCGTGAGGATCGCGACGACCCACAGCGCGACCACGAGCTTCTCCTGGAGGTCGGGCGGCAGCGCCGAGCCGACGACGTACAGCACGCGCAGGAGCGCCCCGAAGGCCGCGGCCTTGGTGCAGGCCGCCATGAAGCCTGTGACAGGCGTGGGGGCGCCCTGGTAGACGTCAGGGGTCCACGAGTGGAACGGCGCGGCCCCCACCTTGAACAGCAGCCCGGCGAGCACCATGACGAGGCCGAGCAGCACGAGGCTCGTCATGCCGTCGAGACCGCCGCCCTCCAGGAGGGCGCCACGCACGTCCGCGAGCCGCACCGAACCGGCGAAGCCGTAGACCAGCGCGACCCCGAAGATGAAGATCGCCGACGCGAAGGCCCCCAGCAGGAAGTACTTGAAGGACGCCTCCTGCGACAGGAGCCGACGGCGCCGCGCGAGCGCCGTGAGCACGTACAGCGGAAGCGAGAGCACCTCGAGCGCGACGAACATCGTCAGCAGGTCGCCCGTCGCGGGGAAGATCATCATGCCGCCGACCGCGAAGAGCACGAGCGGGAACACCTCGGTCTGCTCGAGACCGCGCCGCCGCGCGAGGTCCTCGTACGCCGAGCCCGGCACGGCCGCGGCCGTGGGAGCGAACGCGTCCTGCTTGGTCGAGGTGCGGTCGGCGATCACGAGCGTCGCCAGGAGCGCGAGGACCACGACGATCCCCTGCACGGCCAGCCCGAACGGGTCCACCACGAGCGAGCCGCCGAGCACCCTCACACCGCTCTGCTCGAGCACGTCGGGCCAGAGCAGGACGATCGACGTGAGCGCCCCGGCGAGCGCGGCGAGCGCGAGCACGACCTGCACCACCCGGCGGGCACGGTCGGGCACGAAGGCCTCGACGAGCACCCCGACGACGCCCGCACCCAGCACGACGATGACCGGGACGAGGTAGGCCCACTCGATCACGGGGGCCACGAAGGCGGCTGCGGTGGTCACGAGTCGCTCCCTTCAACGCTGAGGAGATCAGGGGTGGTGGGCGGGTTCTCGACGCCCACGGCCGTCATGGTCGCGTCCGCGGGCTCGCGCACGAGGTCGAGCGCCGGGGCCGGGTAGAAGCCGAGGACGAGCAGGGCCACGACCAGGGGTGCGACGACCCACTTCTCGCGCGCCCCGAGGTCCGGGGTTCCCAGGAGGTCCTGCGGGGCCTTGCCCGTGAAGACCTTCTGGTAGGTCAGCAGGACGTACAGGGCCGCGAGCACCACGCCCAGGACCGCCACGAGAGCTGCCGGGTGGCTGCGGGAGAACGTCCCCACGAGCACCATGATCTCCGAGACGAACGTCGAGAGACCGGGCAGGGACAGGGCAGAGAGACCCGCCACGAGGAACGTGCCCGCGAGGACCGGCGTGACCCGCTGGAGCCCGCCGTAGTCGGCCAGGCGCTGCGAGCGTGCGGGGTGCCGCGCGACCAGGAACCCGGCGAGCAGGAACAGCGCCCCCGTCGAGATCCCGTGGTTGAACATGTAGAACGAGGCACCGGAGACGCTCAGCGACGTGAACGAGAAGATCCCGAGGACGATGAAGCCGAAGTGCGACACCGAGGTGTAGGCGATGAGCCGCATGATGTCGCTCTGACCGATCGCCATGAGCGCGCCGTAGAGGATCGAGACGACCGCGAGCACCACGACCACGGGCGCCGCCCACTGGCTCGCGTTCGGGAAGAGCGGCAGGCACAGCGTCAGCATGCCGAACGTGCCCACCTTGTCCAGGACGCCCACGAGCAGCGTCGAGGTGCCCGCGGGGGCGTGCTCGGCGGCGTCGGGCAGCCAGGTGTGGACCGGGAACAGCGGCGCCTTGATCGCGAAGGCCAGGAAGAACCCCAGGAAGAGCAGCCTCTCGGTGCTCACCGCCAGCGGGTTCGCGGCGAGGTGGTCGACCAGGTTCTGCGTCAGGAAGCCCTGCTCACCGCCCGGCCCGTTGAGGTACAGGGCGATGACCGCGACGAGCATGACGAGCCCGCCCGCGAGCGAGAACAGCAGGAACTTCACGGCCGCGTAGCGCCGCTGCGCCCCGCCCCCGAACCCGCCGATCATGAAGTAGACCGGGATCAGCATGGCCTCGAACAGCACGTAGAAGAAGAACACGTCGCGGGCCACGAAGACCGCGACCATGAACGCCTCGAGCAGCAGCACGAGCCCCAGGTAGTGGCGGAGCTTCGCGAGGTCGCCGTCCTGCTCGCGCCACGCCGCCAGGATCACGAGCGGGACGAGAAGGACCGCCAGCCCGACCAGCAGGAGCGCGACCCCGTCGGCCCCCACCGCGTAGCTCACGCCGAGCTGCGGGATCCACGCGTGCGTCTCGGTGAGCTGGTACGTGCCCGCGTCGGCGGTGTCGAACGCGCTGATCGCGAGGCCCAGGAGCACGAGCTCGGCGAGGCCGAACACGACCGCCACGGTCCGCAGGTGCTTGCGCGCCGACGTGGCGCCCAGCCCCCAGACGGCGGCCGCGCCGACGAGCGGCAGGACGATCAGGAGAGTCAGCCAGGGAATCTCGGTGGTCATCGGTCCCTCAGCTCCCTGTTCCGGTGGTCACGGCGAGGACCACCGCGACGATCACGATCAGGCCGGCGAGCATCGTCGCCGCGTACGACCTGACGAATCCGTTCTGCATGCCGCGCAACTTCTCCCCTGTCGCGCCGACGAGGCCGGCAAGACCCATCCAGCCGCCGTCGACCATCTGCCGGTCCCCGTAGACGAGGGACCGCGTGAGGTACTGCCCGGGCCGCATGAACACGGCCTCGTTGACCTGGTCCTGATAGAGGTCCTTGCGGGCCGCGCGGGTCAGGACCGAACCGTGCGGCGGGACGATCGGGACACGGGACACCGCGAACTGACGCCAGGCCAGGAGCACGCCCAGCAGGACGAGGACCAGGGTCAGCGTGATGAGCGACCACACCGGCAGCACCGGTTCGGCGTGCTCGGCATGGCCCGTGACGGGCGAGAGCCAGTCGACGAACACGTCGCCCATCGCGAGCAGCCCGCCCAGTGCCACCGAGCCGACCGCGAGGACGATCATGGGCGCCGTCATGAGCGCGGGCGACTCGTGCGGGTGCTGCACGGGGCCGTCGGTCGAGAGAGGCCCCGTGGGGTTGCCCGACCCGTCGTTCCAGCGCTTGTGCCCGTGGAAGGTCATGAAGAACAGGCGCGACATGTAGAACGCCGTGATGCCCGCTCCCAGCAGCGCGACGCCGCCGAAGACCCACGCGCGCCACTCCTGGCCGTCGATCGGCACGAACGCCGCCTCGATGATCTTGTCCTTGGACCAGAACCCGGAGAACGGCGGGATCCCGAGGATCGCGAGCCAGCCCAGGCCGAACGTGACCCAGGTGACCTTCATGTACCTCGACAGTGCGCCGAAGCGGCGCATGTCGACCCCGTCGTCCATGCCGTGCATGACCGAGCCCGCCCCGAGGAACATGCCTGCCTTGAAGAAGCCGTGCGTCACGAGGTGGAAGATCGCGAACGCGTACCCGATCGGTCCCAGCCCGGCCGCGAGCATCATGTAGCCGATCTGCGACATCGTCGAGGCCGCCAGGACCTTCTTGATGTCGTCCTTGGCGCAGCCGACGATCGCCCCGAACAGGAGCGTGACCGCGCCGACGAGGACCACGACGAGCTGCGCCGTCGGGGCTCCGTCGAAGATCGGCGCCGAGCGCACGACCAGGTAGACGCCCGCGGTGACCATGGTGGCCGCGTGGATGAGCGCCGAGACGGGCGTGGGGCCCGCCATGGCGTCACCGAGCCACGCCTGGAGCGGGAACTGCGCCGACTTGCCGCACGCGGCGACCAGGAGCGCGAGGGCGATCGCGGTCAGCAGCGCCGTGCCCGCCCCCGGGGCGTCGGCGAAGACCGTCGCGAAGTCCACCGCGCCGAAGCCCGCGAACATGAGCATGAGCGCGACGATCAGGCCGAGGTCGCCCACGCGGTTCATGATGAACGCCTTCTTGGCGGCCACCGCGTTGGCCCGCTCGTGGTTCCAGAACCCGATCAGCAGGTACGAGGCCAGGCCCACGCCCTCCCAGCCGACGAACAGCACGAGGTAGGAGTCCGCGAGGACCAGGACCAGCATGGCCGCGACGAACAGGTTGAGGTACGCGAAGAACCGGCGCTTGTCCTTGTCGTGCTCCATGTACGCGACCGCGTAGACGTGGATGAGCGTGCCGACGAACGTCACGAGCAGCACGAACGTCATGGACAGCGGGTCGAGCCGCAGGCCCACGCCCACGTCGAGCCCGCCTGCAGCGATCCAGTCGAAGAGCCGGTGGTCGACCACCCGCTCGTCGGCGGGCAGGCCCAGCATCGAGAAGAACACCACCAGCGCGACGATGAACGCGCCGCCCGACATGAGCACCCCGAACCACGCGCCCCACCGGTCGCTGCGCCGTCCCGCGAGCAGCAGGACCGCGGCCCCCAGGAGCGGCAGCAGGATCAGCAGCGGGGCCAGCAGGAACGGCCCGGGCACGACGGTCGAGGCCGGGACGATCTCCTGGGTCGGCAGCGCGGCCGGCACGACGTGCGCGAGGGCTGGAAGCAGAGTCACCGTTGGCATGCCTGCCCTCTCAGTTCTTCAGCAGGTTGACGTCGTCGACCGAGGCCGAGCGGCGGGTACGGAAGATGGCCACGATGATCGCGAGCCCCACGACGACCTCGGCCGCGGCCACCACCATCACGAAGAAGGCGATGACCTGACCGTGGAGGTCACCGTGCATGCGGGCGAACGTCACGAACGTCAGGTTGGTGGCGTTGAGCATGAGCTCGATGCCCATGAAGACGATGATCGCGTTGCGTCGCAGCAGCACGGTCGTCGCGCCGATCGCGAAGAGGATCGCGGCGAGCACCAGGTAGTTGGTCAGCTCCATGTCAGCTCTCCTTCCCGTGCTCGGTGGTCGGCCCGGACGTGGTGTCGGTCGGGAAGGCCCCCGGCTCGGCCGCAGGCACCGGCGCCTCGCCCGACAGGTCCGCGGCGGCCTCCTCGTCGGTGGCGGCCGTGAGCTCGGGGAAGCGCCGGGCCGTCAGCTCGGGCTCGTGCTCGGCGAGCACGGCCCGCTCCTTGGCGAGGATCCGTCCCGCGGAGCGCTCCTGCCCGCGGATGCGCAGGATGCGCGAGACCGAGTGCTCGATGGGGCGACCCTGCGGGTCGAGCGCGGGGGTGTCCATCGCGTTGTTCTGCGCGTAGACGCCCGGCGCCGGCAGCGGGGTCAGGAGCCCGCCCTCGGCGAGCGCGGCGACCTTGGCGTCGGAGATCTGCCGCTGCCCGACGCGCGGCACGAGCCGGCGCCGGTGCGTCAGGACGAGGGCCGCGATCGCCGCGGTCACGAGCAGGATGCCGACGACCTCGAGCGCGAACACGTAGTCGGCGAACAGGATGCGGGCGAGCGCGACGGGGTTGGACTCGGCGTTGGCCGCCGTGAGCCCGACCGAGGGCGGGAACGTCGCCTGTGCGACGACCCCGACCAGCACCGAGCCGAGCCCCAGCCCGAGCAGCACCCCGATGAGGCGCTGGCCGCGGATGGTCTCGACGAGCGAGTCCGACGCGTCGACGCCCACGAGCATGAGCACGAACAGGAAGAGCATCATGACGGCGCCCGTGTAGACCACGATCTGCACGACGCCCAGGAACGCCGCCTCCTGCGCGATGTAGAGGATCGCGAGGCTGATCATGACGAACACGACGCAGATCGCGGCGTGCACGGCCTTGCGGGCGAACAGCAGGCCGAGCGCGGCCAGCACCATGAGCGGGGCGAGGACCCAGAACAGGACGACCTCTCCCCCGCTGACGGTCACCGGACCACCTTCCGGACCTCGGGGCGCCGTGCGGCGGCGGGGTCCTCGACGGGCGGCAAGGTCGGGTCGTCGGGCCTGTGCTCGCGCACCCAGTCGATCTGCTCGGGCACGGGCCCGGTCACCTCTCCCCGGTAGTAGTCGGTGTCGGTCGTCCCGGGCACCATGGGGTGCGGGGCGGCGAGCATGCCCTCGCGCAGCGGCGCGAGCAGGTCTTCCTTCTCCCAGATCAGCCCTTCACGGGTCGGTCCGGTGAGCTCGTACTCGTTGGTCATCGTCAGGGCCCGCGTGGGGCACGCCTCGATGCACAGCCCGCAGAAGATGCAGCGCAGGTAGTTGATCTGGTAGACGCTGCCGTAGCGCTCGCCGGGCGAGCGGTGCGCCCCGTCGGGCAGCGCGGAGTTGTCCGCTCCCTCGACGTAGATCGCGTCCGCGGGGCAGGCCCAGGCGCACAGCTCGCACCCGATGCACTTCTCGAGGCCGTCCTCGTACCGGTTGAGCTGGTGGCGACCGTGGTAGCGGGGCTTGGTCGGCACCTTCTCGAACGGGTACTGCTCGGTCACGGTCGGCTTGAACATCGAGGAGAACGTGACCCCGAATCCGGCGACGGGCGCGAGCAGCCCGCCGAGCCCCTTCCTCTGGGGGATCAACGACTCGTAGTCAGCCACGGGGGACCTCCTCGTCCTGGGCGTCGGGAGCTGCGGGGCCCCCGCCGGATGGCGGGCTGCCCTCGGGGACCAGGCGCCGGGCTCGGCGCGAGGCGCTGGGCAGGGACTGGCCGGGCAGCGGCGGGACGGGGAAGCCGCCCGCGAAGGCGTCGAAGGGCTCGGGCGAGGCGGTGGCCGCCTTGCGGTAGGGCGAGGTGCCCGACGGCGTCGCTCCCCCGGCGTCTCCGGCTCCCCCTCCGGGTTCCTTGCGGGCGGGCCACAGGAAGATCGCGAGCAGCGCGACGGCGAACAGCGCACCGGCAGCGACGAGGATCGTGCGGTTGTCGACGTCGCCGAAGCGGATCATGCCCTGGACGACCGCGAGCACGACGATCCAGGCGAGCGCGGCCGGGATGAGGATCTTCCAGCCGAACTTCATGAACTGGTCGTACCGCAGGCGCAGGAGCGTCCCGCGGACCCACACGAACACGAACATGAAGGCCCAGACCTTGACGAGGAACCAGAGGATGGGCCACCAGCCCTCGTTGAACATGCCGTCGTTGATCGCGGACAGCGGCCAGGGGGCGCGCCACCCGCCCAGGAAGAGCGTGGTCGCCACGGCCGAGACGTTGATCATGTTGATGTACTCGGCGAGGAAGAACCAGGCGAACTTCATGGACGAGTACTCGGTCATGTAGCCCGAGACGAGCTCGCCCTCGGCCTCCGGGAGGTCGAACGGCAGGCGGTTCGTCTCGCCGATCATCGCGATGATGTAGATGACGAAGCTCGGGATGAGGATGAGGGCCCACCAGACGCGCGTCTGGGAGTCGACGATCTCCGAGGTCGACATCGAGCCGGCCATGATGAACACGCTCACCAGGGCCAGGCCCATCGCGAGCTCGTAGCTGATGACCTGGGCCGTCGAGCGGACCGCGCCGAGCAGCGGGTAGGTGGAGCCCGAGGACCAGCCGCCGAGCACGATCCCGTACACGCCCACCGAGGCGCACGCCAGGATGTAGAGCACCGCGACGGGGAAGTCGGTGAGCTGTGCGGGCGTCGAGTAGTCCGTGAACGGGATCGTGACGTTCGGCCCGAAGGGGATGACCGCGAACGTCAGCAACGAGCAGAACACCGCGATCATGGGCGCCAGGATGTACACGAACTTGTCCGCCGCGGAGACCGTGAGGTCCTCCTTGAGCAGCAGCTTCATGGCGTCCGCGAGCGACTGGAGCAGCCCGAAGGGCCCGTGCACGTTGGGTCCGGGACGGACCTGCATGCGGGCCACGACCTTGCGCTCGAACCAGATGGCGATGAGCACGCTCGTGAGCAGGAACACGATGATGAGGACGGCCTTGACCAGGTAGGTCCAGCCGTTGTCCTGCGAGAAGTCGGCCGCGATCCCCGGTACTCCCGGAGTCTCCGTGACCAGGGCCGCCTCGGAGGCCAGGGCCAGGTTCAGCAGACCGGTCATGATGCTCCCCCGTCGGTGGGCTGGGTGGACCGTGCGGTCACGGTGGACCGCGCGGCGGGCTCGATCCGCACGAGCGTCCCCGGCGCGACGCCGAGGTCGCGGTGGACCTGCGACCCCTGCGAGCCGAGCGGGAGCCACACGACGTGCTCGACCATGTCGGTCACCACGACGGGCAGCTCGATCGACCCGCGGTCGGTCGAGACCCGCACGACGTCGCCCTCGAAGAGGTCGGCCGCAGCGGCGGTCGTCGCGGACAGGCGGGCGACGGGGCGCTTGGCGGTGCCGGCGAGGAACCGCTCGCCGTCCTGGCCGCGGCCTGCGTCGAGGAGCAGCCGCCACCCGGCGAGCACCGCGGTGCCCGGCGCGACTGCGGGCGGCTCGGCGGCCGCGGCGGCGGGTGCCGCCGAGCGTTCGCCGTCCCAGGTGCCGAGCTGGTCGATCTCGGACCGGACCTCGTCGAGCGTCCGGGTCCCGAGCGTGACTCCCGCGGCGTCGGCGAGCGCGTCCAGGACGCGGTGGTCGGGCATCGCGGTCGTGGCGAGCGCCGCGGGGAAGGTCCGCACGCGGCCCTCCCAGCTCACGAACGCCCCGGCCTTCTCGACCGGCGGGGCCACGGGCAGGACCACGTCCGCGAGCGCCGTGACGTCCGAGGCACGGACCTCGAGGGACACGACGAAGCCTGCGGCGCCCAGCGCGCGACGCGCGTGGTCGGGGTCGGGCAGGTCGTCGGTGTGCAGGCCGCCGACGAGCACCCCGCCGAGCTGCCCCACGGACAGCGCGTCGAGGATCTCCCCCGTGTCGCGTCCGGTCGCCTCCGGGAGGTGCTCGACGCCCCAGGTGACGGCCACGTCGACGCGTGCTGCGGCGTCGGGCACGGGGCGTCCGCCCGGGAGGAGGCCCGGCAGCGTGCCTGCCTCGACCGCGCCGCGCTCCCCCGCCCGGCGCGGGACCCACGCGAGCCGTGCTCCCGTGCTCTCGACCAGGCGCAGCAGCGCCGAGTACCCGCCCGGGACGCCGGCGAGACGCTCGCCCACGAGGACCACGGCTCCGGGCCGTGCGAGCGCTTCGCGCAGAGCCGAGACCTCGGTGGGCTCGTCGACCGACTCGGGCGCGTCGGGGCCCACGGCGCCCTCGTGGCCGAACAGGGTCTGCGTGCCCGAGGCGAGCGCGTCGAGCCACTCGGGCTCGGTGCCGGGCGCTGCCCGCAGGAGCGTGCCGTCGAGGCGCTGCACGCCCCGGCTCGCGAAGGGGGCGATCGAGAAGACCCGCAGGCCACGCTTCTGCACGCCCTTGCGCAGGCGCAGGAACGTGACGCCCGCCTCCTCCTCCGCCTCGAGGGCCACGAGGAGCACGGCGGGAGCCTTCTCGAGCTCGTCGAACGTCACGCCCAGCCCCGTGCCCGCGACGCGGTGGGCCAGGAAGTCGGCCTCCTCGGCCGAGTGCACGCGGGCGCGGTGGTCGACGTCGTTGGTGCCCAGGACCACGCGGGCGAACTTGCCGTACGCGTAGGCGTCCTCGACGGTCAGGCGACCGCCGGGGAGGACCCCGACGCCGCCCGCCGCGCGGGCCCGAGACAGTCCGTCGGCCGCGACCTCGAGGGCCTCGGCCCAGCTCGCGGGGCGCAGCTCGCCGCGCGTGACACGGCCCTCGGTGTCGACCTCGCGGTCGCGCACGAGCGGGTGGGTCAGGCGGTCCGGTGCGTCCTGCCAGTGGAACGCGAAGCGGTCCTTGTCGGTGATCCACTCCTCGTTGACCAGCGGGTCCTCGCCCGCCAGGCGCCGCAGCACGACGCCGCGGCGGTGGTCGACGCGGATCGCGGACCCGCACGCGTCGTGCTCGCCGACGCCCGGGGTGGAGACCAGGTCGAAGGGCCGCGAGCGGAAACGGTACGCCGCGCCCGTGAGGGCCCCGACCGGGCAGATCTGCACGGTGTTGCCGCTGAAGTAGGACGCGAACGGGCGACCGGACTCGTCCTCGAGGGCCGCCCCGACGGGGGCCTCGAACCCGGCCTGCGCGCCGTAGGGCATCGCCGCCGCGGGAGTGCTCGGCTCCGCGTCACCGTCCGCGAACCCCAGGACGCGCGCGTCGTACCGGCCGATCTGCTGCTGCGCGCCGCGCTTCTGCAGGTCGATGAACGCGTCGCCCGCGATCTCTGCGGAGAACCGGGTGCAGCGCTGGCACAGGACGCAGCGCTCGCGGTCGAGCAGGATCTCGGTCGAGATCGCGATGGGCTTGGGGAACGTGCGCTTGACGTCGACGAAGCGGCTCGTCGCGCGCCCGTTGCTCATGGCCTGGTTCTGCAGGGGGCACTCGCCGCCCTTGTCGCACACCGGGCAGTCGAGCGGGTGGTTGATGAGCAGGAGCTCCATGACGCCGTGCTGCGCCTTGTCGGCGACAGCGGAGGTGTGCTGGGTCTTGACGACCATGCCCGGCGTGGCCTCGAGCGTGCACGAGGCCTGCGGCTTGGGCATGGGGCGGACGTTGCCCTCGCGGTCGGGGGTGGCGACCTCGACGAGGCACTGGCGGCACGCGCCCGCGGGGGCGAGCAGCGGGTGGTCGCAGAACCGCGGGATCTGGATGCCGACCTGCTCGGCGGCACGGATGACCAGGGTGCCCTTGGGCACGGCCATCTCGATGCCGTCGATCGTGAACGACACGTCGTCGGGGCGGGCGGGGGGCTTCGCGCCTCCCGCCGCGACCGCGCTCGACGGGCCGGGCGTCGTGGTCGTCATCAGTGCGCTCCTGCCGTCAGGGCCTGCGGGGCACGCCGGGGCGTGTAGTCGAACAGCGCGGCGGCCGAGGGGTCGAACGGGCAGCCGCGCCCGGTGATGTGCGCCTCGTACTCCTCGCGGAACAGCGCGATGCTGCTCGTGACGGGCGAGGTGGCACCGTCGCCGAGCGCGCAGAACGCGCGGCCGAGGATGTTGTCGCACGTGTCGAGCAGGACGTCGAGGTCTCCCTCGGTGCCCGTGCCGGTCTCGATGCGGCGCAGGATCTGCTTGAGCCAGTACGTGCCCTCGCGGCACGGGGTGCACTTGCCGCACGACTCGTGCGCGTAGAAGTCCATCCACCGGCTCACGGCCCGCACCACGCACGTGGTCTCGTCGAAGATCTGCAGCGCGCGCGTGCCGAGCATCGAGCCCGCCGCCGCGACCGACTCGTAGTCGAGCGGGGTGTCGAGGTGCGCGTCGGTGAACAGGGGCGTCGAGGACCCGCCCGGCGTCCAGAACTTCAGGCGGTTGCCGCCGCGGACCCCGCCGGCCATGTCGAGGAGCTCGCGCAGCGTGATGCCGAGCGGCGCCTCGTACTGTCCCGGACGGACCACGTGCCCCGAGAGCGAGAACAGCCCGTGCCCTGCCGAGCGCTCGGTGCCCATGGACTTGAACCAGTCGGCGCCCTCGTTGACGATCGCCGGGACGCTCGCGACCGACTCGACGTTGTTGACCACGGTGGGCCGCGCGTACAGGCCCGCGACCGCGGGGAACGGGGGCTTGAGTCGCGGCTGGCCGCGCAGGCCCTCGAGCGAGTCGAGCAGCGCGGTCTCCTCGCCGCAGATGTACGCCCCCGCGCCCGCGTGGACCGTGACGTCGAGGTCGAAGCCCGAGCCCTGGATGTCCTTGCCCAGGTACCCGGCCGCGTAGGCCTCCTCGACGGCCCGCAGCAGGCGGCGGTACACGTGCAGGACCTCGCCGCGCACGTAGATGAACGCGTGGTCGCACCCGATCGCGTACGACGTGATGGCCACGCCCTCGATCAGGAGCTGGGGGCTCGCGAGCATGAGCGGGATGTCCTTGCAGGTCCCCGGCTCGGACTCGTCGGCGTTGACGACGAGGTAGCGGGGGCCGCCGTCGGGCGCGGGCAGGAAGCCCCACTTCATGCCCGTGGGGAACCCGGCGCCGCCTCGGCCGCGCAGGCCCGAGTCCTTGGCTTCTCGCCCGTGGCGTCGGCGGGCGTGGTGGGCGTGCGCTCGGCGCTGGACTGCTCACGCCCGACGGCGGAGGCGCCCGCCGCGGCCGCCGCACCCGTGTCCGTGGCCGGCTCGTCGACCTGTTCCGGAGCTGCCCCGCCCGGTGCGGTCCAGTCGTGCTCGCGCGCGAGCCGTAGCCCGGCGAGCGTGGGGCCGCCGGCCCCGACGCCCTCGTCCGCGCGGCCGTCCGAGAACCCGGCGAGCACGCGGCTCATCTGCTTGAACGTGCAGACCGAGGCCGCGCCGCGCGTGGGGGCGACGTCCTCTCCAGCCCGGAGGCGGTCGGCGAGCTGCGTGGCACCCGCGGGGGTCTGGTTGTCGAAGAACTCCCAGTTGACCATCACGACGGGCGCGTAGTCGCACGCCGCGTTGCACTCGACGCGCTCGAGGGTGATCGCGCCGTCGTCCGTCGTCTCGTCGTGCCCGACGCCCAGGTGCTCCGAGAGCTCGTCGAAGATCTCGTCGCCGCCCATGATCGCGCACAGCGTGTTGGTGCACACGCCGACGGTGTAGGTGCCGTTGGGGTGGCGCTTGTACTGCGTGTAGAAGGTCGCGACGGCCGACACCTCGGCGGCCGTGATGCCGAGCTGCTCGGCGCAGAACGCGATGCCGTCGCGCGAGACGTAGCCGTCCTCCGACTGCACCAGGTGCAGCATGGGCAGCAGCGCGGACCTCTTCTCCGGGTACCGGGCGATGATCGCCGCGGTGTCCGTGGCGAGGCGCGCGTACGTCGCCTCGTCGTATCCGGACCTCCTGGCCTCGAGCGTCATCGGTCCACCCCTCCCAGCACCGGGTCGAGCGAGGCGACCGCGACGACGACGTCGGCGACCTGGCCGCCCTCGCACATCACGGCGACCGCCTGCAGGTTGTTGAACGAAGGATCACGGAAGTGGGCCCGGTAGGGGCGCGTGCCGCCGTCGGACACCAGGTGCACGCCGAGCTCGCCACGAGGGTGCTCGACCGACTGGAACACCTGCCCGACCGGGACCCGGAAGCCCTCGGTGACCAGCTTGAAGTGGTGGATCAGGGCCTCCATCGAGGTGCCCATGATCTCGCGGATGTGGTCGAGCGAGTTGCCCTGACCGTCCGCGCCGACCGCGAGCTGAGCGGGCCACGCGATCTTCTTGTCGGCGACCATGACGGGCTGGCCCGCCGTGGCCTCGAGGCGTTCGAGGCACTGCTCGACGATCCGCAACGACTGGTAGCACTCCTCGAGGCGCAGCACGACGCGCGAGTAGCAGTCGGCCTCGTCCGAGGTGGGGACGTCGAAGTCGTACGTCTCGTAGCCGCAGTACGGGGCGGCCTTGCGCACGTCGTACGGCAGGCCGGTCGAGCGCAGCACCGGGCCCGTGATCGCGAGCGCCATGCAGCCCGAGAGGTTGAGGTGCCCGACGCCCTGGAGGCGTCCCTTGAAGATGGGGTTGGCCAGCATGAGGTCGCCGAGCTGGCCGAGGTAGCCGCGGATCAGCGGGTCGGCCTTGCGGATCTGGGCGACGACGTCCGGCGGGACGTCCTGCGCCACGCCGCCGGGGCGCACGTACGCGTGGTTCATGCGCAGGCCCGTGACGGCCTCGAAGACGCGCAGGATCTCCTCGCGCGCCGTGAAGGAGATGGTCATGACGGTCGTCGCGCCCATCTCGTTGCCGCCCGTGCCCAGGCAGACGAGGTGCGACGCGATCCGGTTGAGCTCCATCATGAGGACGCGGATGATGCTCGCGCGCTCGGGCACGTCGTCCGTGATCCCGAGGAGCTTCTCGACCGCGAGGCAGTACGCGGTCTCCTGGAAGAGGGGGGCGAGGTAGTCCATGCGGGTGCAGAACGTGACCCCCTGGGTCCACGTCCGGTACTCCATGTTCTTCTCGATGCCCGTGTGCAGGTAGCCGACGCCGCAGCGGGCCTCGGTCACCGTCTCGCCGTCGATCTCGAGCATGAGCCGCAGCACGCCGTGCGTGGACGGGTGCTGGGGGCCCATGTTGACGACGATGCGCTCCTCGCCCAGCTGGGTGGCCTCTGCGGCGATGTCCGCCCAGTCGCCGCCCGAGGCCTCGAAGCTGGGGATGCTCGGGTCGAAGTCCCCGTACGGCGCCTTCGTGGCGTGGGGGGTGGTGGTGCTCACGAGTACGACCTCCTCTGGTCCGGCGGGGGCACCGTGGCGCCCTTGTACTCGACCGGGATGCCGCCGAGCGGATAGTCCTTGCGCTGCGGGTGGCCCGGCCAGTCGTCGGGCATCTCGATGCGGGCGAGGGCCGGGTGGCCGTCGAACACGATCCCGAAGAAGTCCCACGTCTCGCGCTCGTGCCAGTCGTTGGACGGGTAGACCGACGTGCTCGACGGGATGTGCGGGTCCGCGTCGGGGACGGAGACCTCGAGGCGCAGGCTGCGCCCGTGGGTCACCGACGTCAGGTGGTAGACGGCGTGCAGCTCACGGCCCACGTCGTGCGGGTAGTGCACGCCGCTCACGCCCATGCTCAGCTCGAAGCGCAGGTCCTGCTCGTCGCGCAGCGCGCGGGCGACCGTCACGACGTGGTCGCGGCGCACGTGCAGCGTGAGCTCGGCGTGGCGCCCCGGGGGGTCCACCACGACCTGCTCGACCGCGTCCTCGAAGCGCACGCCGCCCTCGGCGAGGACCTCGGCCAGGACGTCGACGGCCTCGTCGAACCAGCCGCCGTACGGGCGAGCGCTCGGCCCCGGCAGCACCACGGGCCGCACGAGCCCGCCGTACCCCGAGGTGTCGCCCGAGCCCTTGGCCCCGAACATGCCCGTGCGGACCTCGACGACCTCGAGCGGCTCGCGGCCGCCCGTCTCCGGCCCGGTCACGAGCTCGTCGCCGGGGACGTCGCCCTTCGCGACCTTCTCGCGCTGGACGTCGTCCGCGGGCCGGCCCGTCGAGCCGTCGTTGGTGCTCGTCACCGCAGCAGTCCCTTCATCTGGAACGTGGGGGTCGCCTCGAGGGCCGCGGCCTCCGCGGCCTTCGCCGCCTCGCGCCGGTTCACGCCCAGCGGCTCGGCCTGGATCTGCTCGTGCAGCGCGAGGATCGCGTTGATGAGCATCTCGGGGCGCGGCGGGCAGCCGGGCAGGTAGATGTCGACCGGCACGATGTGGTCGACGCCCTGCACGATCGCGTAGTTGTTGAACATGCCGCCGCTCGACGCGCACACGCCCATCGACAGCACCCACTTGGGCTCGGACATCTGGTCGTAGACCTGGCGCACCACAGGCGCCATCTTCTGGCTCACGCGACCCGCGACGATCATCAGGTCGGCCTGCCGCGGCGAGGCCCGGAAGACCTCCATGCCGAAGCGGGACAGGTCGTAGCGCGACGCGCCGGCCGCCATCATCTCGATGGCGCAGCACGCCAGGCCGAACGTCACCGGCCACAGCGACGCCTTGCGGAAGTACCCCGCGAGGTTCTCCACGCTCGTGAGCAAGAAGCCCGAGGGAGCCTCTTCGATCCCCATCTGCGTTCTCCCTAACTGGTTCCGGCTAGTCCCACTCGAACCCGCCACGGCGCCATTCGTAGACGAACGGCACGGTGATCAGGGCGAGGAAGCTCAGCATGGCGACGAGCCCGAAGGTGGCCAGGACCGTGAAGTCCACCGCCCACGGGTAGAGGAAGACCACCTCGATGTCGAAGATGATGAAGGTCATCGCGACGAGGTAGTACTTGATCGGGAAGCGCCCTCCGCCGACCGCGTGCGGCGTGGGCTCGATGCCGCACTCGTACGCGTCGAGCTTGGCGCGGTTGTACCTCTTGGGGCCGATCACGGCGCTCGCGGCGACCCCGCCGAGAGCCAGGACGGCTCCGATCCCCATCAGGACGAGGACGGGCACGTACGGGTTGGTCATCGGTCTGCTCTCCGGGGGGCGCGCTGGGGCAAGTCGGGAGTGCTGCCGCCGGGCGTCCGCGCATCGTTGCGTCGGCCCGGGTCCGAGGGGCTGGGTGGTGACTGCGTGAACAGCGATGACGGCTTCCTTGCCGTCGCACCAGGATCGGTCATGCCGATGGCACCACCCTCGTCAGGCCCGCGATGACGCGGTCGACGACGTCGCCCCCGCGGGGTTCGTAACAGTCGGACAGCAGCTTGAGGACGAAGCGCATGACGAGCGGTCGAGGCAGGCCGTACCTGGTGCACAGCCGCATGATCTCGGGGTGCTCGATGAGCCGCACGAAGTACCGGCCGAGCGTGTGGTACCCGCCCAGGTCGCGGCGCATGATGTCGGGGTAGGTCGCGAGCGTGCGCTCGCGGGCGGCGTCGGTGCTGCGGGCCCGGGACTGGGCCACGACGTCGGCCGCCACGCGCGCGGCCTGCATGGCGTAGGCGATGCCCTCGCCGTTGAACGGGCTGACCATGCCGCCCGAGTCGCCCACGAGCACGACCCCGCGCGAGTAGAGCGGCTTGCGGTTGAAGCCCATGGGGAGCGCGGCGCCGCGCACGGGGCCGAGCTGGTTCTCCGGGGTGAACTCCCACTCCGCGGGAGCGTTCGCCATCCACCTGGCGAACAGGTCCTTGTAGTCCACGTTCGCCGCGGACTGGCGGGCCGGGGTCGAGTTGACCGAGCCGAGCCCGACGTTCGCGGTGCCGTCGCCGAGCGCGAAGATCCACCCGTAGCCGGGCAGCAGGTTCGACCTTCCGGCCGGGCCGTCCCACAGCTCGAGGTGGGACTCCATCCACTCGTCGTCGTGACGAGGGGTCGTGAAGTAGGTGCGGACCGCGACGCCCATGGGCCGGTCCTGGCGCTTCTCGAGGCCGAGCGCGAGCGCGAAGCGGGACGAGACGCCGTCGGCCGCGATCACGACCGGGGCGCGCAGCTCGTACTCGTCGCCGGCGCGGCGACCGTTCTCGTCGAGGGGGCGGGCCGTGACGCCCACGACCCGGCCGGTGCGCTCGTCGAGGAGCGGCCCGGTCACGTTGGTGCGTTCGAGGAGCTTGGCCCCCGTGCGCTGGGCGTGCTCGGCGAGCGTCTGGTCGAGGTTCATGCGGGAGCGGGCGAGGCCGTAGGAGGGGTACGCCTTGAGCTCGGGCCAGGGCAGCTCCCACTGGCGACCGCTCGCGACGACGCGCAGTCCCTTGTTGCGGATCCAGCCGTCCTCGGCGCGCGTGGGCACGCCCATGCGCACGAGCTCACCCACGGCGCGCGGCGTGAGGCCGTCGCCGCAGATCTTGTCGCGGGGGAAGGAGGCCTTCTCGAGGAGGAGGACGCTCAGGCCGGCGGCGGCGCAGTAGTGGGCCGCGGTGGCACCGGCGGGGCCTGCGCCCACGACGATGACGTCCGCGTCGTCGGTCCGATCACGCACGTTCTCACCTCGTTCCGCCCTGGGGCACACCTCGGAAAGACCCTTGTGAAGTCGCTCACAATGGACATCGCCACTCTAGCCACACATGCTCGCGATTGTGTAGCAAGGCAACCCTTCCTTGAGCGACGAACACCCTGGTCGCAGGGGCAGGAGGGTACGACGGAGCGAGGCGGGTCCGTGCGTCGGGCCCGCCTCGCTCCGTGCTGGTGCGTCAGGCGGGGCGGATCCCGCGGTGCAGCGCGACGAGGCCACCGCTGAGGTTGCGGTACGCGACGCCCTCCCAGCCGGCGTCGAGCATGAGGTGCGCGAGCTCGGGCTGCGTGGGCCAGGACTTGATGGACTCGACGAGGTACTCGTACGAGCCCTTCTCCTTGGTCACGGCCCCGGCCACGACCGGCAGCATCCGCATGAAGACGTCGGTGTAGAGCACGCGGAACGGCTTCCACGTCGGCTCGGAGAACTCGCAGACGACCAGGCGCCCGCCCGGGCGTGTCACGCGCAGCATCTCGCGCAGCGCCGCGCTCGTGTCCACGACGTTGCGCAGCCCGAACGAGATGGTGACGGCGTCGAACGACGCGTCGGCGAAGGGCAGCGCCGTGGCGTCCCCCGCGACGAAGGGCATGTCGGGGCGGCGGCGCTTGCCGACCTGGAGCATGCCGACCGAGAAGTCGCACGGGACGACCTCGACGCCCTCGTCCGCGAACGGTTCGCTCGACGTGCCCGTCCCGGCCGCGAGGTCCAGGACGCGCTCGCCCGGCAGGGCCGCGACGGCGTCGACCGTGTGCTTGCGCCACCGCCGGTCCTGCCCGAGGGAGATGAGGTCGTTCGTGAGGTCGTAGCGACGGGCGATCCCGTCGAACATGGAGGCGACCTCGGTGGGCTTCTTGTCCAGGCTGGCTCGCGACATGCCGCCCATCGTTTCACGCCTACGCTGGAGACGATGACTGAGCACTCCCACCTCCCGGCGGGCTCCGACGACCTCGGTGCTCCCCCGGCAGGCTCTCCCCGCACCGGCTCCCCCGGGTCCCCCGCCGTCCCTCGCCTCGTCGTGCGCACGACGCGGCTGCCCGGCGGGCTGCCCGACGACCTCACGGCGCTGACCGACCTCCTGCCCGACGCCCGACCGCTCGCCTGGGTGCGGCGCGGCGACGGCCTCGTCGGGTGGGGCGAGACCCTGCGGCTCGAGGCGTGGGGGCCGGGCCGCTTCGCGGACGCCGAGGCCGCGTGGCAGGAGGTGCTGGGCGCGGCCGTCGTGCACGACGACGTCTCGCTGCCCGGCAGCGGCCTCGTCGCGTTCGGGTCGTTCGCGTTCGACGACGCGTCCGGGACCTCGGGCGACGCCCGACCGGGCGGGACGATCGTGGTGCCGCGCGTCGTCGTCGGGCGTCGGGGCGGGCCGGGCGGCACGGCGTGGGTGACCAGCATCGCGGAGGGCGACTCCCTGCCCGACGACGTCGCGTCGGTCCTCGACCCGGCGCACCGCACGCCCGTGGTCGGGCCGGGCCGCGTGACCACGGTCGACGGCTCGCTCAGCGCGGGCGACTGGACCGCGGTCGTCGCCGAGGGCGTCGAACGGATCCGCCGGGGCGAGCTCGAGAAGGTCGTGCTCGCACGCGACGTGGTCGCGACCGCCGAGCACGCCGTGGACCCCCGCTGGATGCTCGGGCGCCTCGCGGTGGCCTACGACGCGTGCTGGACGTTCTCGGTCGACGGCATGGTCGGCGCGACCCCGGAGCTGCTCGTGCGCAGCGAGAAGGGGCTCGTGACCTCGCGCGTGCTGGCCGGGACGATCCGTCGCTCGGGCGGCGCCGAGGCCGACGACGACTCGCTGCTGCGGGCAGCGCACCTGGCCCGCTCGTCCAAGGACCTCGAGGAGCACGAGTACGCGGTCGCGTCGGTCGCCGACGCGCTCGCGCCCTTCTGCTCGTCCATGAACGTCCCCGACGCGCCGTTCGTGCTGCACCTGCCCAACGTGCTGCACCTGGCGTCCGACGTCACGGGCGTCCTCGCGTCGGGGACCGACGGCGGCCCCGCGCCCACGAGCCTGGCGCTCGCCGCCGCGCTGCACCCCTCGGCCGCGGTGTGCGGGACGCCGACCCTCGCGGCACGCGACCTCATCCGGGAGATCGAGGGCATGGACCGGGCCCGCTATGCGGCTCCCGTCGGCTGGTTCGGCGCGGACGGTGACGGAGAGTGGGGCATCGCGCTGCGCTCGGCCGAGCTGTCCTCCGGCGACCCGCACCACGTGCGCCTCTTCGCGGGCTGCGGGATCGTCGCGGCCTCCGACCCGGCGGCCGAGCTCGCGGAGTCCGAGGCCAAGCTCGAACCCATGCGGTACGCGCTCGGGGAGTGAGACGGGCGTCCGCACGGTGGACGCGTGACCACCCTGGGAATGGCGTCAGGACGCCGAACTCCACCGGTAGTTTCGTGAAGTACGCGACGAATGGACCGTTCGACGGACACCTTCCGGAAGTGTGCGGTTCCGCCTGTTAAGTTCACCCGGTGACCGACGCGACGACGATGACTCTGGCCCCCACGCACGACGACGTCACCGTACGTCGCGCCACCACCGCCGACCGCGAGGACCTCTGGCTCCTCGTCGTCCGTCTCCAGCCGGACGCGCCGGACCGCGCCACCCACGACCGCGTCGTCGGCCCCCTGCTCCGGGCCCTCGACACGCTGCTGCTGGTCGCCGAGGACGCGACGGGCGTCGTCGGCTACCTCCTGGCCAGCCAGCGCCTGACGTTCACGGCCAACGGAGCCGTCGTCGAGATCGACGAGATCGCGGTCGACCCCGCCGCCGACCGGACGACCGTCGCCAGCCAGCTCGTCGCCGCGGTCGAGGCGTGGGGCCAGGAGTTCCGCGCGACGCGCGTCACGCTCGCCGACGTCCTGCCCCGCGAGGTCGCCGACGGGCTCGGGTACACGACGACCGAGGTCCGCTCGACCAAGGCCCTCGTGCTGCTCGACGCCGACCCCGTCCTCACCTCTCCGTGGGACGGACCCGCCGTGCCCGCCCGGCCGACCCCGGACGACGAGGCGCTGCCGGTCCGCGACCAGTAGGCCTGGCCGCCCCGAGCACGACGACGCCCCGGCCCGTACGGCGAACCGTACGGACCGGGGCATCCGTGCCGAGGGGCACCTGCAGGGGAACAGTGCCGCACCTCGGCGGTCCCGCCGGTCGACAGGGGGGAACGCGGACCGGGGGACGGTCGAAGGACCGCGGTGGCGTCGGCCCACGGCGGGCACAGGGGGAGGTTCCCACCGTCACCGCCGACGCCACCGGGTCCGGCTCGTGCTGCCTCAGCCCTGACCGTTGAACCAGTCGAAGGGGTTGGGCAGGTTGTTCGGGTTGGTCTGGTCGGACTGCCCCTGACCGGAGCCGTCCTGGCTCGAACCGTCCTGGCCGGAGCCCGGGAGCTGCTGGCCGGAACCGCCCTGGTCGGAACCCGAGCCCTGCTGGCCCGAGCCGCTCTGGCCGTCCGTGCTCGTCTCGGTCGGCTTCGCGGCGAGCGTCACGTCGACGTCGACCGTCTTGCCGTCCCGGACCAGAGTGACCTTCGCGACGTCTCCGGTCGCACGCTCGCGCACGAACCCGGTCAACGACTCCGCGCCGCTCACGGGGTTGCCGTCGATCGCGACGATCACGTCACCGGTCTTGATGCCGGCCTCGGCGGCCGGGGAGCCGTCCGAGACGGACTTGACCTCGGCGCCGCGGCGCGTGACGCCGTCGGCCGTGGCCGTCGCGTCCGTCATGCTCACGCCCAGGAACGCGTGCTCGGCCGTGCCGTTCTCGATGAGCTGCGCGCTGATGTTCTTCGCGAGGTTCACCGGGATGGCGAAGCCCAGGCCGATCGAGCCGGACTGGTTCGAGGTCGTCGCGATCGACGAGGTGATGCCGATGACCTCGCCCTGCGCGTTGAACAGCGGCCCGCCGGAGTTGCCGGGGTTGATCGCGGCGTCGATCTGGATCGCGTTCGTGACCACGGTGCTGCCGCCGTCGGAGCCCGACGCGGCGACCGGGCGGTCGAGCGCGGACACGATGCCGGTCGTGGCCGTGTTGGCCAGGCCGAGCGGGTTGCCGACGGCCAGGACCGACTCGCCCACGGTGACGTCGTCGGAGTCGCCGAACGAGGCCGGCGTGAGGTTGCTCGGCGGGTCGACGAGCTCGACCACCGCGAGGTCGGTCGTCGGGTCGAGACCCACGATCTTCGCCTCGTACAGGCGGCCGTCGCTGAGCGTGACCTGGACGGTGTCGTCCTGCGCACCCTCGACGACGTGGTTGTTCGTCAGGACGTGGCCCTCGGTGTCGATCACGACACCGGATCCCTCGGCTCCACCCGCGGCCGTGGTGACCTGGATCGAGACGACCGACGGCGCGACGGCGCTCGTCACGGCCTGCCAGTTCGGGTTCTCCGACGTCGAGTCGGCGACGGGGACCGTCGAGTTCTCCTTGGTCTCCCCGACCGAGGCCAGCGAGCTGGGCGACGAGCCGTTGCCGTCGAGCACGCCGAGCAGACCGGCGGTGCCGGCGCTCGCGAGGACGGCGGCCGCGGCGGCCGCGCCGACCACGGGGATCCAGGTCTTGCTCTTCCTGGTCGCGACCTGGGGCTGCTCGGGCGCCACCGGCGCGGGCGGCATGCCGGCCGCGGAGTACGGGGTGCTCGTCGGGGCGCCGTGCTGAGCCTGCGCCCCGTAGGGAGCCTGCGCGCCGTAGGGGGCGTGCTGCGGCTGCTGCGGTGCGTGCTGCGCGGGCGGCGCGGGCACGGGCGCCGGGTGCGGGGCCGCGAAGTGCTGCTGCGCGGGGGCCTGCGGCGCGGGGGCGGCAGGGGCCGTCGGGGTGACGGGAAGCTGCTGCGTGGGCTGCGCCTCGATGCGCTGGGTGTCGCCGTCGCGCGGAGCCTGGTGCTCGGGGACCTGCGGGGTGTTCTCGGTCATGGGGTGTTCCCTCCTCGTTCGTTCTGAGGACTACTTCACACCCCGGCGCTGGAACGTCGCTTGAACGATCCTGTGAGTTCGCTGCGAGTTCCGGACGACTCCTGGGAGGGTTCTCAGGCGTCCCGACCTGCGGCGTCCTGGCCCTCGCGCCCCCGCGGGAGGCTCCGCGCGACCGCGGCGCCCACGTCGGCCGCGAGGGATGCGCCCTCCGCGCGGCGCCCCGCACGTTCGACCCGCACCTCGACGACCTCGACACCGTGGGACGGGCGCGCGAGCTCCGCCCGCAGGGCCGCGGTGTCCGTGACGAGCCGGTGCCGGACGCCGTACCCCGCGCACAGTGCGGCGAGGTCCGCCCCGTGCGGGGTCGAGAACACGCGCTCGAACGCGGTCGCCGTCTCGGGGGCGTCCTCGGCGAGCGCCCCGTACTCGAGGGTCGCGAAGATCGACCCGCCGTCGTCGTTGACCACGACGACCTGGAGGTCGGCGGCCGGCTCGTGCGGTCCGCGCAGGAGCCCGCCCACGTCGTGCAGGAACGTGAGGTCGCCCACGAGGGCGCGCGTGCGCCGCCCGGCACGCGCCGCGGCGAGCGCGACGCCCGTCGCGGTCGAGAGCATCCCGTCGATGCCCGCGAGCCCGCGGTTGGCGAGCACGAGCGGCGACACGTCCCAGTCGACGACGAGGTCGAGGTCCCGCACCGGGTTGCTCGACCCGACCACGAGCACGTCGTCGGGGCCCGAGGCCTCGGCGACCGCCGCGGCGACGGCGAGCGGCGTCATCGGGCCGGGGGCGGACACCCGGTCGGCGACGGCCTTCCGGGCCGCCTGCCCCGCACCGCGCCACGCGTCGAGCCACGTCCGGTCACCCGTCGGCCCCGACCACCACGCGTCCGGGACGCCGGGCAGGATCGCGCTCGCCGAGCGTGCCGCGTCGGGCCAGGGCCCTCCTCCGGGCGCGACGACGAGCACCTCGACGTCCTCGCGCGCGAGGAGCTGCTGGACCGGGCGCGAGAGCGTGGGGCGTCCCAGGACGACGACGCGCTCGACCCCGTGACCGAGGCTCCCCAGCACGAGCCGGTGCGCGGCGACCGCGTGGCTGCCCGCGGCCGCCCCGGACGACGCCTCGGCGAGCAGGGGCCAGCCCCGCGCCTCGGCGAGCCGCCGGGCGTCCGCGCCGGCACCATCGCCCGCGACGAGCACGGTCGCCGGGGCGGGGTCGAGCGGCCACGGCCCGACGTCGTCGCGCGCGCCCGCCACGAGGGCCCGGTCGGGCGAGACCCCGGCCTCGTGGGCAGCGGACGGCAGCGCTCCCAGCGGTGCGGGCGGCACGAGGGGCTCGCGGAACGCCACGTTGACGTGCACCGGCCCGGGGTACCGGGACCGGGTCCCGCGGGCCGCGACGAGCGCCCGCACCAGGAGCGCACGCAGGTCGCGCAGCTCGCCCGGACGCCCGTCAGGAGCCGGGACGTCGGCCGACTGGCGCACGGCGGTCCCGTACAGGGCGACCTGGTCGGTCGTCTGGTTCGCCCCCGTGCCGCGCAGCTCGTGCGGCCGGTCGGCCGTGAGCAGCACGAGCGGGACCCCCGCGTGATGGGCCTCGAGCACCGCGGGGTGCAGGTTGGCGGCAGCGGTGCCCGACGTCGTGACCACGGCGACGGGGCGCAGGCCGCCCGGTCCCTCGGCCTGCGACCCGCGCGAGAGCCCCAGGGCCAGGAAGGCTGCGGCCCGCTCGTCGATCCGCACGTGCAGCGTCAGCAGGCCCGCCGCGTCGGCCGCGGCGAGCGCGTAGGCGAGCGCCGCGCTGCGGGACCCCGGCGACACGACGACGTCGCGCACCCCGTCCGCGACCAGGCCCGCGACGATCTCGCGCGCCGCGGCGACGGCCGGCGGCAGCACCGGGGAACCGGCGGGCACGGCGGGCACGGCGGGCACCGCGGGCACCGCGGCGGCGCTCATGCCGCTGCTCCGTCGAGGAGGGCACCCACGCGCCGGTACCGCTCGGCCCAGCGCTCGGCCGTGGCCGGCTCCGCGCGCGCGAGCGCCAGTGCGGCGGCCGACGGCTCGGGACGCCGCACCGCGATCTCGCCGCCCACGGGGAGCAACGGCTCGTCGACCACGTCGTGGGCCAGGAGCTGGGACGTCGCGAGGCCGCACGCGAAGGGCAGCTCGGGCAGCGCGGCAGCGAGCGCCAGCCCCGCCGCGAGCCCGACCGAGGACTCGAGCGCCGACGAGACCACCACGGGCAGACCGACCCGCTCGGCCAGGTCGAGGCACGCCCGGACCCCGCCGAGCGGCTGGACCTTGAGCACCACGACGTCCGCGGCCTCGGCCCGCAGCACCTCGAACGGGTCCTCGGCGCGGCGGATCGACTCGTCGGCCGCCACCAGGACCGACGTCGCACGTCGCACCGTCGCGAGGTCCGCGACGCTCGCGCACGGCTGCTCGACGTACTCGAGGCCGCCGGCCGCGCGGTCCAGCAGCGGCAGTCTCCGCAGGGCCTCGTCGAGCTCCCAGCCACCGTTCGCGTCGAGCCGGATCCGGCCCCCCGGCCCCAGGGCGTCCCGCACCGCCTCGAGGCGCGCGATCTCCCGGTCGACGGACTCGACGACGCCGGCGGCGTCGCGCTGGGCGACCTTGACCTTGGCGGTCCGGCACCCGTCCGACGACGTCACGATGTCGTGCGCGCGCCGTGGGTCCGTCGCGGGGACCGTGACGTTGACCGGCACGCTCGCCCGGACGGGCGCCGGCCAGCCGAGGTCCGCCGCCTCCCGCGCGGCACGCAGCCACGCCCCCGACTCGGCGTCGTCGTACTCCCAGAAGGGCGAGAACTCGGCCCAGCCCGCCTCGCCCCGCACCAGCAGACCGTCCCGGACGTCGAGCCCGCGGAAGCGGGTGCGCAGGGGCGTGGACCAGGCGACGAGACGAGGGGTCCGGCTCGAGGGGGACGTGGGAGGCACGGTCACAGGCTATCTCCGCGACCGCGCCGAGGCCGCGCAGCCCCCGCGTCAGGAGGTGCCGAGGAGCTCCGTGACGCAGTCGACCGCGAGGTCGCGGACGTTGCGCCCCTCGCACAGCGCGGTGACCGCGGCGCCGTCGACGACCGCGATCAGCAGGACCGCGGAGAAGCGCAGACCGAGCTGGGCGAGCAGTGCGTCGACCACGACGTCGAGCTCTCCCCTGCCCTGCGCGAACGCCGAGGCGAGGACCGGGCTGCGCCCCGCGCTGACCACGTGCTCGTAGAAGCCCAGGAGCTCCCCGTGGTCCCCGGGCGGGAGCACGGCGTCGACGAGCAGGAGGGCCCGTGACCGCGTGCTGAGCGCGTCGACCCCGCCGTCGGTGACGGCGTCCGCGACCGCATGGCCGATCGCCTGCGCGCGCTCCGCCCAGTCCCGGACGATGCGCTGCCCCGCCGCCGCGAGGAGGTCGTCGAGACCCGAGAAGTAGTAGGTCGTCGCGGCGAGCGGGACGTCGGCCTGCGCGGCCACGGACCGGTGCGTCACGCTCGAGGGACCGTCACGCAGGATCAGCTCGGCCGCGGCCGACACGATGAGGTCGCGGCGCTGCGTGCCTCGGGCCTGCCTGCGGGGGACGTGCTTCTCGGACTCTGGCGCCATCAGTGACTTCCTCCGGGACGGTACGAGGCCGTCGATCCCGCCACGACGAGGACCAGCGACATGATCTTGAACACAGAAAGGGCTTCACCGAATTACACGACCGCACGCACTGCCGTCAAGACCTCCAAGGTCCCCACCCCCACACCGTAGGGCACGAGGACGGGCCACGACGCCCGGGTCCGGGCCCGCGCGGTCCCCGCCACGCGGTCCGGCGCCCGGTCCGGCGCGCCGCTCACCCACCGCCACGGGCGGCTAGGGTGACGGTCGTGAGCAGCATCCCCGCACAGGTGTCCGAGACGTTCGACCCCCAGGCATGGCGCACCGTCGCCGGCTTCGAGGGGCTCACCGACATCACCTACCACCGTGGTGTCGAACGCGGCACGCGCGACGGCGTGGCGCACGAGCGCGACCTGCCCGTCGTCCGTGTCGCCTTCCACCGGCCCGAGGTCCGCAACGCGTTCCGTCCCCACACCGTGGACGAGCTCTACCGGGTGCTCGACCACGCGCGCATGACGTCCGACGTCGGCACCGTCCTCCTCACGGGCAACGGCCCCTCGGCCAAGGACGGCGGCTGGGCGTTCTGCTCGGGCGGCGACCAACGCATCCGTGGCCGTGACGGGTACCGGTACACGACGAGCGAGGACGCCCAGACGGCCGACGCGATCGACCCTGCCAAGGCGGGGCGGTTGCACATCCTCGAGGTGCAACGCCTCATCCGGACCATGCCCAAGGTCGTGATCGCGGTCGTCAACGGCTGGGCCGCGGGCGGCGGGCACTCGCTGCACGTGGTCGCGGACCTGTCGATCGCGAGCCGCGAGCACGCCCGCTTCAAGCAGACCGACGCCAACGTGGGCTCGTTCGACGCGGGCTACGGCTCGGCGCTCTTCGCCCGGCAGGTGGGCCAGAAGCGCGCGCGCGAGGTGTTCTTCCTCGCCCGCGAGTACTCGGCCCAGGACGCGTACGAGTGGGGCGCGGTCAACGAGGTCGCGGACCACGCGGACCTCGAACCGCTCGCGCTCGAGTACGCGCGGATCATCGCGACCAAGTCTCCGCAGGCGATCCGCATGCTCAAGTTCGCGTTCAACCTCGCGGACGACGGTCTCGCGGGTCAGCAGGTCTTCGCCGGCGAGGCCACCCGACTGGCGTACATGACCGACGAGGCGGTCGAGGGACGTGACGCGTTCCTCGAGCGCCGGGACCCGCAGTGGGACGAGTTCCCGTACTACTTCTGACGGGCCAGGTCCCGACGGGTCGGCTGGCGGACCGGTCAGGAACCGGCGGCGAAGCCGCTGAGCATCTCGACGATCCCGCGCCCCGCGAAGGCCACCGCGACGGCCAGGCCGAACAGCAGGACGATCGAGACGACGACCGGCCCGATCGACGCGGCCGGGCGTGCGCCGGTCTCGTCGTCGTCCGGCTCCTCGGCGCGCAGGGCAGGGCGGGTAGGGGCGATCGAGGGCGGGAACGGGGTGACCGTGGGCGCGGGCTCGAACGGGCTCTGGGTGGGGTTCATCGTTGCCATGCCTCTACGTTCCCGCGGACCCCGCAGTCGCCGCATCGGTCCAGCGTCTCGACCTCACCGGTGCGCCGTCAGCCTCAGGGGTGAGCGCGTCCTCCCCCGTGAGGATGAGGGGTGGGCGGGGGCTTCGGGCGCCTCTCACGGCGCGACCCGCGGCGACCGCCCGCACGCCCCTCGCGCGGGGCGATACGGTTCCGGCATGACCGTTCTCGACGACGCCGCGGCGTCCGACCGCTCCGCCGCACAGCCGCTCGACACGCTCCCACCCGTGACCAGGGTCGTGGTCGTGCACGGCCTGGGCGCCACGGCCGACAACCACTGGTTCGGGGCGGTCCGCGACCGCTACGCGGCCCAGGGCCTCGAGGTCGTCGTCCCCGACCTGCCGCACTCGCAGGCGCCCGACCTCGACGTGTGGCTCGTGACCCTCGCCGGAGTGATCGGCCCCCTCGACGAGAGGACCGTGCTCGTGGGGCACAGCCTGGGCTGCGTCACCATCCTCCAGCACCTCGGAGCCCGGCAGGACGACTGGCGGCTCGGTGGGCTCGCCCTGGTCGCCGGGTTCGTCGACGAGGTCCCGGGGATCCCCGAGGTCGACCGTTTCGTCGAGCGTCCGCTCGACCCGGCCGGCATCGCGGCCCGCACCGCACGGCGGCACGTCGTGGTCGCCGACGACGACCCGGTCGTCCCGCGGGCCCACACCGAGGCCCTCGCGCGGGTCCTCGACGCCGAGCTCACGGTCGTCGAGGGCGGCGGGCACTTCGTCGCAGGGGGAGGGTTCGACCGGCTGCCGGCCCTCGAGGACGTCCTGGACGCCTGGGTGTCTCGCCCCGGCCGGGACGAGCGCCTGACGACGGTCAGCTGACCGCGTAGCTCCCGGACCCGCGCGGGACGAGCTCGACCCAGGTCGTGCCCTGCTCCAGGAGGACGGGGGCGCCGTCGGGCCCCGTGAGGACCAGCGGCGCCTCGACCGCGTCCTTGGACCACGTCACCGCGACCTGCTTGCCGCCGCTCGCCACGAGCCCCTCCCCCGTGCCGACGAGCTTGGTCTCCGGCACGGGAGTTCCCGCCGGGTCCACGAACGTGGTGTTGACCATCTCGACGCTCAGCACGACCACGTTCGCCGCGGAGAGACGCACCCCCTCGGGGGAGACCGCGGGGGTCGTGCCCTCGCTCCGCAGGAAGGCGTTCTCCGCGGTCCCCCACTGCCACTGCGCCCGGCTCGAGTGGGTCAGCTTGACGTCGAGGAGCGCGAAGGGCGCCCCGGCCACCGTGGCCGTACCCTGCCCCGGGGTCCGCGTGTGCCGGAACTGCTCGGGCGGGGCCGTGCGGTCCCCTTCTGCCTGCGAGAAGAAGTCGGCCATGGTGCCGTACAGGTTGTGCGGGGCTCTCTTGCCCTTCTTGAGGAAGAAGCCGCCGTCGCCCTCGTCGTGGACGATCGACTGCAGGCCCGCCTCACCGACCGCCGCGACGAAGGGCGGCTGCCCACCGCTGTAGACGAGGACGCCCGCGGTCGGGCCGAAGATCGACGGGTCCATGGGTCGCACGGACCGGATGGGACCGACGGTCTCCGGGACCTGGGAGTGGAAGACCGCGACGAACCGGGTGATCCCGCCCTCGACCACCTCCTCCCAGACCATGTCGGCCTGGTCCAGCCCGGTCTGGGGGCGGGCCGCAGGAAGGTTCTCGATCTTCACCGCCACCGCCGGGCGTGCGTCCACGGTCTCCGTGGCGACTCCCGTGAGCGGCCACACGACGGGCACGACGGGCGCGGGCGGAGAGGCCTTGGCCGCGTCGACAGCGGACGGGACGACCTTCGTCGTGGCGTCCGTCGGCGCGCCCCCGCCACAGGCGGAGAGCACCAGCAGACCTGCCACCACCGTCGTGGCCCATCCGACCCGCGACATCCTCACCTTGTCCATCCGTACCCTCACGCTCGTCGATTCCGCTGGTTCCCCGTCACCCTACGGCTCGATCTACGCTGGAGGGATGCCACGCGCCGAGGGAACCGCACCTGCTGACGTCGCCGACCTGCGGGCCGCGGTGGCCGACGCCCTCGCCGGGCGCGGACCGGCCGTCGCACCCTCCCCGCTCGCGTTCTCGGGCCCCCTCCCGGCGGGGACGGCGCTCGTGCTGCAGACCTCTGGCTCGACCGGGCTGCCCCGCGAGGTCGCGCTCGGCGCGGACGCGCTGGTCGCCTCCGCGCGCTCGACGCACCAGCGCCTCGGTGGGGACGGGCAGTGGCTCCTGACCCTGCCCCCCACGCACGTGGCCGGGCTCCAGGTCGTCCTGCGGTCGGTCGTCGCCGGGACGCGGCTCGTCGCCGCCGACCTCGACGCCCCGTTCACCGCCGCGGGCTTCGCCGCCGCCGCGGCCCGCATGGACGCAGGCCGTCGGTACGTGTCGCTCGTCCCGACCCAGCTCCACCGACTCCTGCACCCGGGACCGGGGAGCGAGCCCGCGCTCGCCGCGCTGCGCTCGTTCGACGCGATCCTCCTCGGCGGCGCCGCGGCGTCGCCCGTGCTCCTCGCGCGAGCGCGCGAGGCGGGCGCCACGGTCGTCACCACCTACGGCATGACCGAGACGAGCGGCGGCTGCGTGTACGACGGCGTCGCGCTCGAGGGCGTCCGGGTGCGGGTCGTGGACGGGGCGTCCGGGCACGAGCTCGGGCCCGACACCGCGGGCGTCGTCGAGATCTCGGGACCCGTGCTCGCCACGGGGTACCTGGGCGACGAGGCGCTCACGGCCGCGACCTTCCGCATCGACCCTGACGGGACACGGTGGCTGCGCACGAGCGACCTGGGCGCTCTCGCCCCGGACGGCGTCCTGACGGTGCTCGGGCGGGCGGACGACGTGATCGTCACGGGTGGGGTCAACGTGGCGCCGGCAGCGGTCGAGGCCGTGCTCGCCGCGGCGCTCGCAGGCACCGACGGGCTGGGCGAGGTCAGCGTCGTCGGCGTCCCGGACGCCGAGTGGGGGCAGCGCGTCGTCGCCGTGGTCGAGACGACGACCGGCGAGCGACGCTCCCCGTCGGCGGACGGGGAGCTGCTGGCCCGGGCGCGCCACGCGGTCGCGACTACGCTGGGACCGCCCGCCGCCCCACGCGACCTGCTCGTCGTGTCGGCCCTGCCCCGCCGGGGGCCGGGCAAGATCGACCGGACGGCCGTGACCGAGCTCGCCGTCCGCACCGCACCACGCACCCACTGAACGGAGCACCATGGCCACCTCTGCCGAATGGGTCGCAGGCGCCCGCCTGCGGACCCTCCCCGCGGCGGCCGCACCCGTCCTCGTCGGCTCGGGCGCTGCCGCCCAGGTCGACTCCTTCGCGTTCTGGCCCGCGCTCCTGGCGCTGGGCGTCGCGCTCGCGCTCCAGGTCGGCGTGAACTACGCGAACGACTACTCGGACGGGGTCCGTGGGACGGACGTCGACCGCGTCGGGCCCATGCGGCTCACGGCCTCGGGGGCGGCCCTCGCGTCCCAGGTGCGCAACGCCGCGTTCGCGTGCTTCGGGGTCGCCGCCGTGCTGGGACTGGGTCTCGTCGCCCTCACGGGGCACTGGTGGCTCCTGGCCGTCGGGGCGCTCGCGATCGTCGCGGCGTGGTTCTACACGGGCGGCAAGAACCCGTACGGGTACCGGGGCCTCGGGGAGGTCGGCGTGTTCGTGTTCTTCGGGCTCGTGGCGGTCCTCGGCACCACGTACACGCAGGCCGACCGCGTGACGTGGGTCGCGGGGGTCGGGGCCGTGGCCGTGGGCCTCCTCGCGTGCGCGCTGCTGATGATCAACAACGTGCGCGACATCCCCACGGACGTGCTCGCGGGCAAGCGCACCGTCGCGGTACGCCTCGGCGACTTCCGGGCCCGGCGCGCGTACGTCGCCATGATCTGGGTCCCGCTCCTGCTGGGCGTGGTGTGCGCGTTCGCCGCGCCGTGGTCGCTGCTCGTGCTGCTCCTGCTGCTGCCCGCGGTGCTGCTGACCCTGCCCGTGGTCGCCGGGGCGCGTGGCCCGCTCCTCGTCCCCGTCCTCGCGGGCACGGGGATGTTCGAGCTCGGGTACGGGGTGCTGCTGGGCCTGGGGCTCGCGCTCTAGGCGTCCGTGGCCGGGGTGCGCCCCGGTCGGTCCGCGGGCGCCTCGGCCGGGGTGGCCGAGGCCGTGGACCCGGCGGACTCGACGGCAGCGTCCTCGAACGCCGCGTCGTCCTCGATCTCCCGCGAGAACTTCTCGCCCGTTACCCTGCGCCGCGCGGCGCGGTCGGCGAGGTACTGGGCGGCACGCTCGCGCGGGCCGCGCAGCGCGAGGTAGGAGACCAGGAACGCCAGGACGGCCGCGATGACCGCGCACACGACCCAGTGACCCAGGTTCAGGGCGTACAGGACGACGAAGAGGACCGCGAAGATCGCCAGGCGCAGCGCGGAGTAGATGACCATAGGCACCCGTCCAGGGTAGGTGCCTTACCTGGGTGCGCCGAACCGTGCCCTCCCGTGCCTCCGGGTTGCCAGGACGCATAGGCTGGGGTCATGTCCCGCGTCCTGCTGACCCTGCTCGCCGTAGGCCTCGCGGTCTACGCCCTCTCCGACTGTGCCACGAGCGACGAGAACGACCGGAGCGGGATCCCCAAGGGCCTGTGGATCGTGATGATCATCTTCCTGCCCTTCGTCGGGCCGCTCGCCTGGATCCTCGTCTCGCGCACGCAGCGCGCCCGGCACGCGACCGCGGGCGGCTCGCCTGCGCCGGGCCGGGCCCGTCCTGGGGCACGTCGACGCCCGGCGGCCCCGGTAGCCCCGGACGACGACCCGGACTTCCTGTGGAAGCTCGAGCAGCAGCGCCGCCGCGAGGCCCGCGGCGAGGGCACGGACCCCGGCCCGACGGCGGGCCCCACCCCGGGAGGCCCCTCTGGTTCCCCCCGCGGGACCTCGGACGACGACGGCCCGCGCGACACCTCGCCCGGCGAGACGGACGGGGCACCCGGCACGCCGTCGTCGGGCAGCGGCGACCCCGCCTAGACCACGTCTCGCAGGCCTCCTGGCAGCGGCGACCTGCGCCGCGCCTGCCGACGGGCGCCGTGCACGCTCAGCACGCGGCCTGGGCGTCGGCCGAGGTGATCGCCTCACCAGGCTTGCGGTCGGCCAGCGGGTCGACCGGCGCCGCCGGCTCGGGGGTCGTCGGGGCCGGCGGGACCGGGTCGGCTCCGTTCGGCGTGCTGGGCTCCTGGGGCGTCGTGGGCGTGGGTGCCACGGGTTCGACCTCCGGCTCGGGGACGACCGGCTGGTCCGCCGCGAGCCTCGCCCACACGTCGGCGGCGGCCGGCGTCAGTATCACGCGGTTGACGTTGCTCGGCTGAGGACCCGACGGGATCGTCAGGAACGTCACGGCGTCGGGCCGCACCGACCTCAGCGAGAACGCGAGGCCCTTGAGGTCGACTCCCCCGCTGATCGACAGCGAGCTGGTCGCGGCGTCCAGGAACTGGAGCAGGTTCGGCAGGTCCGTGAGGACGTTCTGCGACAGGACGGACTTCGTCATCGCCGCGAGCAACGCCTGCTGCCGGCCCATCCGATAGGTGTCGGACCCGTCGCTCAGGCCGTGCCGGGCGCGAGCGAGCGCGAGCGCCTGGGCTCCGGTCAGGGTCTGCGTCCCCGCGCTGAGGTGAAGGTTCGACTCCTTGTCGTCCATGTCCTCGGGGATGCACATCGGCACCCCGTCGAGGGCGTCGACCATGGTCTGGAAGCCAGCGAAGTCCACGACCAGGAAGCCGTCCGTCCGCACGCCCGACATCTTCTCGACGGTCATCTGCGTGCACGTCGCCGCCGACGCGAGGTCCTTGCCCCCGACCCAGCCCCGGGAGAACGCCTCGTTGAACGTCGCCTGGGACGACGCCCGCGTCGTCCCACCTCCCGTGACCGTGCACGACGGGATGGCGATCCGCAGGTCGCGCGGGACCGAGACGAGCTCGACGCGCGAGCGGTCGGCCGAGACGTGCAGGAGCATCGTGGTGTCCGAGCGCATGCCGTCCTCGGCTCCGCCGATCGCTGCGTTCGCCCCGGACCGGTCGTCCGACCCGATCAGCACGAGGTTGACGGGCAGCCCCGCGAGCGGGTCCTCGGGGTCGGGCACCGGGGCCGGTGGGCGGTCGGCCTCCGGGGCGACGAGCCCCTTGTTGTCGACCTGGTCGACGTTCCCCAACGTCTTGACGAGCACCGCGGTCGCCCCCGAGACCCCGAACGCGAGGACCGCCGTCGTGACGAGGCCGACGACCCTCAGGACGCGATGCTCACGCCGCGACCGGACGTGGCGCTCCCCCTGCCCGCCGCCTGCCGGCATGTCGCCGCCGCCCGTCTCGTGGTCCGTGCCGGACGCCTTGCGTCCCCCTCGTGCTTGTCTCACGAGGGGTCACGCTAGCGGTTCCGCGGTCCCGGCCGGGGGACGTCGCACCGGGAACCTGTCGACGTGCGGTGAAGGTCGGGTGCGGACCGCCCAGGAGGTGCCGCTCACTCCTGCGTCGTGATGCCCGAGTACGAGTGCTTGCCGTTGAAGATCAGGTTGACGCCCGTGAAGTTGAAGAGCACGCACGCGTAGCCGACGAGCACGAAGTACGCCGCGCGACGCCCCGACCAGCCGCGCGTGGTCCGGGCGTGCAGGTAGGCCGCGTACACGACCCACACGACGAAGCTCCAGACCTCCTTGGGGTCCCAGCCCCAGTAGCGGCCCCAGGCGTGCTCGGCCCAGATCGCTCCGCCGATGATCGTGAAGGTCCACAGCACGAAAGCGACCGCGTTGAGGCGGAAGCTCAGGGCTTCGAGCTGCGCGGGCCGGGGCGTCGTGTCGAGCCACCGCCAGGCCGGGTGCCCCAGGAAGCCGTTGCCGTTCTCGCGGGAGTCGCGCAGGAGCTGGATCGAGGACATGACGAACGCGACCGTGAAGATGCCCGTGGCGATGATCGCGACCCCCACGTGGATCACGAGCCAGTAGGACTGGAGTGCGGGCTGCACGCCCGTGGCGTCGAGGAAGAACGAGTTCTGCGCGACCACGAGGAACAGCACCGCGAGCCCCGTGACGAACGCCCCGAGGAACCGCACGTCGCGGCGCAGGCTCACGCCGAGGAAGACCGCCATCGCGACGAACGCGCCGACGAGCGTGAACTCGTACATGTTGGCCCAGGGCGCACGGCCCGCCGCGATGCCCCGGGTCACGATCGCGGCGAGCAGCAGGGCGGTGCCCAGCCAGCCCGTCGAGATGCCGATGCCGGCGGCCTTGCGCGAGACCGGCTTGGCGGGGGTGGCGAGGGCCACGGCGACCGAGGCGTCCCCCTCGGCGGCGGTGGTATCGACCTCCGCCGGGAGCGGCTCCTTGGCGCCCAGCCTGGACAGGTCGATCGCGAACGCGACGAACGCGACCGTGAGGGCGGTCGCGGCCGCCCACACCAGGTCGGAGCTCAGGTCGGCAACGGTCATCGGTCAGCCTTTCGTGGTCGGTCGGTGCGAGCCTGACCGGTCGAGCGGGGGGAGGACGGGGTGCGTGGCGCAGCGGGGCGCTCGGCGGGTGGGTCGGTCGTGGGCGGGGCGCCGGGCAGCGACTCCACCACGCGGTCGACCTCGCCCTGGAGGCCCGCGTCGTCACCGCGGGCGAGGCCCGCGACACTCACGACGGTACGCCGTGCGGGCGACGCGCCGTCGGGCGTCTCCTCGCTCCACACGCGCAGCCAGACGCGACGGCGCGGCGTGAAGAGCGAGACGGCGAGCCCTCCGAGCGCACCGAGCGCGAAGACGAGGATCCAGACGAGCGCCGGGTCGTGGCGCAGGTCGAGCGCGACGTAGCGCGGGACCTCGCCCTCGGCGAGCGTGATGGTGCCCAGTCCGTCGGGCAGCTCGACGGTCTCGCCCGGGGCGACGAGCACCCTCACGCGTTCCCCCTCGGCGTCGACCGAGGGCGTGAGCGTGTCCGTGTTGAGGCGGTACACGTTCTGCGGCAGGCCTTCGTCGAGACCCAGGTCGCCCCGGTAGACCTCGAGCACCAGCAGGGGGTTGATCGGTTGCGGGAAGGTCGAGCGCGCGCCGACCTCGTCGACCTCGGCCGTGGGCAGGAAGTACCCGACCAGCCCGATCTGGTCGAGACCGGCCGAGGTGTCCGGGACCTTCACGACGCCGCGCGAGGTGTACATGGTGTCCTCGGGCAGGAAGGGCACGCGGCCGGCGAACGCGACCTGGCCCTCGGCGTCGTGGATCGTGATCTCGGGCGCGTAGCCGTTGCCCTGGAGGTAGATCTTGGCGCCGCCGGCCACGATGGGGTGGTTGACCTTGATCTGCTCCTGCTGGGACGTGCCGTCGGGGTCGCGCACCGTGACGTGGGCCGTGAAGTCGCGCGACTGCGCGAACGCCACGGCGTCCATCGCGAACTGCGCGTCGAACGAGTCGAGCGTCATGGAGAACGGGACGAGCGAGGACGGGCTGAACAGCGAGCCGTTCTCGAACGTGTCGTAGTCGACGACCGCGTTCGCGAACCCGCGCCCCTCGGTGATGATCGCCTGGCCGCGGAAGTGCAGGAGCTGGCCCGTGGCGACGGCCACGAGCAGCCCGAGGAGCGACAGGTGGAAGACGAGGTTCCCGGACTCGCGCAGGTAGCCGCGCTCTGCGGCCACGGTCCGCCGCTCGGGCAGCCCCCGGGCCGGGTCGGCGGGCTCGGTCCCGACGTCGACGCGGAACGTCGGCAGCCAGCGCAGCCGACCACGCAGGTGCTTGACCGCCGCGTCCACGACCTCGTCGGGCGTCGCGGTGCTGGTCGTCTCGGCCTTGGCCGGGAAGCGGTCGAACCTGCGGGGGGTGCGGGGTGGGCGGTTGCGCACGGCCTGGAGGTGCGCCTTGGTGCGCGGCAGGATGCAGCCCACGAGCGAGACGAACAGCAGGATGTAGATCGCGGAGAACCACACCGACGCGTAGACGTCGAAGAACCCGAGCCGGTCGAGCCACTCGCCGGTGCCGGGGTTGTCCTGGAGGTAGGTGAGGACGGCGGCCGGGTCCTGGGGGCGCTGCGGCAGCACCGAGCCGGGGACGGCGGCGACGGCGAGCAGCATGAGCAGCATGAGCGCGACGCGCATGCTGGTCACCTGGCGCCACGTCCAGCGCAGCGTGCCGCGCAGGCCGAGCGCGGGGAGCTGCGGGGCAGGTCCGCCGGCGGCGTCGGTGCCGGTGGGCGTCGCGCGCCCCTTCCGGCCCGACGGCGCCGCTCCCGTCGGCGGGGTCGTCTCGCCGTCGGTCCGGCCCGCGTCGGGCTCGGGGTGGCTGAACGCGTCGTCGATGCCCTCGGGGCGGTACAGGTCCTTGTCGCTCATCAGATCACCGTCTCGAAGCCGGTGATGAGCCCGCTGAGGCGCGCGGTCCAGGTGCCCCAGACGCCCGTCACGAGGGCCAGGCCGATGAGGATGAGCATGCCGCCGCCGATGCGCATGATCGCGACGCGGTGGCGACGGAGGAACGCCACGGCCTTCTTGGAGCGCTCGAGCCCGATCCCGATGAGCAGGAACGGGATGCCCAGGCCCAGGCTGTAGGCGATCCCGAGGATCGCCCCCCGTCCCACGGTGGCCTCGTCGAGCGAGAGCGCCACGACGGCCGTGAGGGTCGGGCCGATGCAGGGCGCCCAGCCGAGCCCGAACACGATGCCGAGCAGCGGGGCGCCCCAGAGTCCGGCGGTGGGGCTCAGGTGCAGGCGGCGGTCGCGCTGGAGGAACGGCATGGCGCCCATGAACGCGAAGCCCATGAGGATCACGACGACCCCGAGGACGCGCGTGATGACGCCCTCCCACTCCTTGACGTGGACCCCGATGGCGCCCGCGGCGACCATGAGCAGCACGAACACGAGCGTGAAGCCCGCGACGAACAGCCCCACGCCGGTCACGACGCGCCATCGCCCGGTGGTCCGGCCCGTCTTCAGGGCGGTGCCTCCGCCACCCGCACGGGTGCCGGTCCCGGCGTTGGCCGCCGCGAGCCCGCTCACGTACCCGACGTAGCCGGGGACGAGCGGCAGGACGCACGGAGACGCGAACGACACGAGCCCCGCGAGGATCGCGACGGGCACGGCCAGGAGCATCGAGCCGCTGAACGCGGTCGTGGCGAACGTGCTGCCGACGTCGCCGGCGAACGAGAGGGGACCCATGCGTCAGACGCTCTCGGCGAGCAGGTCGTCGACGATGGCTCCGAGCGTCGAGCCCTCGGCGCGGCCGATGACGCGCGCGGCGACCCGGCCCTCGCGGTCGAGCACGACCGTCGTCGGGACGGCCTGCAGCGGGACCGAGCCCTCGAGCGTCGCGATGGCCTCGCCGCGCGTGTCCTCGATCGAGGGGTAGGGCACCTCGAACGTGCGCTCGAACGCGAGCGCCGCACCGGCGTCGTCGGTGCTGTTGATGCCGAGCAGGTGCACGCCCTCGGGGCCGCGGTCGTTCGCGAGCGCGACCAGGTCCGGCGCCTCGGCCCGGCAGGGCGCGCACGCGGCGTACCAGGTGTTGATGACGACCACGTCGCCCAACCACTGCGAGGTGTCGACCGCGCCGCCCTCGAAGTCCGTGCCGGTCAGGACCACGGGCTCGTCGCGGTCGGAGACCTCCCAGGTCTTGACCGAGCCGTCGCCCGAGACGTAGCCCTGGCCCACGACGTCGTCGGGGCTCGTGGCCCCCGACTCCTGGGAGCAGGCGGACAGGACCAGGCCGAGCGAGACGAGCGCGACGATCCCGGAGGTCGCGCGGGCGCGACCTGGCCGGGCACGGAAGGGGCGGATCATGGCAGCACTGTCTCCCACCTGCCTGGGCACAACCTGAGAAGCGGCTGGTGCGTCACGCGCCCGAGACCTTCGCAGCCCCGGGCAGCAGGTCCGCGACCGGCTCGGTGTAGTGGATGCCGACGAGACGGTCGCCGTCGAAGCGCAGCGACGTGAGCGACGCGAGCGAGCACTGGCGGTTGCGCGGGTCGTGCCACAGGCGCTTGCCCTCGAAGGCCAGGCGGGAGATCCAGATGGGGAGCTGGTGGCTCACGAGCACGACCTCGCGCCCCTCGGCCTGGGCGCGGGCGTCGTGGATCGCGGCGTGCATGCGCGCGACCTGCTGCTTGTACGGCTCGCCCCACGACGGACGCATCGGGTTCCACAGGTAGGGCCAGTGGCCGGGGTGGCGCAGCGAGCCGTCGCCGACGCCGAACTTCATCCCCTCGAAGTGGTTGCCTGCCTCGATGAGGCGCTCGTCCGTCCCGAGCGGCAGCCCGAAGGCCTCGGCGACGGGCGTCGCGGTCTCCTGCGCCCGCTGGAGCGGGGAGGCGATGACCAGGGCGACGTCGAAGGGTTCGGGCGTGACGTCGTCGGGCAGCGCGGGCGCACCCTCGGCGGGCTTGCCCGACAGGTGCCCCGCGACGCGACGCGCCATGGTGTGCCCGAGCTCCGAGAGGTGGTACCCGGGGATTCGACCGTAGAGGATGCCGTCCGGGTTGAAGACTTCACCGTGACGCATGAGGTGGACCGTGGTTGCGACCATGGGGACCAGTGTCCCAAAGTTCTGCCCGCACGGTGCACGCAGGCGGCGTGCTCCCGGACACAGCGCCCGCGCGCCCGAGCCCGTGCGCCTAGCGCGGCTCGGGCTCCTCCGCGAGGCGGCAGGCCTCGGCGATCGCCGCCATGGCCTCGCCGAGGTTGCGGAGCTGCTCGGGGGTCAGGACGTCGACCATGAAGCGGCGCACCGCACGGACGTGCCCCGGCGCCGAGGCGACGAGCTCGGCGTACCCCGCGTCGGTCATGACGCAGTTCACCCCGCGACGGTCGGTCTCGCTCGCGGAGCGGCGGACGAGGCCGCGCTGCTCCATGCGGTGCACGGTGTGCGTGACGCGGGACCGGGACCGGGCGAGCCCGTCGGCCAGTGCGGACATGCGCATGGTGTGGTCGCCGGCCTCCGAGAGCCGTACGAGCAGCTCGTACTCGCCGAGCGTGAGGGCCGAGTGCTCCTCGTGGTCCCTGCCGAGAGCTTCGACGAACCGCGCCGTGCCGTCGAGGTACTGGCGCCACGAGTGCTGCTGTCCCTCGTCGAGCCAGGGTGCGTCCTGCGGCGCGTCCGCGCGCCTGTCCTGCTGAACCGTCATCTCCGCCTTCATCCGCCACGCCCCCACCGTCCGAACAACCGTCCCAGTCTCCCATCCGAGAACTGGTCCGCCCACCAGGGAATAGAGGGGTGGGGGCTTGCGTTGATGCGTTCGTATGAAGTTGAATCTTCAACTAATGGCGCGTCGGACGGCGCGCCTGACGCATACGCACCACGACTTCCACAGGAGAGCACCCATGGCCACGACCCTTCCCGCCGGACTGACCGCAGGCACCTACGCCATCGACCCCTCGCACTCGCAGGCGACCTTCACGGTCCGCCACGCAGGCATCTCCAAGGTCCGCGGCTCGCTCGCGATCGCCGAGGGCACGCTGAACATCGGCGACGACGTCGAGTCGTCCAACGTCGTCGCGGCGATCGACGCCAAGTCCGTCAACACCGGCGACGCAGGGCGCGACGGCCACCTCCAGTCGGCCGACTTCTGGGACGCCGAGAAGAACCCCACCTGGAACTTCGTCTCGACCGCCGTCGAGGCCGACGACGACGACTTCGTCATCGCGGGCGACCTGACGATCAACGGCGTGACCAAGCCGGTCAAGCTCGAGACCGAGTTCACGGGCACCGCAGTCGACGCCTACGGCAACTCGCGCGCCGGGTTCGAGGCCGAGACCGAGATCTCCCGCAAGGAGTTCGGCCTGACCTGGAACGTGGCCCTCGAGGCCGGTGGCGTGCTCGTCGGCGACAAGATCAAGATCGCGCTCGACCTCTCGGCGATCAAGCAGGCCTGAGCCTCTCGCCCCCGACCGGCCCCCGCGTCCTGACGCGGCCCGGTGTGCCAGGAGCCGGCGACCCGTGACGGGTCGCCGGCTCCTGCGCTGTCCGGACGCCCCTAGGCGCCCTCGCTCTCGGCCCCTCGGCCCTCCTCGCCCCGGCCCCGGTTCGCGAGCGCCCTGGCCTGCGCGTGGAACGCCAGGATCTGCAGCTCGCTCCCGACGTCGACCGACCGCACGATCACGTCCTCGGGAAGCTGGAGCGCGCGCGGTGCGAAGTTCAGGATCTCCCGCACCCCCGCGGCGACGACCCTCTCCGCGACGTCCTGCGCCACGTGCGCCGGGGTCGCCAGGACGACGATCGTCACGTTCTCGCGGGCGAAGACCTCCTCGAGCGCGTCGACGTGCTCGATCACGAGCCCCGCGGCCTCGGTGCCGACGACGTGCGGCGAGGCGTCCAGCAACGCCGCGACCTCGAACCCTCGCGTGCCGTAGCCCGAGTAGTTCGCGAGGGCGTGCCCCAGGGAGCCGATGCCGACGATCGCGATCCGGTGCTCGTCCTCGACCCCCAGCGCGGACGTGATGTACGTCGCGAGCGAGTCGACGACGTATCCCACCCCGCGGGTGCCGTACGACCCCAGGAAGGACAGGTCCTTGCGCAGCTGCGCGGACCCGACGCCCGCGAGCTCCGCGAGCTCGGTCGACGAGGTCGTCTCGACGCCGCGCCCCTCGAGGTCGCGCAGCGCGCGCAGGTACGCGGGGAGGCGCGCCACGGTCGCGCCAGGAATGCCGGTATCACCCAGGGTCTCTGCCACCCGAACCACCCATGCTTCGTCATGTCGTCGTCATCGTTGACGATCTCGCTGTCCTGCTGTCTCGGATCATCCCAGGCTCGGCGCCCGCGGCGGAACGTCAGCCAGTGGCGCGCCCCCGCGAGAGCGCCCGGGCGAGCCTCGCCCGGTCGACCTGCCAGAACCCCTGCTGGACGCCGTCCACGGTCACGACCGGGACGTAGTCACCGTACTGTGCCGCGAGCGCGCCCGACGGGTCGGAGTCCACGTCGACCTCGGTCCAGCCCGCCCCCTGGTCCGCGCACACGGAGCCCACCACCTCGCGGGCCTCCTCGCACAGGTGGCACCCGACGCGGCCGTAGAGCACGACGCGCACGGGCGCGCTCACGACCTGGTCTGCGTCACGTCCGGCGGCGGTCTCAGGAACCTGTCCTGCGGCGGGATCTGCGGGGCTCACGACCTCAGCCTACGCATCTCGGACACCCCCTTCCGCCGACCCCCCGGCGGCCGTGCCCGGTGAACGCCGTCGGCGAGGGTCTGCGAGCGCCGATAGAGTGGACGCCATGCCGACGTCTGCTCCTGGGTCCACCCATCCCACGGCAGCCTTCTTCGACGTCGACAACACGATCATCCGCGGCGCCAGCTCGTTCCACCTCGCCCGCGCGCTGTACCAGCGAGGCTTCTTCTCCACGCCGGACCTCGTGACGTTCGCCCTCCACCAGGCCCGCTACCTCCTCCTCGGCGAGAACAAGCGCCAGATCGACCAGGTGCGCAGCCGGGCCCTGGACCTCGTCGCGGGCCGCTCGGTCGCGGAGGTCGTCGCGATCGGCGAGGAGGTCTACGACCAGGTCCTGTCGCTGCGCATCTTCCCCGGCACCCAGAAGCTCCTCGACGAGCACATCGCGGCCGGCCACCAGGTGTGGCTCGTGTCCGCGACCCCGCTCGAGATCGGGCAGCTCATCGCCCGCCGCCTCGGCGCCACCGGTGCCCTCGGTACGGTCGCCGAGCACGAGGAGGGCCTCTACACGGGTCGGCTCGTGGGCGACATGATGCACGGACGGGCCAAGGCGGCAGGTGTGCGCGAGCTCGCCGAGTTCCACGGGATCGACCTGGCGTCGTCGTACGCCTACGGGGACTCGCTCAACGACGTGACCATGATGCAGTCCGTGGGGCACCCGTGCGCCATCAACCCGGACACGCGCCTGCGCCGTCACGCCAAGGACGTGGGCTGGCCCATCCGCGAGTTCCGCGGCAGGCGCCGTCGGGTCGCGGGGCGGGGGCTCAAGACCGCGAGCTGGGCCGGGGCGGCGTGGGTCCTCGGGCTCGTGCTGCGCTCCATCCGGCGCTCGATCAAGGGCCGCGCAGGACTCTGACCGGCCCTGGCGCCCGCCCCGGGCGCGCACGGCGGGATCGGTCCAGGCATGCGAAGAGCCCGGACCCCTGCGGGGACCGGGCTCTCGCGACAGCATGCGCGTGACCGCGCAGAGCTGCTACTTCTTGTTGCGACGCTGGTGGCGCGTCTTGCGAAGCAGCTTGCGGTGCTTCTTCTTGGCCATACGCTTGCGGCGCTTCTTGATGACGGAGCCCATGGGTCCTCACAATGCTGGATCGGTGTGCGATCGGGATCGCCCCGATCATGGTGGTCCACGGCTGATCGGGAACCGACCAACACGAGAAAAAGTCCGTCTCCTAGACTACCTGCTCCCGGCGGGTGGCCCGAAATCGACGCCGGGTGACGTCGTCGGGCCGCACGGTCCGGCGCTTGCCGTAGGCGCTCGGGTCAGTCGAAGTGTGCGTCCAGCCCCAGCAGCGGGAAGACCGCCTTGCGGGTCGCGACCACGGCGCGGTCCACCTCGTCCTCGGGGTCGTACCCCTTGCCCCACGCGCTGAACTCGACGTCGCCGTCGCCCATGAACGCGGGGGTCTCACGGTGCGCGACCGCACTGATGTGGTCCCGCCACGCCCCCGGTACGGGCGTCGAGGGGGCCACGGGCGCGTGCACGACCTCGGCCACGACGTTCGACCACGCGTACGGGACGACCGACGTGACCGAGTAGCCCCCGCCGCCCAGGGCGACCCAGCGCCCCCCGGCGAGCTCGTGCGCGAGCTCGTGGATCCAGTGCACGGCGGCACGCTGCGCGTCGACGCTCACGTCGAGGTCGCTGAGCGGGTCGTGACCGTGCGCGTCGCACCCGTGCTGGGACACGAGGACCTGCGGCTCGAAGGCCCGCAGGACGGCCGGGACCACGGCGTCGACGGCCCGCAGCCAGCGCGAGCCGTCGGTGCGGCGCGGCAGGGCCACGTTGACGGCCGTCCCCGCGGCCCGGGGGCCGCCCGTGTCGGTGGCGTGCCCCGTGCCGGGGAACAGCGTCGCGCCGCTCTGGTGCACCGAGACGGTCAGGACCCGCGGGTCGTCCCAGAACGCCTGCTCGACCCCGTCGCCGTGGTGCGCGTCGAGGTCGACGTACGCGACGCGCTCGGCCCCGTCGTCGAGCAACCGGCGGACCGCGGCCGCGGCGTCGTTGTAGATGCAGAAGCCCGACGCCGCCCCGCGCTGGGCGTGGTGCATGCCGCCGGCGATGTTGACGGCGTGCAGCGCCCGCCCCGACCACACGGCCCCGGCGGCCTCGTACGAGCCGGACAGGATGCGGGCCGCGGCCTCGTGCATGCCCGCGAAGACGGGGTCGTCCTCGGTACCCAGCCCCAGGGCCGGGTTCTCGACGCCGTGCTCCGAGGCCTCGTGGACCGCGGCGACGTAGGCCGGGTCGTGGACCAGGGCGAGCACCTCGTCGGACGCGGGCGACGTGCCGACGACCTCCACGCCCGGCGCGTCGAGCAGGCCCAGCGCGCGCACGAGGCGCATCGTCAGGTCGAGCCGCGTCGGGGACATGGGGTGCCCGTGCCCGAAGTCGTAGCCCAGGAGGTCCGGGCTCCACACGACCTGCGCGGCGAACGGCACGGCGCCTGGCTCGTTCACGTGCGCTCCTTGGTCCGGTGGTCGGTGGCGGGCAGGGAACACGGTATCCCCCGCACGGCCCGACGGCGCCCCGCGGTTCAGCCGGTGGGCACCGGCCGTCCTGTGGCAGAGTTGGGCGACACATCGGCACGCACGGCGACCGGTTCGGTCCCGCAGGGGCCCCGGCACCACCCGTCCACCCGGACGAGGACGCACGGACAGGGAGACGGAGGACCGATGGCCCAGGGCGTCTCCGGGCGTTTCTTCGCAGGTCGCGAGCTGGTCGACCGCCTCGCCCGACACTCCCCTGCCCGCCTCGCGGTGACGGTCTTCGCGGCCGTGATCTCCCTCTTCACGCTGCTCCTCATGGCGCCGTGGGCCACGACGTCCGGGAGATCGGCGCCGTTCATCGACGCGCTGTTCACGGCGACGTCGGCCGTGTGCGTCACGGGCCTCGTGGTCGTCCCGACCGGGACGTACTGGTCCACCTACGGGCAGGTCGTGATCCTCGTGGGGATCAAGATCGGCGGCCTGGGCGTCATGACGCTCGCCTCGATCCTCGGCATGGCCGTCTCGCGACGCATCGGCCTCACGCAGAAGCTGCTCACCGCCTCGGAGACCAAGACGACGCGGCTCGGCGAGGTCGGCTCGCTCGTCCGGGTCGTCATCATCACGTCGACCACCATCGAGCTGACCATCGCGCTCCTGCTCCTGCCGCGCTTCATCGTGCTCGAGGAGACGTTCGGGGAGGCGGCCTGGCACGGGTTGTTCTACGGGATCTCGGCGTTCAACAACGCGGGCTTCATCCCGACGGCCGAGGGCCTGACGCCCTACGTGGGCGACTGGATGCTGCTCATGCCGATCATCGTCGGCGTCTTCATCGGGTCGCTCGGCTTCCCCGTCATCCTCAACATCATGCGCAACCGCAGGCGCGCCTCGCGGTGGAGCCTGCACACCAAGCTGACGCTGACGACGAGCGCGGTCCTGGTCGTCGTGGCCGTGGTCCTGTTCGCGGCGTTCGAGTGGACCAACGAGAAGACCCTGGGGCCGCTGAGCCTCAACGAGAAGGTCCTCGCCTCGCTCTTCGCCGGGGTCATGCCGCGGTCGGCGGGCTTCTCGACGATCGACATCAACGGCATGCACGAGTCGAGCTGGCTCATCACCGACGCGCTCATGTTCGTCGGTGGCGGCAGCGCGTCGACCGCAGGCGGCATCAAGGTCACGACGCTCGCTGTCATGCTGCTCGCGATCGTCTCGGAAGCCCGCGGGGACCGCGACCTGGAGGCCTTCGGACGTCGCGTCCCGCGCGAGACCCTGCGGCTCGCGGTCGCCGTGTCGTTCATCGGCGCCACGGCCGTGCTCGTCGCGAGCCTCCTGCTCCTGGAGATCACGGGCTGGACGCTCGACGTGATCCTCTTCGAGACCATCTCCGCGTTCGCGACCGTGGGCCTGTCGACGGGCGTGACCGCCGACCTGCCGACGGCCGGCAAGTACGTGCTCGTCGTGTTGATGTTCATCGGCCGTACCGGGACCATGACATTGGCGGCAGCGCTCGCGCTGCGCGACCGGCGCCGCGTCATCCGCTATCCCGAGGAACGCCCCATCATCGGCTGACCGGCCCGGGCCGGCCGCCGCACAGGTCGCTCAGAACCCCTCAGAGACCCCAGTACCTACCCCAGCCTCCAGTACCCCTCTCGACGAAAGGCCCCCAAGGTGCCCGACAAGAAGGCCCCCGAGAAGAACGCGGGCGTGCTCGTGATCGGCCTCGGCCGGTTCGGGTCCGCGATCGCGGCGACGCTCGACCGGCTCGGGCAGGACGTGCTCGCGGTCGAGCGCTCCCCCGAGCTCATCGCGCAGTGGTCGGGCCAGATCCCCCTCGTCGAGGCCGACGCCTCGAACCCGACCGCCCTCGAGCAGCTCGGCGCGCGCGACTTCCCCGTCGCGGTGGTCGGCGTGGGCACGTCGCTCGAGGCGAGCGTGCTCATCACGGGCAACCTCGTGGACCTCGGGACCCCGCAGATCTGGGCCAAGGCCATCTCCGCCGAGCACGGGCGTATCCTGCAGCGCATCGGCGCGCACCACGTCGTCTTCCCGGAGGCCGACGCGGGCAGTCGCGTCGCGCACCTGGTCTCGGGCAAGCTGCTCGACTACATCGAGGTCGAGGACGGTTTCACGATCGTCAAGATGCGCCCCCCGAAGGAGACGCAGGGCTTCACGATCGAGCAGACGAAGGTCCGCGAACGGTACGGCGTGACGATCATCGGCGTGAAGTCCCCGGGGCAGGACTTCGTGTACGCCGAGCCCAGCACGCGCATCTCGGCGAACGACCTGCTCATCGTCTCGGGGCACGCCGAGCTGCTGGAACGGTTCGCGGCCCGCCCCTGAGGGCCCGCCGAGGTGGCTCGCGCAGGCGCCCGGGCCCGACGGCGTCGCTCAGGTCGTCCGCGCGCGTCGCCGGCGTCGGGCTCCCGTGAGCGCGACGACGCCCGCGACGACGAGCGCTCCCGCAGCGGCGAGCGCCCCCACGACGGCCGCCCCGGTGAACGCCAGGCCTGCTGCGTCGTCCGCCTCGAGGTGCGCCTTCCCGGCAGCGACCGGCTCGGCGTCGAGCGGGCCGGTCGCCGCCAGGCCTCCGTCGTCGGCGCCGCCCACCACGGGTCCCGCCCCGGTGCCCGGCTCTGCGCCGCCCGCGCTCCCGCCGGGCTCGGCAGGCGCCCCGATCTCGAAGGGCGCCGTGTCGAGGTAGCCCCCGGTCCCGGGGTCGGTCACGCGCACGAAGTGCGTCCCTGGCTGCACCGAGCCGGGCAGGAGGGCCGAGAGCCCGAACGTGCCGTCGGCGAGGGAGATCGCGGTGGCGAGCCGGACGGGTGCCGCGTAGGCGGAGTGGAGGTGGACGTCGTAGGGCGTGAGCGGGACCAGCCCCGAGCCGCGGACGCCCAGCGCGCCGCCTGGCACCGCGCCCTGCGCGTCGGCCTCGACCTGCGACTGGCTGGTGACCCCTGAGACGTCGACCTGGAGGCCGACGCCCTGCGGGTCGCGGTCACCGGTGAGCGACCCCGCGCTCGCCGCAGCGGGTCCGGTGCCGAGCAGCAGGCCGCCGAGCAGCAGCGAGGCCGCTGCCGCACCGCCGAGCGGGCGGGAGCCTGCCCGTGGGTCCACGATTCGCACGTACGTACTCCTTTGTCGCTTTCCGCCCCCGAGCGCGCTGATCCTCCCACGGAGGTCGGCCCCGTCGGAAGGTGGGAGCGGGTGAGAAGTCGTCTGCTAGACCGTGCGGCGCCGCAAGGTCAGGGTCCCCAGCACGATCGCTCCGACGATGAACGCGACGATGACGGCGACGGCGCCGCTCACGTCCGCGAAGGTCCCGCCGGCTGCGACGTCCTGCAGCGCCGAGACGCCGTACGTCAGGGGCAGCACGCGGCTGATCGCCTCGAGCACCGCGGGCATCTCGTCGCGGGGCATGAGCAGCCCGCACGTGATGAGCTGCGGGAACAGGATCACGGGCATGAGCTGGACCGCCTGGAACTCCGAGCGCGCCAGCGCCGAGGCCGCGAGCCCGAGGCACGAGCCCAGGATCGCGTCGAGCACCGCGACGAGCACGACGACCCACACCGGTCCGGACACCTCCATGCCGCAGACCCACACGGCGAACGCCACGACGACGAGGGCCTGCACGGTCGCGAGCAGCGCGAACGCCAGGGCGTACCCGCCCACGAAGTCGCCCTTGCCGATCGGCATGGTCATGAGGCGCTCGAGCGTCCCGGACTGACGCTCGCGCAGCGTCGTGACGCTCGTGACGAGGAACATGATGATCATGGGGAACAGGCCCACGAGGATCGGGCCGAACTGGTCGAGCACGGGCGTGCCGTCGAACATCCAGGCGATGAGACCCAGCAGCACGCACGGCAGCACGACGAGCAGGGCGATGGTCCGCGGGTCGTGGCGTACCTGGCGCAGGACCCTGCCTGCGGTCGCGAGGGTCAGGCGCGGGCTGGCCGCACGCGGGGCCCGCCGGTCGGGCGCGGCTCCCTGGTGCGTCGACGTGCCCGTCGAGAGGGTGGCCGAGCCGCGTGCGTCGGGCGTGCTCACGACGGCTCCCCTCCGAGGTGGCGCGGACTCCTGGCGGGCGCGGCGCCGTCGGGCACGGACGTGTCCTCGACGAGGCGCAGGAACGCGTGCTCGACGTCGTGGGCGCCCGTGCGCTCCAGGAGCCCGGGGAGGGTGTCGTCCGCGAGCAGGCGACCGTCGCGCAGCAGCAGGAGCCGGTCGCAGCGGGTCGCCTCGTCCATGACGTGCGACGACACGAGCAACGACGTCCCGGCGTCGCGCAGCCGGGCGAACAGGTCCCACAGGTCACGGCGCAGGACGGGGTCGAGACCGACGGTCGGCTCGTCGAGCACGAGCAGCCGCGGCTCGCCCAGGAGCGCGGCCGCGAGCGAGACGCGCGAGCGCTCGCCGCCCGACAGCGTGCCGACCCGGCGGCGAGCGTGCCGTGCGAGGTCCACCGCGTCGATCACGCGTGAGACGTCGCGGGGGCCCACCCCGAGGATCGACGCGAAGTAGCGCAGGTTCTCGGTCACGCTGAGGTCGGCGTAGACGCTGGGCGACTGGGTCACGTAGCCGACCTGGTGGCGCAGCGTGGGGTGCCCCGCGGGCCGCCCGAGCACGTGCACGGTCCCGGCCGTGACCATCTGGACACCGACGAGCGTGCGCAGGAGCGTGGTCTTGCCGCTGCCGCTGGGCCCGAGGAGCCCGACGACCTGCCGCTCGGGCACGGTGAGGTCGAGGGCGTGCAGCACCGTGGTCCCGCCGCGGTCGACGCGCAGCCCCTGGACGCTGATGACGGGCCCGTTATTCCCCATGTGAGGAATTGTGCTCCTCGTGCGGACCCGGCACAAGACCCTCGTCCGCACCCTCGAGGAAGCGCTGGAGCGTCGGAGCGATCGAGAGCGCGAGCTCGTCCGCCGGCATCGACGCCACGGGCTCGAGGCGCAGCAGGTGACGCGCGACCAGCACCCCGAGCACCTGGCTCGCCACGAGGCTCACGCGCCGGGCCGCGACGGCCCGCGGCAGGAGGGCCGCGACCTGGTCGAACACCGTCCGCTGGAGATAGCGCGGCAGCTCCTGGACGTGCTCGTCCGCCGACAGCATCCCGGACAGCACGAGCCGCAGCTGGACCTGGCCGTCCGGGGCGTCCCACACCGCGAGGACCGTGCGGGCCAGCCGCTCCCCCAGCCCGTCCAGCCCGCCCTGCGCGAACCGGCCCGCGAGCGCCTGCGGGTCCGCTCCAGCGGGGACGAGCGAGGCCGCGAACAGCTCGCCCTTGCCGTCGAAGTAGTGCCGGACGAGCCCGGGATCCACCCCGGCCGCCCGGGCCACGCCGCGCATGCTGACCGCGTCGAAGCCCTTGGCGGCGAACTCCTCGCGCGCCGCGGCCACGATCGCCGCCCGGGTGTCCTCCCCCGCGGGTCGACGCCCCCGCCTCACCGCACCAGCGCTCATGCCCCGATTGTGCCCGACGGCGCGGCACGCCCGCGCTCCCGGGTGCGCTGCCCTGGGCGGCGACGCGAGTCGCGACGACTCTCGCGGAATCACGATCAACCCGTGTCGTCGAGCACCCGGGGGACGGCGACGCCCGGTCCTCTCCCGGCGCTCCGTCGCGCGGCCGGGGCGGACCGTGGGGCGAGGCAGGACTCCTCGCCCCACGGCTGTCGTCGGGTCAGCGCATCAACCGCACGCGAGGGCCGGGTACGAGGCCTCGATCGTCGCGGTCACGGGCGAGGCGCCCGTCGTGCTCGCGGTGATCGTGACGACCCCCTCCGCGACCGAGCCCTCGCGCGTCGCGAACGCCTGGGACGCCGACCTGCCGGGAGCCACGCCGGTGAACGTCTTGGACCCGAACGGCGAGGTCGCCTTGAGGTCGACCGGCACGTCCTCATGGTTGACCGCACGCACCGACACGGCGACCTTGCCCGCCACGCACTTCGCCGTGGCCGAGACCTCGACCGCGAGGTCGGGGTCGGGCTCGGGGTCGACGGGGGCCGTCACGGTGACCGTGGCGGCGGCCCGCGTCGTGATCGACGGACCGAACGACCCGCTGACCGCGAACGTGCCGGCCTGCGCCCAGGACGCGGGGTCGACCGCGTCCCACGTGACCGCGAGGTCCTTGGTCGCACCGTCGCCGTACGTCGCGGCGACCGTGGCCGGCAGGACCGGCGCTGTACCCGCGGCAGTCGTGACCGTGACGGGGGCGGCCGAGGCCACGAACGCGTCGGGCTGGTAGTGCGCGAGCAGGCGGTCGTACTCGGCCTGCGTGACCGGGAGCACCGTGCCGTGGCGAGGGCTCACAGGCAGCGTCGCGGGCTCGGACTTGGTCCAGACCCCCGAGTCGAGGTCCGTCGACTCGAACGGGACGTAGCCCTTGCCGCCGTGGTAGCTGGGCTGGTCCATGAAGACGTACCACTTCTCCTCGGTGTTGGACTTGAAGACCGTGGGTCCCTCGCCCGCCGTGAAGGTGCCGCCGTAGCCGTTGGGCTGCCCCACGCCGATGTTCTCGGTGATGAGGTCCCAGCTCGTGGCGCGCAGGTCCGTGGACTTCTCGCTCCGGACCGTCATGTACTTCTCGTCCTTGATGAAGCGGTAGTACGTGTCGCCCACCCTGGTCACCGAGGCGTCGATGATGCCGAGGCCCGTGCCGCGCTTGTTGTCGACCCAGATCCGGGGCTCGCTGAAGGTCACGAAGTCACGCGTCGTGGCGTACATCATGCGCTGGTAGCTCGTGGCGATCTTGCGGTCGCTGCTGTCGGTCGTCGGGTAGAGAGCCGAGGCCCAGTACACGACGTACTCGCCCGCGGCCTCGTCGTAGAACGCCTCGGGGGCCCAGGTGTTGCCCGCGTAGTCGCTCGAGACCTTGACCATGCGCTGGTCGGACCAGCTCACGAGGTCGGTCGACTCCCAGACCATGAGGCTCAGCGAGCCGCGCTCCTGCGCGTTGCCGAAGTTGTTGCCGCCGTAGATCTTGAGGTCGGTCGCGACGAGGAAGAACTTGTCGCCCTCGGGCGAGCGGATGACGAACGGGTCGCGCAGACCCTTCTCCCCCAGGCCCGAGTGCAGGACGGTCTTGTCGTCGTTCAGCTCCTGCCACTTGAGCGGGTCGTTGCCCTGGCTCGCGGCGAAGTAGATCTCCTCACCGTCGGCCGTGCTCTCGCCCTTGAAGTAGGGGAAGAAGTACGCCGCGGGCTCCTGGGCCTCGGGGGCCTGGCGGACCGTCGCGGTGCGGGGCTGGGTCGAGGTCGCGGTGCCCTTGGTCGCGGTGACCGTGAGCGTCACCTCGGTGTCGCCCGCGCCGTGCACGGGGCGGTGCACCACTCCCGTGTCGCTCACGGTGCCGGGCGCCGAGGACGTCCACGTCAGGGTCGAGCCCTGCGCACCCTTGGTCGGGAGCGTGAGGTTGCCGCGGACGTCGGCGATGTTGGTCACGACGGCGTGCTGCGCGTCCCAGGCGGCCGCCTGGGCGTCGTCGAGGGCCGGGGGGACGACCACGGTGAAGGCCCGCGGGAGCGTCACGGCGCCGCGCGTGACCGAGGCCGTCAGGGTCACGCTCGCGGCCGGCCGGCCGGCGGCGGGCTGGGTGACCTTGCCCGACGACGTCACGACGTCCGCGTGCGAGGTCGTCCACGCGATGGTCGAGCCCTGCGCGCCCGTGACCGGGAGCGTGAGGTTGCTCGTGACGGCGCTCGTGTCGCCCAGGTCGAGGGCGGCGGCGTCGGCTCCTGCGGCCGCTGCCGAGGTCTTCTGCGCGAGGTCCGCGACGTCGTTGGCGGGCAGCGCCCGGTCGTAGACGCGGAAGTCGCGGACCTGGCCCTTGAGGTACTTGTCGCCCGAGTAGAGCGAGCGGCCGATGTAGTTGGCGGTCGTCGTCCCGGCGCCGATCGAGCCGGGGGTCGTGGTGACCGCGGTGTTCTGCGCGACCTGGACTCCGTCCTCGTAGAGGGTCCCGGTCGTGCCGGTCTGCGTGTAGGTCAGGTGCTTCCACACCCCGCGCGCGAGGTTGGTGCCCTTGGTCGTGTTCTGCTCGGTCGACCAGTTGCCGGACGCGATCCCGGTCCGGTAGGCGTTGCCCGTGGTGAACAGGTAGCCGTTGCCGTTCGAGCCGCTCGTGTTGCCCATGCCCCAGATGAAGTAGGGCGTGGCCTGGGCCGTGTCGACCAGGACGTCGAGGTCGACCGTGACCGAGGTCAGGTTCTTGAGCAAGCTGTCGGGGAGCCGGACGTGGTCGTCGGTCCCGTCGAGCGTGATGCCGTTCGCGCTGCGCGCGGCCCCGACGACCGTGGCCGCCCCGAACGTAGAGCCCGGCGCGGAGTTCGCGGCCGACGTGCCGCTCGCCTCGTCGAGCTTGTACCAGGCGACGAGCCCGGCCTCGGGCAGGGCCGGATCAGCGGCTGCCACGGCGGTGGTCGTCAGCCCGGTGCTCAGGGCGACGGCGACGCTCGCTGCAACGAGACGTCCCCTGGTTCTTCTCACGATGTGCTCCTTCGGTTCGTGGTGCGGGCGGGACCCTCGCCGAGAAGTGAGTAGATGCCCCTCTTGAGCCCACATCTGGGGCATCTACTCACTTCTCGGCGGGGGCCAGGTGGGTCAGCCGCAGCTGGTCGCTGCGTAGGTGACGTCGTAGGCCGTGGTGACCGGGGCGCCGTCGAGCACGGCCTGGGCCGTGACCGTGACCTTCCCGGCCGCGAGCGTCACCGCGCGGGCCGAGAGCGTCTGCGACGCGAGCCTGCCCGGCGCGACCTGGAGGAAGGTCTTGGTCCCGAGCGGCGTGGTCACGACCACGTCGACGGGCACCTCCTCGATGTTCCGTACGAGCACCGTGAGCGCGGCCTTGCCGGCCACGCACTTGGGCGCGACCGTGACGTCGACCTCGACCTGGGCGGGCTCGGTCACGTCGAGCGGCGGCACGCTCTCGAGCGTCGGGACGACCTTCTGGATGAGGCCGTCCTCACCGAACGTGAGCCGGTCGATGGTCGTCTCGCGGTGGTTCCCGTCGCCGCCGGGGATCGCGAAGCGGTGGTACGCGATGTACCACTCGTCGGTCCCGGGGACCTGGACGATCGAGCTGTGGCCGGTCCCGAGGATGCCCTGGGACACGTCCTTCTCGAGGATCACGCCGCGGTAGGTCCACGGCCCGTCGATGCTCGTCGACGTCGCGTACCCGACCCGGTAGTTCTCCGAGCCCGTGTCGTCGATCGAGTAGGTCAGGTGGTAGGTCCCCTCGCGGTAGTTGAGGAACAGGCCCTCGCGGAAGTTCGTCAGACCACCGAACTTCGTGATGGTGTCCTGCTTGACCGAGACCATGTCGTCGTTCAGCTCCGCGTACAGCGGCGCGTTGCTGCCGTTGCCCCAGAACAGGTAGAACGTGCCGGTCTGCGGGTCCTCGAACGCCGCTGGGTCGATCGCCTGCCCCGTCGTGACGGCCTCCCCGTTGGTGATCATGGCCGTCGGCTGCGCGGTGAAGGGCCCCTCGGGGCTGTCCGCGACCGCGACACCGATCGTCTTGCGGTCGTAGGTCGGGTTGTGGCCCGAGAAGTAGAAGTAGTACTTCCCGTCGCGCTCGATGATGGTCGGCGCCCACGCGTTGCCCGTGGCCCAGGAGACGTCGCCCGCAGCGCCGTCGAGCGTGAGGAACGGCTCGGCCGAGCGCTCCCAGCTCGCGAGGTCGGTCGACTTCCACACGTAGAAGTCCTTGCCGCCCCAGCCGGGGGTGCCGTCCGTGGTCGCGTAGATGTAGTAGACCCCGTCGAAGACCGCGATGTTCGGGTCCGCGTACAGGCCCGGCAGGACCGGGCTGCGCATCTCCTTGGCCTGGACGGTCCACGTGCGCGCGGCCCCGTCGGGGCCGGTCACGGTGTAGGTCACGGGCTGCGTGAGGTCCTGCACCGAGCCGTTGGCGGGCGTCACGGTCGCACGGTCGGACACGACCAGGCGAGGCGCGAGCGCGGAGCGGTCGGTGCCGGGCACCACGGGGAGCGTGACCGTGCTGGACCCGCCGTCGACGATCGCGGCGACCTTGAGCTCGGCGAGCTCGGCTCCCGTGACGGCCGAGTGGTCCTGACCGAGGTCCTTGACCTCGTCGGCGCTCAGGGCGTGGTCGTAGACGCGGAAGTCGCGGACGTCGCCCTTGAGGTACTTGTCGCCCGAGTAGAGCGAGCGGCCGATGTAGTTCGCGACCGTGGTGCCGTTACCGATCGATCCGGGGGTCGTGGTCACGTCGGTGTTCCGCGCGACCTGGATCCCGTCCTCGTAGAGGGTGCCGGTGGTGCCCGACTGCGTGTACGTCAGGTGCTTCCACACGCCGCGGGCGAGGTTCGAGCCCTTGGTCGTGTTCTGCTCGGTCGTGTAGTTCCCCGAGGCGATGGCCGTGCGGTACGCGTCCCCCGTCGTGAAGAGGTAGCCGTTGCCGCTCGACCCGCTCGTGTTGCCCAGGCCGTAGATGAAGTAGGGCGTGGACTGGGCGATGTCGATGCGCACGTCGAGCGAGACGGTGATCTCCGTCAGGCCCTTGAGCACGTCGTCGGGCAGCCTGACGTGGTCGTCGACCCCGTCGAGACGCACGCCGTCCGTGCCGTTTCGAGCGGCCCCGCCCACGACGGTCGCGGGACCGACGGCGCTGCTCGGCGCCGAGTTCACGGCCTGCGTGCCGCTCGTCTCGTCCAGGCGGTACTGGACCACCAGGCCCGGGATCTCCTTCGTCACGTCGATCGTGACGGTCGCGGTGCGCGACCCGTCCGCGGTCGTGGCGGTCACGGTCGTGCTGCCCGCCGCGACGCCGCGCACGGTGCCCGCGGAGGGCCCGTTGGAGACGACGGTCGCGACCGACGGGTCGGCGCTCGTCCAGGTGATGGTGCGGGCCGTGGCGTTGGCGGGGGTCACGGTCGCGGTGAGCGAGCGTGCCGATCCGACCGTGACCTGCGTCGAGGTGGGCGAGACCGTCAGGCCCGTGACGGGGACGTCGCCCTCGACCACGGTCACGACGGCCTTGGCACGCACGCTCACGCCGGCGCCGAGCGAGCCCGTGACCTCGAAGGTCCCGGCCTGCGCGTAGCTCGCGGGGTCGATCGCGTCCCACGTGACCGCGGTCTGGGTGGTCGTGCCGGCTGCGGTGCGTGTGGCGACCGTGGCCGGCAGGACCGGTGCGTCACCGACGCTCACGACGGCCGTGACGTCCTGCGCCGACTCGACGAACGCGTCGGGCTGGTAGCCCTTGAGCAGCGCGTCGTACTCGGTCTGCGTCACGGGCAGGACCGTGCCGTGGCGCGGTCGCGAGGGCATCTCGTAGCCCGTGGACATCTTCCACTCGTCGGCGTTGAGGTCGGTCGTCTCGAAGGGCACGTAGCCGCGGCCGCCGAACTCGTCGATGAACAGGTACCACTTCTCCTCGGTGTTCGACTTGAAGATGGTCGGGCCCTCGCCCTGGTTGATGCCGCCGCCGAGCGAGTTGGCCTTGCCGATGCAGTCGGTGATGAAGTCGTAGCTCAGCGAGCGCAGCTCGCTCGCCTTCTCGCCCAGCACGAACTTGGAGCACGGCGTCGTGGACGTGTTGTTCCGCTCGTCCTTGGTGAAGCGGTAGAACTCGCCGTCGTGCTCGATCACGGTCGAGTCGATGACCGAGTAGCCCGGGTCGACCCACACCTGCGGCTCGGTGAACGTGTAGAAGTCGCGGGTCGTGGTGTACATCATGCGGTTGTAGGTGTTGGCCGTGTGGCCCGGGTCGTCCTCCTCGTAGAGCTTGGAGGCCCAGAACACGACGTAGGCGCCGATCGTCTCGTCGTAGTACGCCTCCGGGGCCCACGTGTTGCCCGCGGTCTCCGGGGAGACCTGGACGAGGCGCTGGTCGGTCCAGCTCACCAGGTCGGTCGACTCCCAGACCATGATCGACTTGGAGCCCGTGCGCTGGGACGCGTCCCAGTTGCCGTTGCCGTGGATCTTGAGGTCGGTCGCGATCTGGTAGAACTTGTCGCCCTCGGGCGAACGGATGACGAACGGGTCGCGCAGCCCCTGCTCCCCCAGGCTCGACGTCAGCACGGGCTGGTTGTCGTTGAGGTTGCGGTACCTGAGCGGGTCGTTGCCCTTGCTCAGGCCGAAGTAGACCTGCTCGCCGGTCGCGTAGCCCTCACCGATGAAGTAGGAGAACAGGTAGCCCGCGAAGTCCTGCTGCTCGGGGAGCGCGGGGACCGTCGCGGCGAACGCCCGCGTGGCCGTGGCCTGCCCCTTGCTCACGGTCGCGGTCAGCGTGACCGTCTGGTCGGCCTGGCCGTGCGCGGGGCGCGTGACCTCGCCCGACGGCGTGACGACCGTGGGGGCCGTGGTCGCCCAGGTGACCGTGGTGCCCTCGGATCCCGTGGTCGGCAGCGTGAGGTTGCCGCGGACGTCGTCGAGGTTCTTGACCTCGAGCGCGGCGGCCGCGGCGTCGACGACGCCCTGGTCGCCCGTGCCGGGCACCACGGTGACGTCGAACGTCCTGGTGGCGCTCTGGCCGCGCAGCGAGAGCGTCGCGGTCAGTGTCGCGGTGTGCGCCTGACCGACGGGCTGGGTGATGACGCCCGACGACGTCACGACGCTCGCGTCCGAGGTCGCCCAGGTGACGGTCGAGCCGCCCGTGCCCTTCGCGGGCAGCGTGAGGTTCTTGGCCACGGCGCTCGTGTCCCCGAGGGACAGGGCGCTGACGTCGGCGGAGAGCGACGCCGCGGCGTTCGTGGTGCTGAGGTCGGCGACCTCGGCGGCCGTGAGCGCGCGGTCGTAGAGGCGGAAGTCCTTGATGCGCCCCTTGAAGAGGTTGTCGGCCGCATAGGCGGACTTGCCGAGGTAGTTGGCGGTCGTCTTCCCGTTGCCGATCGAGCCCGGCGTGTGGGTCACGGCCGTGTTGACGCCGACCTGCGCGCCGTCCTCGTAGAGGCGCCCCGTGCCGGCGCCCTGCGTGTAGGTGACGGTCTTCCAGACGCCACGCGCGAGGGCCGCGGACGGCGACTTGGCCGTGTTCTGCTCGGCACCCCACGCGGCGTTCGAGACGGACGCGCGGTAGTTCGCGTTGCCCGAGGAGAAGAGGTAGCCGCTGCCCGACTGCGGTGAGCCCACGGCCGTGTTGCCCAGGTTGTAGAAGAAGTAGTTGCCGCTCAGCGACGAGTCGATCCACACGTCGGCGCTGACCGTCACGGCCGAGTAGCCGGCCAGGAGGTCGTCGGGGAGGTCCACGTAGCTCGAGCCGCCGAACGTGAGCCCCTGCCCGTCGGTCCAGTCTCCGCCGCCGACGAGCGTGCCGTCACGGCCCGAGCCCGAGGCGTCGTGGGCGACCGTGCCGCTCAGCTCGTCGAGCTTGTACCAGAGCTTCAGGCCGTCGGCCGTGGGGGTGGGGGCCTCTGTGGCACTCGTCTCGGTGGCGGCCGGCACCGCCGGGGCGAGCGCCGTCGTCGGGCGTGCGGGGGCCGGGGCCAGGGCCGCCGCCGGTCCTGCCAGGGCCATCGGGGCGAGCAGAGCGATGCTCAGCGCGCCCCCGAGGACGTCTCTCGCCCCGCGGGGGGCCCTCCGTCGGGCCGAGGGCGTGGTCTGCGCCGGGTCGTGTCGGGTGGTCATGTGGTTCGTGGCCTCTCGCCGTCTCGTCGTTGAGCGCCCCCTGCTGGGGGCCGTCGGGCCGGTCGTGCCGGCCCGACGGTCCCCCGCGTCCTTGTGGTGCGGGTGGTGCAGGTACTGCAGGTCGTGCTCGTGCTGTCACCGGCCCGGGTGGACCGGAGGGGTCACGCCGGGTCCGCGAGGTGGTCCCGCGACCCCGGCGGAGCTGGTGCGGTCGTCAGCCGCAGGTCGTGGCCGGGTACTCGACGTCGAACGTGGTCGAGCGGGCCCCCGGCCCCGTGCCGATCGTGCCCACGACCGTCGCGGTCCCCGCAGGGACCGAGACCGCGCGCGAGTTGAACGACTGCGACGCGCTCTTGCCGGGTCCGACCGACGCGAACGTCTTGGTCCCGAACGGCGTCGTGAACGCCACGGTCACGGCTTCGTCCTCGCCGTTGACCGCACGCACCGAGAGGTTCGCGCGGCCCGCGACGCACTGCGCCTTGGCCGTGACCGCGAGGTCCACGGGCTCGGCCTCGGTGCCGGCCGCCTGCAGGCGCAGGAACGTGACCGAGTAGGCCGGGAACGTGTAGTCGAACGCGTTGGACGCCCCGCCCCAGGTCCGCTCGACGGGCACGATCGCCCGCGGGTTCGCCTTGGTGTTGGTGTCCGTGGGCGCGCCGACCATCTCGGTGACCGTGGCCTGGGCCGCGATCTCCTGGCCCGCGACCGTCACGGCCGTGTCCGCCGCGGTCGCGGTCGGGTTGACGACCTTGACCACGAGGTCGCCGGACTCCTCGTCGCGCGTGACGACCTGGTAGAGCGACTTCGCGGCGGGCTGCTCGTACGAGATCTGGAGCTGGCCGTCCAGGTAGAGCTCGATGGTGCTGCCCTGGACCACGACCTTGACCTTGTAGCCCTGGCCCGTCTCGACGCTCTTGTTCTCGACCGCGGCGATCTCGGCGGCGCTGCCGCCGTCGGCCCGCTGGAGGACCGAACGGGTGTTGTTCCAGCCGCCGATGTTCCACCAGTAGTAGTCGTCCGGGCCGCCCGCGGCGAAGCCCACCAGGAACCCCTCGGACCCGGCGATCTTGCGGGCGTCGAGCTCGAGCGTGTAGTTCTTCCAGTCCTTGGCGTACGCGCCCGTGACGATCGAGCGCGCGTCGGTCACGGACGTCGAGGACTGCGTGTAGACGCCGTCCTGCGCGGCCCACGTCCCGGTCACGGGAGACCACTGGGTGGCGTCGTCGAACCCGTCCTGGAACAGGACGTCGCCGCTCGCGTTGTCGGTGACCACGACGTTGTCGTACGACGCGCTGGTCGACCACGTGGACAGGAAGACACCCCCGTCCAGAAGACCGGCCGCGTCGCCCGTGCTTGCCGTGTGCACCGACGGGACGACCTCGTCACCCACGTTGTTCGCGAACAGCTCCTGGACGTAGTAGTTGGGCGTGCCCCACGACTCGTCGTTGTCGAACCAGATCGCGTCGGGCGACCACTGCACGTACGACTCGTTGGAGAGCAGCGGCGCGTACGACGCGAGCTCGACGACGTCGGAGTTGCGCTCGAGGCCCGTCATGAAGGCGGCCTCGGACAGCGCGTTGAAGAACGTGTTGCCGCGCGACGCGTACTCGCCGAGGAACACGTGCGGGCCCTCGCGGTCGTAGTCGTCGTAGCGGTCGGCGTTCTCGAGGAACCAGCTCGGGTCGTTGTAGTAGTGCTCGTCGACCAGGTCGACCTCCTGCGCACGGTTGAACTCCCAGAGCTCGTCGAACCGCTGGCCCGTGTCGTCCGGACCCGAGTTCGAGATGATCTGGACGTCGGGGTACGCGGCGCGCACGGCGTCCTTGAACTTCGGGAAGTTCGCCTCGAACGTCTTGGTGTTCTCCTCGTTGCCGAGTCCGAGGTACTTCAGGCCGAACGGCTCGGGGTGGCCTAGCTCGGCGCGCACCGCGCCCCACTCGGTCGTGACGTCACCGTTGGCGAACTCGACGAGGTCGAGCGTGTCCTGGACCCAGCGCTGGATCCGGACGTCGTCCTTCATCTCGGGGATGGTGCTGCCGCAGCCGTTGGCGCCGACCGACAGGACGGGCAGGGGCGTCGCGCCGAGGTCCTCGGCGAACGTGAAGTACTCGTAGTACCCGATCCCGTACGACTGGTTGTAGCCCCAGAAGTTCCAGTTCGTGGCCCGCTCCTCGACCGGCCCGATGGTCTCCTTCCACTGGTACGTGCGCCGACGGTCGGTGCCGTTGCTCTCGAGGTAGGTGTCGAACGTGCCCGCGTTGGTCACGCAGCCGCCCGGGAACCGCAGGAACTGCGGGTTCATGGCGTCGATCTTCTCGGCGAGGTCCTTACGCAGGTGGGTCTTGCCGTTGACCGGCCCGACCCAGGTGTCCTGCGGCATGAGCGAGACCATGTCGAAGCGCACGGTGCCTGCGGCCCCCGCGAGGACCGCGAGGCGCCCGGCCGAGGTGGTCTCGGTCGCGGTGAGGGTCACCGAGTACTTCTTCCAGGTGTCGGTGCCGGCGACGGTCACCTTCCCGGTCGCGTAGGTGGTCCCCGCCGCGGCGTCCTCCACCTGCACGGTCAGGTCCTGCCCGACGGCGGAGCGCGCCCACACCGAGAAGTCGTACTTCTGGCCCTTCTCGAGGAAGAGGCCCGTGTTGAAGCCCGCGTTGCGCACGCCCGCGCCGGCCGCGGTCGCGTCGAGCCGGAGGTAGTAGCGGTTGCTGTCGTTGAGGCGCTGCGCGTCGGTCACCACCGTCGTGGTCGCGGTGCCGCCGTTGCGGTCGACCCGCTCCCAGGCCGTGAGCCCCGTGAAGGACGAGTTGTCCGACGAGTTGAACTCGAACGAGCGGTTGCGCACGAGCTCGGCGTACAGCCCGCCGTCCGCGGCGTAGTTGATGTCCTCGTAGAAGATGCCGTACAGGTCGTCGCTCATCTCGACGGTCTCGCCCGCGGCGTCGATCGCGAGCGTGTGCTCGGCCGACGACAGTGCGGTGAGCGTGAGCCTGACGGCCGCGTCCTCGGCGCCGAGCACCAGGGCTCCGTCCGCGGCGCGCACCCCCGCGAACTCCCCGGCAGCGGCGCCCGGCACGCGCAGCGCGAGCTTGCCGCCGCCCACGTCGGTCAGCCGCACCTGGGCCGGGGCGGCGTCGGCGGCCCCGAGCGTGATCCGCCCGTCGCTCGCGACGACCACCGGCAGACCGGTGCCCGCCTGCGCGAGCGTCGCGGCGCCGTCGGGCCCGCCGGCGACCGCCGTGGCCACCAGGCCCAGCGGCGACGCCGGGCGTTGCGCGACGAACGACAGGCCCGTGTCCGTCAGGACGAGGTGCTTGTGGTCGGCCGGGCCGTCGAGCGAGAACGTGCCCGTCGGGACGACGTCCTGGCCCTCGGCCGCGTCGACCGCGACGTAGTCGAACGTCGCGGCGTGCGTCGAACCGTCCTGCGCCGCGAGGGCGTAGAGGCCGACCTGGGTGACGTCGAACGTGACCGTCGTCGAGCCCGCGGGCTTCCAGTCCCCCGCGGTGGCGTCCCAGTAGGACACCGCGAGCGTGTCACCGGTGCGCTGCATGCGCAGCGTCTCGCCCGTCGAGCCCGCACGGTCGGTGAACGACGCGGCCGTGAACTTCCCGCCCGTCTCGTTGTCGAGCTCGATCGCGCGCGCCGAGGGCGACAGGCTGCCCACGTACGTCAGACCTGCACGGACGTAGTTGTCCATGTCCTTCCACGCGATGAGGCCCGCGCCCTGGTAGACCTTGCCGACCGGGGCCGACACCTTGGTCACGACCGTGAAGTCGCCCACGGGGACGTCCACCATGAAGACGTTCTTCGCGGTGTTCGCCTCCTGGTAGGTGTCGCCCGTCTGGGACGTCAGGGTCAACGACCCGGGCGTCGTCGCGAGCGACCACGCCGACGGGACCGGGTTGACGACGTCCCAGGCCGAGCCGAGCTCGGCCGTGTCGAACTGGTCGACCCAGGCGCCCGCCGGAAGGACCGGCTCGGTGGCCGCGAAGGCCGCCGGGGTGACCGCGAGGGCGGTCGTCGCCCCCAGTGCGAGGACCCCCACGGCGGCCGCCCACGGTCGCGCCGTCCGGCTGCGGGACGGACGGGACGTCCGGCCTCGGGTTGTGCTGCGGGCAGGGGAATCAGAGATGATCACGTTGCTCCAACCTTGCTGCGACGAGGAAGGGAGCGATGCCGGGTGTATCCCGTGCGCTCCATTGCTGTACGGGGTGCGCCCGGCAGCCACGCCCTCCCGGTCGTCCGAGCCCGTCCCGGGTACCAGCCGGGACCTGCTCGACCGGGAGGGGGTGGCCTCCGGGTCCTTCTCGGCCCGTCACCCTCGACGGTCCGCGCTGTGACGCCTCGCACGGGGCCCGGCTCCATGGCCGACGCGCGCGAGGCGGTGGTGCTGGGGGGGGCTAGGTGGCGGCCCCTCGTCCCTGACGGAACGTCATGGCCCGCTGCAGCAGGACGAACGCGAGCAGGACCACGCCGATGAAGACCTTGGTCCACCAGGAGTCCAGGCCCTCGCGGGCGATGAGCACCTGGATCAGCCCGTAGACGAGCACGCCCGCGACCGACCCCAGGACGAACCCGCCGCCGCCCGTCAGGAGCGCGCCACCGATCACGACCGCCGCGATCGCGTCGAGCTCCATGCCGATGCCCGTGAGGTTGAAGCCCGACTTGGTGTAGAGGGCGAACAGGATGCCCGCGATCCCGGCACACGTGCCGCTGATCACGTAGACCCACACCTTGGTCGAGCTGCCCTTGAGACCCATGAGGTTCACGGCCGTGCCGTTGTCACCCGTGCCCAGCCCGTAGACCGTGCGGCCGAAGCGCGTGTAGTGCAGCAGGTAGATCGCGATCAGCAGGACCACGAACGCGACGACCATGCTCAGGTTGATGCTCCAGGCCTCACGACCCTCGCCGAACTTGATCTTCCACGAGGCCAGGGCCGCAAAGCCCTCGTCCTTGATCGCGAGCGACTGGACGCTCACGACGTTGGCCAGGCCGCGCGCGAGGAACATCGCGGCGAGCGAGGCGATGAAGGGTTGTATGTCGAAGTACTGGACCATCACGCCGATCAGCAGGCCGAACGTCGTGCCGATCAGCACGCCCAGGATCAGGACCACGGGGAGCGGCGCTCCCGCGATCAGGAGCTTGGCAACGACCAGGCCGACGAGGGCGACCACGGCACCGACCGACAGGTCGATCCCACCCGTGATGATCACGAACGTCATGCCGATCGCCAGGACGATCAGGTACGAGTTGTCGACGAGCAGGTTGGAGAAGAGCCGCATGCTCAGGAAGTCGCGGCGGTCCGTGCTGTAACGGACCTGCCCCACGATCAGGATGACCGCGAGGGCCACGAGCGTGCCCGTGACGGGCAGGAGCCGGCGGTCCGAGAGCCTGCGGACCACAGGGTTGGTCATGAGGCGGGCGACGAAGCCCGTGTCGTGGCCTCCGCGCGGCCCCTTGCCCTCGTGGGGATTCTTGGACGCCCGGGGCGCCGTCTGGACGGTGCTCATGCTGCGACCCCCTTCACACTCGTCGTCGCCGTGCCCGCGCCCAGGGTGGGTCGCTTCCTCGGTCGTCGGGACGTGAGGAGCGAGCGCAGACGCTCGGACGCCGCGATGCACACGACGATCAGCACGAGCGCCTTGAACAGCGGCGTGATCTGCGAGCTGATGTGGAAGATGACCACGGCCCGCTCGAGCGTCGACAGGAGCAGCGCCCCGACGACCACGCCCGCGAGGCTGAACTTGCCGCCGTCGAGCTTGGTGCCGCCCAGGACGACGACCATGATCGCGTCGAGCTCCTTCATGAGGCCGATGTTGTTGGCGTCGGCCGCCATCGTCGGCGCGCCGTAGACGATCCCCGCGAGCCCGGCCAGGAGGCCGCACAGCAGGTAGACGAACCACGTGATGTTGCGCGACTGGACGCCCGCGAGGCGGCTGGCCTCGCGGTTGATGCCGATGGACTCGACCAGCATGCCGAGGGCCGTCCGACGCACCAGCAGCGCGACCAGGGCGAACACGACCGCGGCGATGACCACGGGGGTCGGGATGCCCAGGACGAAGCCCGAGCCGATCGACTTGAAGGGCGGGCTCGTGGTCGTGGTGATCTGGCCCTTGGTGATGAGCATCGCGATGCCCCGACCCGCGACCATGAGGATCATGGTCGCGATGAACGGCTGGATGCCCAGGACCGTGACCAGGAAGCCGTTGAACGCACCGATCACCGCGGCGACCAGGAGGCCGATCGCGACCGCGGTCAGGGCCGTGCCGACCGTCCCACCCGTGCCGCTCGCGTCGATGTAGGTCAGCGACACCGCGAGCGAGATCGCCATGACGGCGCCCACCGAGAGGTCGATACCGCCCGTCGCGATCACGAGGCACATGCCGATGCCGAGCAGGAGCGGGGTCGCGCTCGCCCGCATGATGTCGATCAGCTGGCCGAACAGGTGGCCGTCCATGATCGTCACGTCGAGGAAACCGGGGCTGCGCAGGCCGCACGCGAGGAGCATGACGACGAGCGCGACGACAGGCCAGAACAGGTGGTGGTGCGTCACGCGGCGCAGCGCGCCCTGGGCGCCCCGCGGTGCGGGACCGCCGGACACGGGCGGCGACGCCGACGGCGTCGTCGGAGTCGTGGTGGTCGTGCTCATGATGCGCTCCCGCTCGCTGCGATCGTCTCGAGGATCGTGGTGGACGTGACGTCCGGGCCGTTGGTGATCTCGCCGATCTTCTGGCGGTCACGCATGACGACGACGCGCTGGCTCAGGCGCAGCACCTCGTCGAGCTCGGACGAGATGAAGACCACGCCCATCCCGTCACCTGCCAGCTCGGCGACGAGCCGCTGGATCTCGGCCTTGGCCCCCACGTCGATGCCACGCGTGGGCTCGTCGAGGATGATGAGGCGCGGTGCGGTCGCGAGCCAGCGGGCCAGGAGTACCTTCTGCTGGTTGCCGCCCGACAAGTTCTTGATGAGCATGTTCGGGTTCGCCGGGTAGACGTTGAGCGCCTTCATGTAGCGGTCGACGACCGCGTCCAGCTCCTTGGCCGGGATGGGGCGCCACGGGCCGCGGCTCGCCTGCATCGCGAGGGCGATGTTCTCGCGGACCGTGAGGTCACCGATGATGCCCTCCTTCTTGCGGTCCTCCGAGGAGAACGCGACGCCTCGCTTGATCGAGGTCAGGGGGGCCGCGCCTCGCGTCGCGCCGTCGAAGGTCAGCTTTCCGCTGCCCGCCCTGTCGGCGCCGTAGAGGAGGCGGGCGACCTCCGTGCGGCCCGAGCCGAGCAGGCCCGCGACGCCGACGATCTCGCCCGCGTGCACGTCGAGGTCGAACGGTTCGACCGAGCCGTCGCGTCCCAGCGCGACGGCCCGGAGCAGAGGCTCCTCGTCGTGCTCGGAGGCGACGCGGTGCGCGCGCTCCTCGACGTCGGCCAGGGCCTCACCGGACCTGCCGATCATCGCGGAGATGAGCTCCATGCGCGGAAGCTCCTTCGTGAGGTGCTCGGAGATGAGGCGTCCGTTGCGCAGGATCGTCAGGCGGTCGGTGATCTCGTAGATCTGGTCGAGGAAGTGCGACACGAAGAGGATCGCGACGCCCTTGTCCCGCAACGAGCGGATCACGTCGAAGAGCTCGGCGACCTCGGCCTTGTCGAGGCTCGAGGTGGGCTCGTCGAGGATCAGGACCTTCGCGTCGACGACCATGGCCCGCGCGATCGCGCAGAGCTGCTGCACGGCGATCGAGTGGGAGGACAGAGCCGACGAGGGGTCGATGTCCAGGTTGAGGAGGGCGAGGTGCTCGCGGGCCTTGCGGCGCGTCGCGGGCCAGTTGATGAAGGGACCGAACCGGATCTCGTGCCCGAGCATGATGTTCTCGGCGACCGAGAGGTTCGAGCAGAGGTTGACCTCCTGGTACACGGTGCTGATGCCCGCGTCCTGGGAGTCGCGGGTCCGCGTGAACCGGTGCTCGGCACCCGAGACCACGATGCGGCCCGCGTCGATCTGGTAGACCCCCGTGAGGGCCTTGATGAGGGTGGACTTGCCGGCGCCGTTCTCACCCATGAGGGCGTGGACCTCGCCGGGGCGGAGGGTGAGGTCGACGCCGTCGAGAGCCTTGACGCCCGGGAACTCGATGGTGATCCCGGTCATCTCCACCACGGGCGCCGCGTACGCGGCGGTCGTCGTTGACATGTGTTCTTCCGTCCTGGGGAAGGGGATGGAGCTCAGGCACCGGCCGGCAGGGACGAGGGCTCGTCCCTGCCGCGCGGTGTGTGCGCCCGCCCCGGTCGCCGCGCCGAGGAGGGCGGCGACCGGGCGGGCCGTCAGGTGCTGCGCGTCAGAACGAGCGGGCGTCGATGACGTCCTGCGTGATGGTCTGGTCGAACGCCTGGTCGACGACGATGGTCTCCTTCTCCACGTCCTCGCCGGCCGCGACCTGCTTGATGAGCTCGAGGAGCTGGTCGCCGAAGGCCGGGTTGCACTCGACCACGAAGTTGAACTTGCCGTCGAGGAGAGCGGTCAGGCCGTCCTTGACCCCGTCGACCGTGACGATCTGGATGTCCTTGCCCGGGACCTTGCCCGCGGCCTCGATGGCCTCGATGGCGCCGAGGCCCATGTCGTCGTTGTGGGCGAAGATGAGGTTCATGTCGGGGTATGCCTGGAGTGCTGCCTCGGTGGCCGCCTTGCCCTCGGCGCGCGTGAAGTTGCCGGTCGCCTCGCCGACGATCTGGTCCTCGACGACCGAGCGGAAGCCTTCCTGACGGTTGGTCTGGGCGCCCGAGCCCATGGTGCCCTGGAGCTCGAAGACCTTGGCGTCGGGTGCGTTCTCCGCGACCCACTCGCCCGCGGTGACTCCCTCTGCCGTGAAGTCGGCGCCGATCCAGGTGACGAACGGGTCCTCGACCGTGGTGTCGACCGTGCGGTCCACGAGGACGACGGGGATCTCGGCGTCCTTGATCTCCTGGAGGACCTCGTCCCATCCGGTCTCGATGACCGGGGAGAACGCGATGACGTCGACGTCCTGGTCGATGAAGTCGCGGAGGGCCTTGATCTGGTTCTCCTGCTTCTGCTGCGCGTCGACGAACGTCAGGTCGATGCCGTTCTCGGCCGTGAGGTTGGCCTTGACCGACTCGGTGTTGGCGGTGCGCCAGCCGCTCTCCGCGCCGAGCTGGGAGAAGCCGACGCGGATGTTCTCGCCGCCTCCGCCCGCTCCGGCGGTGCCGTCGGCCGAGTCGGTGCTGCCGCCGCTGCAGGCCGCGAGCGCGAGGACCGCTGCGCCTGCGAGGATCCCGGTGAACCGCACGCGTGCCGTGGTCTTGTTGAACATGATCTCCTCCTTGAGATGTCCCGCTGCGCCCGCCGTGGGCGTCGAACGGTTCTTGCGGGCCTGAGCCCTGTCAGTCGATGGGATGGTCGGTCGTGCGTGGTGAGCGCTCACACGAGCGCTCGGCCTACCGGGGCTACCGGGCGGTAAGTGTTCCCCATCGCCCGGGTCCCCCCGCACTGCGTCCGGTCTACGAGCAGGTCCGTCCTCAGAAGCCCTGCGCGAGCCGGTAGTACGCCTGGTTCCATCGCAGCTCTCGCGCGAAGGACCGGGTGGTCGTGGACTCGTCGATCACGGCGAGCTCCGTGCCGGCGATCTGGGCGAAGTCCTCGAAGGCCTCGAGCCCCAGGGCCGTGGTCATGACGGTGTGGTGCGCGCCTCCCGCGGTGAGCCACGCCTCGGCCGAGACCGCGAAGCTCGGCGCGGGCTCCCACAGGGCACGTGCCACGGGCAGCCTGGGCAGGTCGTGCTCCGGCGCCACGACCTCGATCACGTTGGCCACGAGGCGGAACCGCTCGCGCATGTCGCTCAGGGCGACGACGAGAGCGGGACCCGCGTCGGTGTCGAACACGAGCCGCACGGGGTCCTCGCGGCCCCCGATCCCCAGCGCGTGCACCTCGAGGCGGGGCCGCGCCGTCGTGAGGCTCGGGCAGACCTCGAGCATGTGCGCCCCGAGGATCCGCTCGGCACCGGGCACCATGTCGTAGGTGTAGTCCTCCATGAGCGAGGCCCCGCCGGGCAGCCCGTGGCCCATGACCTTCGCGGCGCGAACGAGCAGCGCGGTCTTCCAGTCCCCCTCCGCGCCGAACCCGTAGCCGTCAGCCATGAGGCGCTGGACGGCGAGCCCAGGGAGCTGGCGCAGCCCACCCAGGTCCTCGAAGTTCGTCGTGAAGGCGCCGAACCCGCCCTCCTCGAGGAAGGAGCGCAGCCCCAGCTCGATGCGTGCCCCGTAGCGCAGCGACGCGTGCCTCTCCGCACCGGGGAGCAGCTCGGGGGCCACGTCGTACATCCCGACGTACTCCTTGACGAGGATGTCGACGTCGCTCTCGTCGACCGCGTCGACCCGTTCGACGAGGTCGTTGACGCCCCACGTGTTGACGGAGACGCCGAACCGGACCTCGGCCTCGGTCTTGTCGCCCTCGGTCACGGCCACGCCGCGCATGTTGTCGCCGAACCGGGCGAGCCGCAGCGAGCCCACCTCGGCCCAGGCCGTCGCGGCGCGCGCCCAGGTCCCGATCCTCGCGGTGACGTCCGGGTTGCTCACGTGACCCACGACGGTCTTGCGCGAGACTCCGAGCCGCGACTGGATGTACCCGAACTCGCGGTCGCCGTGGGCGGCCTGGTTGAGGTTCATGAAGTCCATGTCGATCTCGGACCACGGCAGCTCGACGTTGGCCTGCGTGTGCAGGTGGAGCAGCGGGGTGCCGAGGGCCTCGAGCCCGCGGATCCACATCTTCGCCGGGGAGAACGTGTGCATCCACACGACGAGCCCCACGCACGCGTCGTCCGCGTTGGCGTCGAGCGCGGCCCGTCGGATCGCGTCCGAGTCCTTGAGCACGGGCTTCCAGACGATGCGGACCGGGACGTCGCTCGACGCGTCGATCGCCGCCGCGATCTCCTGGGACTGCGCTGCGACCTGGCGGAGGGTCTCCTCGCCGTAGAGATCCTGGCTCCCGGTCAGGAACCAGATCTCCCTGGTGTCGAAGGGGTTCTTCATGTGCGTCGTTTCCTCACTGAAATAGCACGCGGTGGTTCTGGTCGTGGGGTGGGCGGGGCCCGGGGTCAACCGCCCGCGGGCGCCTGGCCGTACACGTTCTGGTAGCGGTCGTGGAGCGAGTCGACGTCGCCCTGCGCGATGGGCAGCGGCTCGCCGAGCTGGCGCGCGACGTGCACGGTCCGCGCGACCTCCTCGCACATCACGGCGGCCTTGACCGCGCCGCGCGCGTCCTTGCCGATCGTGAAGGGGCCGTGGTTGCGCATCAGGACGGCGGGGCTCCGCGAGGTGCGGAGCGTGTCGACGATGCCTTTGCCGATCGAGTCGTCGCCGATCAGCGCGAAGGGTCCTACGGGGATCTCGCCGCCGAACTCGTCGGCCATCATCGTCAGGACGCACGGCACGGGCTCGGCGCGCGCGGCCCAGGCGGTCGCGTACGTCGAGTGCGTGTGCACGACCCCCCCGACGTGCGACATGTGCCGGTAGACGTACGCGTGCGCCGCGGTGTCCGACGACGGTGCGCGCGTCCCCTCGACCAGGTTCCCGTCGAGGTCGCACACGACCATCGACCCGGGAGTCAGGTCGTCGTACGCGACGCCGGACGGCTTGATGACGAACAGGTCGGCACCCTCGACGCGCTCGGAGACGTTCCCTGCGGTCCAGACGACGAGCTCGTAGCGGGTCAGCTCGCGGTGCAGGGCCGCGACCCGCTCGCGCGAGGCCTCGACCGCCGCGCGGACCGCGGGGGCGAGCTCCGCCGTCGCGCTGGTGGTGGCGCTCATGCGGGGACCCCCTCGAGAGCGACGCCCCGCGTGCCGGTACCCGACGGCGCCACGCCCGCGCGCAGCGAGCGCGCCTCGCGGCGGATCGCCTTGAGGCGGTGCATGACCGGGTCGACACCGGGGGTCTCGAGCCGTCCGAAGTGGTCGTGCAGCCCGGAGTAGAGCGCGAACAGCTCGTCGTAGCGCACCGCGTTCTCCTCGATCGGGAGGTAGGCCGCGACCGTGCGCCGTCCCATGACCTGGGCGGCGGCGCGCACGTCGGGGTACGCGCCCGCGGCGACGGCCGCGTGGATCGCCGACCCGAGCGCCGGCCCCTGCTCGGAGTCGATCGTGCTGAGCGGCAGTCGCGTCACGTCCGCGTAGATCTGCATGAGCAGGCGGTTCTTGAGCAGCCCGCCCGCGACGACCAGCTCGACGACCGGGACGCCGGCGCGCTGGAACTCCTCGACGATGGTCCGGGTCCCGAACGCCGTGGCCTCCAGGAGCGCGCGGTAGGTGTCCTCAGGTCGGGTCGCGAGCGTCTGCCCGACGAGCAGGCCCGACAGCTCGTGGTCGACCAGGACCGAACGGTTGCCCGAGTGCCAGTCGAGCGCGACGAGGCCGTGCTCGCCGATCTCCTGGCCGGCCGCGAGATCGGTGAGGTACTCGTGCACCGACTGGTCACGGTCCGCCGCCGCCTGCGCGTACGAGCCGGGGACCGCGGTGTCGACGAACCAGCCGAAGATGTCCCCGACGCCGCTCTGCCCCGCCTCGTAGCCCCACAGGCCCGAGACGATCCCGCCGTCGACGACCCCGCACATGCCGGGCACCTCGTGCAGCTCCTCGCCGTTCATGACGTGGCACGTGGACGTGCCCATGATCGCGGTCATCTGCCCGGGCTCGACGGCCTGCGCGGCCGGAGCCGTGACGTGCGCGTCGACGTTGCCGACCGCGACCGCGATGCCCTCGGGCAGTCCGGTCCAGGCCGCCGCCTTGGCCGTGAGCGTGCCCGCGACCTCGCCGAGCCGACCGATCGCGTGCTCGAGCTTGTCGGCCACGAACCCCGCGAACTCGGGGTTGAGCGCCTCGAGGAACTCGGTCGAGGGGTAGCGGCCGTCCTGGTAAATGCCCTTGTAGCCTGCGGTGCACGCGTTGCGCACGTAGACCCCGCCGAGCTGCCACACGATCCAGTCGGCGGCCTCGACCCAGTGGTCGGTCGCGGCGTAGACCTCGGGGTCCTCCTCGAGGAGCTGGAGCCCCTTGGCGAACTCCCACTCCGACGAGATCAGGCCGCCGTAGCGTGAGATCCACTGCTCGCCACGCTCGTGCGCCAGGATGTTGATGCGGTCGGCCTGTGCCTGGGCCGCGTGGTGCTTCCACAGCTTGACGTAGGCGTGGGGACGGTCCGCGAACCGCTCGAGCTCGCACAGCGGGGTCCCGTCGGCGGTCGTGGGGACCATGGTGCAGGCCGTGAAGTCGGTCGCGATGCCGATCACGTCGACGGGATCGACCCCCGCCGCGACCAGCGCGGCCGGGACTGCGGTGCGCAGGACGTCGACGTAGTCGGAGGGCACCTGCAGGGCCCACTCGGGCGGGAGGGGCAGGCCGGCGGTGCCCTCGAAGGGTCCTGCGACGAGCGCGGTGTCCATGACGGCGTGGGAGTACTCGTGCACCCCGCTGCCCATCTCGGCCCCGTCGCTCACGCGCACCACGACCGCTCGTCCCGAGAGCGTCCCGTAGTCGACGCCGATCACGTACGAGGGGGGCTGCACTGCCTGCTCCACCGCCATTGGTGTGTCTCCAGTCGTTCTCCCTTGCGGCCTCGCAAGGATGTGAGCGCTAACTTAGTGCCGAACGAGACAATTGTTAGCGCTCACATCCGACCCTGTCAAGAACCTGCCCGGTCCGAGACCGGACCGTTACGCAGAGGCCGCTCCCGTCAGGGCGGGCCCCGAGCTCGACCGCACCACGAGGATCGGGGGGATCTGCGTCGACTCGGGCGTCACACCCGCGAAGGCGTCGAGCAGCAGCGCCATGCACCGGCGTCCCAGCTCGGCGAAGGGCTGGCGGACCGTCGTGAGCGGCGGGATGAAGTGCGCCGCCCCCTCGACGTCGTCGAACCCCACGACCGACACGTCGCGCGGCACCACGACCCCCGCCTCCCAGAACGCCTGCAGGACACCGAGAGCCAGGTGATCGTTCCCCGCGAAGACCGCGCTCGGCCCGTCCCCGGCCAGGACACGCCCGGCCAGGCCCCGCCCGACCTCGTACCCTGCGTCTGACGACCACGTGCACCGGATCATCTCCCGCTCCTCCTCCGGGACCGCCCGCGCAGCGAGGGCGTCGTTCCAGCCCGTGGCCCGCTCGCGCGCGTCGAACCAGTCGAGAGGGCCACTGAGGTGCACGACCGTGCGGTGCCCCATGTCCAGCAGGTGCTCGGTGGCCAGTCGCGCTCCGAGGCGCTGATCCACCGCGATGGGCAGGATGCTCGCTGCACCGACCCGATCCTCGACGGTCGACACCTCCCCCGGCTCGCGCGCCGCGATGAGGATGACGGGCACCGGCGCGCGGAACGAGTCCACCGCGGCGGCGACGTCGGTCTGGGGCGCGATGACGACGATCCCCTCGACCCCCTGCGCCATGAAGTGCTCGAGGACCGTGTGCATGGTCGTGGCGTCGTAGCTGCGGATCGTCGCGACCGACACGAAGTAGCCCTCCTCGCGCGCCGCGCCCTCGACCGCGATGAGCGTGCTCGTCGGCCCGTACAGCGCCGAGCCCGTCGTCACGACGCCGATCGTCCCCGAGCGCGCCGTGGCAAGCGCGCGCGCCGCGCTGTTGCGCCGGTAGCCGAGCGTCGCGATCGCGTCCATGACCCGATCGCGGGTCTGCGGCCGCACGCTCGGGTGGTCGTTGAGGACCCGGGACACCGTCTGGTGCGAGACCCCGGCGAGCTCCGCGACGTCGGACATCGCCGGGGGCCGAGCACGCCCCGGCTCTCCGGTCACGACCGTTCCTCGAGGGCCGCAGCCAGCTCCTGGGACCGGTCGCGCGCCGCCTCGAGCGCGGACAGGAACGAGGCCCGGACCCCGCCCTCGTCGAGCGCCCGTAGGGCCGCGACCGTGGTCCCGCCGGGCGAGGAGACCTTCTCGCGCAGGATCACGGGGTGCTCGCCCGTCTCGTCGAGCATCCTGGCCGAGCCCAGCACGGTCGCCGTCGCGAGCTCGAGCGCCACGGACCGTGTCAGGCCGAGCAGCACGCCGGCCTCGGCGAGCGCGTCCACGACGTAGAAGACGTAGGCGGGCCCGGAGCCCGACAGCGCACCGACCGCGTCCTGGTCCTTCTCCGCGACCCGCACCACGAGGCCCGTCTCGCTCAGGAGCCGCTCGACGAGGCGCACGTCGTCCTCGCTCGCCGCCGACCCGCCGCTGACCGCGCTGACCCCGGCGCCGATCACCGACGGCGTGTTGGGCATGACGCGCACGACCGACGTCCCGGCCGGGAGCCTGTCCTCGTAGAAGCGCGCCCGGAGCCCGACGACGACGCTCACCACGACCGCACCCTGGCCCAGGTGCTCCGAGACCTGCGCGAGCAGGGCGGCCACGTCCTTGGGCTTGACGGCGACCACGACCAGCCCCGCGCCGCGCACGGCCTCGGTGTTGTCGGTCGTCGTGGTCACGCCATGACGCTCGCGCAGCTCCTCGCCGCGCTCGGGGCGTCGTACGGTCGCGACCACGTCGGACGCCGACCAGCCGGCGCGCAGCGCCCCCGCGAGAACCGTCTCCCCCATGACACCGGTCCCGAGGACCGCGAGCCGCGGGGTGAGGCCGGCAGGCTCTGCCTGGTGGGTCGTCGTGCTCGAAGTGGACATGGTCGTCTCCTGCTTCCTCGTCGTGCGTCCCGGTCGACCGCTGCGGGCCTGCCGAAGGGGCGAGACCGACGACGAGCACCGGAGGGCCACCGTTCCCTCGGTGCCCCTCGTCGCAGACTAGAGGGGGAACGCCGTGTAGAACGTCTCGATCTCGTCGGCGGGCCCCGTCGCCTGCAGGACGACCGTGCCGTTGCGCCACGTGACCGTCGCCGTCGCGGCCGCGCCGTCGACGGGAGCGACCGGGGTGACCGCGTAGGCGCCGGCAGGTTCACCGTCGACCTCGACGTCCCCCGTCGACGTGGCCGCACCGCCGGCCGCGACGGCCGTCGCGAGCAGCTCGTCGTACGCGGCCGTCGCCTCGTCGTCGGTGCCCCACTGGCCCGCGAGCACCGTGACGCTGGTCGCCCCCTCGCCCTCGGCGTCCGCGTAGGTCAGCTCGTGACCCTCGATCGCCCCCGCGTCGACGTACGCCTCGGTCGGCGCCTCGGAGCGGAGCGCGAACTGGAGCACGCTCGCCGGGAGAGCCTTGGCCAGCTCGGTCGTCGCGGTGCGCTCGACCGGTGCGATCGTCGGGGTCGCGGGCGGCGCGGTCACCGTGACCTCGTCCGGCTCCTCGGCCCCGCCGCTCGCGGCGAACCCGGGCCACACGAAGGCGAGGAGGGCGACGACGGCACCTACCAGAGCGAGCAGGAGGACCAGGGCGACCAGGCGCCGTCGGGCGAAGACGGCCGACGAGCGAGCCCGGTGGTGGCGACTGTCCCGCAACCCCGGCCCGGCCGGGGTGGACTGACGCGGGCGTCCCGTCTGCTGGCTCATTGCACTCTCCTCGTGGCGACGCTGTGACCGCGCCAGACTAGTGCGCACGCGCCCCCGGTCCACGCAGGCCGCGCAGACCCGCGCGGGTCAATTCCCGCCGGGGGGATGCGGATGGTGCAGCTCCGCGCGCTCCTTCAGCCGTTGCGTCGCGACCGCGACCAGCACACCGATGACCGCCAGGTCGAACAGGATCTGGACCATCGTGATGACGCGCGCCGCCTGCCCCACCGGATGGACGTCCCCGAACCCGACGGTCCCGAGCGTGACGACCGTGAAGTACAGCGCGTCGGTCCGGGTCTCGATCCCCACGAACTCGGCGTCGCTGTGGATGGCCAGGAGGTAGTAGGCGAGCGAGAAGAACACGATGATCGGGGAGAGGAGCCCGACGACCGACTGGACCCGAACGCTCGGCTCCCGCCCGGCGCGGAGCTGGCGGCGCACCTGGAACCTGATGAGGTAGCAGAGCCCCACGAAGCCGACCGCGAACAGCAGGATCTGCACCCACTCGCGGTCGGAGTCCCCGAGCGGCACGCCGTAGTAGAGGAGCAGGCACGCCGCGAGCGAGCCGAGCGTGGTGATGACGGTCCACCACGGGCTGTCCTTCCGGAGCCTGCGCATGGGTTCATGATGGGCACGCGCCGCGTGCTGCGCCATCGGGACGGCCGGCACGCACCGGCACGCACCACCCGCGCCCCTCGGCCGAGGGACGCGGGTGGTGGGAAGCCGGTGGGAGCGGGGACGTGTGGGTGCCGGCGGCTAGCGTGACCGCGTGACCACATCGACCTCCGCCTCGCGCGCCACCAGCAAGCGCCCGGCAAAGCCCGCCTACCGGTGCAGCGAGTGCGGCTGGACCACCGCCAAGTGGGTCGGTCGCTGCGGCGAGTGCCAGGAGTGGGGCACCGTCACGGAGGAGGCCGCGGCGAGCGCCGGGCCACGCACCGCGGCCGTCGCCCCGACCCGCAACCCGGCGCGTCCCATCGGGGAGATCGACGTCGAGACCGCGCGCGCCACGCCCACGGGCGTCGCCGAGTTCGACCGCGTGCTGGGCGGCGGCCTGGTCCCGGGGGCCGTGGTGCTGCTCGCGGGCGAGCCGGGAGTGGGCAAGTCGACGCTGCTGCTCAAGGTCGCGAGCAACGTCGCGGCGGGCGTGAGCGACAAGGCCACCACCCCGGACGACGCCGGACGTCCCGCGCCCCGGCCCCGCACCGTCCTGTACGTCACGGGCGAGGAGTCCGCCGGGCAGGTCAGGCTGCGCGCCGAGCGCGTCGGGGCGCTGGCCCCGGGGTTGCTGCTCGCGGCCGAGACGGACCTCGCGACCGTGCTCGGGCACATCGAGGCCACCGACCCGGCGCTGCTCGTCGTCGACTCGGTCCAGACGATCGCCTCGGCACAGGTCGACGGCTCGCCCGGAGGCGTGAGCCAGGTCCGCGAGGTCGCCGCAGCGCTCATCGCCGCGGCCAAGGAGCGGGAGCTGCCCGTCATCCTCGTGGGGCACGTGACCAAGGACGGGTCGGTCGCCGGACCGCGCACGCTCGAGCACCTCGTCGACGTCGTGTGCCAGTTCGAGGGCGACCGGCACTCGCGACTGCGCCTCGTGCGGGCCGTCAAGAACCGCTACGGGCCGACCGACGAGGTCGGTTGCTTCGACCTCTCGGAGACCGGGATCGTGGGCCTCGCGGACCCCAGCGGGCTCTTCATGTCGCACGCGGGGGCCGGGGCGCCCGGCACGTTCATCACCGTGACGCTCGAGGGGCGCCGCCCCCTCGCGCTCGAGATCCAGTCGCTCGTGGTGCCCAGCTCGCTGACCAACCCACGACGCACCACGAGCGGCGTCGACTCGAGCCGGCTCGCGATGATCCTCGCGGTGATGCACCGGCACGCCGGGGTCCGGCTCGTCGACCAGGACGTGTACGTCTCGACGATCGGCGGTGCCCGCGTCACCGAGCCCGCCGCGGACCTGGCGATCGCGCTCGCGACCTTCTCGGCACGCGAGGACCAGGTGATGCCGCCCGGGACCATCGCGATCGGCGAGGTCGGGCTCGCGGGCGACATCCGCCCGGTCTCGGGCCTGGATCGGCGTCTGGGCGAGGCCGCACGCCTCGGTTTCACGCGGGCGGTGGTGCCTCGCGGGTCCTCGCCCAAGCCCCCTCCGGGCATGACCGTGCTGCCTGCGCAGCACCTCGGCGAGGCCGTCGAGCTCGCCCGGGGTGGCCACCTCCCGCCGCAGCAGGAGCGCACCCGGTTCGACGAGTGAGAACCGTTGCGCCATCGTGACCTGCGGATGTCCCACGGAGGGCGTTTTCCCACCCCTGGGACGGCCCGGCAGCGTAGGATGCCCACGTGGCCAACTCCCCCGTGCACCCTGACGACATGCTCCGGGAGACCCTCGCAGCAGTGGCTCCGGGCACCGAGCTCCGTGACGGCCTCGAGCGCATCCTGCGGGGCCGGACGGGCGCACTGATCGTCCTCGGCCTCGACAAGGTCGTCGAGACCATGTGCTCGGGTGGCTTCGTCCTGGACGTCGGCTTCTCCGCGACCCGTCTGCGCGAGCTCTCCAAGATGGACGGCGCCGTGGTCCTCGACCGGGACGCCAACCGCATCCTGCGCGCCGCGGTCCAGCTCCTGCCGGACGCGACGATCGAGACCACCGAGTCCGGCACGCGTCACCGCACGGCCGAGCGCGTCGCCAAGCAGTGCGGGTTCCCCGTGATCTCGGTGAGCCAGTCCATGCGGATCGTCGCGCTCTACGTGGGCGGCCAGCGCTACGTGCTGGAGGACTCGGACACCATCCTGTCGCGCGCCAACCAGGCCCTCGCGACGCTCGAGCGCTACCGTGCCCGCCTCGACGAGGTCAGCGGCACGCTCTCGGCCCTCGAGATCGAGGACCTCGTCACGGTCCGGGACGTGTGCGCCGTGGTGCAGCGCCTCGAGATGGTCGGCCGCATCTCCGAGGAGATCGCGGGCTACGTCGTCGAGCTCGGCACGGACGGCCGCCTGCTCGCGCTCCAGCTCGACGAGCTCATCGGCGGGATCGGCTCGGACCGCGAGTCCGTCATCCGCGACTACGTCGAGCTCGGCCGCAAGGACCGCTCGCTCGCGGACGTCAAGAACGCGCTCGGAGCCCTCGACTCGACGCAGCTCCTCGACCTCACGCTCATCGGCCGGGTCCTCGACCTCCCCGGCGGCGGAGAGGCTCTCGACGCCGCGGTCGCCCCGCACGGCTACCGGCTCCTGTCCAAGGTCCCCCGCCTGCCCGGCACCATCATCGACCGCCTGGTCTCCCACTTCGGCGGGCTGCAGAAGCTCCTGGCCGCGAGCATCGACGACCTCATGGCCGTGGACGGCGTGGGCGAGCAGCGGGCGCGTGCGGTGCGCGAGGGCCTGTCGCGCCTCGCCGAGTCGAGCATCCTCGAGCGGTACGTCTAGCCCTTCCCGAGCGCACAGCTCGGGCGAGGCCCGAGGCGCCGAGCCGTGAGCGGTCGTTCAGCGAGCCGTCAGCCCTGCGGCGGCGCGTCGCCCGCCGGTGTGCCGGTCCCGTCCTCGGGGGCCGCCGCTCCGCCTGCGGGAGGTTCCGCGCCCTCCGCGGGGACCTGAGCGGTCCCGTCCGTCGGCGGCTCGCCCTCAGTGGGGGCCTCGCTCGCGGGTGCCTCGGGCGGGGGTGCAGGAGCCACGAGCGTGAACGGCACGGCCGGGCTCGTCAGCCCCTCGGCCTCGTTCGACGCCGCGACGGCGCTGTAGCTCCCCGCCTGTGTCGCGGGCAGACCGGTCGGGCACCCGGGAGCCGAGCGGTCCCTGTTCCACGTGAGGGTCTCGGGCCACACGTCGCCCGGTGCCATGAGCAGGTCCTTCGACGGGGCCGGGCAGTCGGCCGACGACCAGATGCGGTCGGTGCCCGACGTGATCGTGATCTCCTGGACGGCGGACGAGGCGTCGATCAGGCAGGGTCGGGGTCCCACGTGCGTGAGGGTCGTGGTGAAGGAGGGCTGCTCGCCGACCGCGTACTGGGTCTTGGAGACCGTGAGCGAGAGCGTCACGTCCTTGGCCTTGCAGGCCTTGTACCCGGTCGCCGTGACCTCCTGGGGCGCGGGCGGTGCGACCTTGCCCTGCGGTTCGTCGGCGAGCAGGCCCGCCCCGAACGCGATCGCGGCCTTGACCAGCATCACGACTCCGACGACGATCACGGCGAGCAGGACGAGCGCCATGACCCGGCGGACCCGCAGGGTCCTGGACGTGGGTCTGCCCGACGCCGCCGCGCCGGAGCCCGCGGGTCGCCCCTGGCCCGGGGTCGGCCCGGTCGGTGGCCGGGTGCCCTGCGGCGTGCTCACGTGCTGCTCCGTTCGACGGTCGGCGCGGGTGCTTCCTGCGCTGGGGCAGCGGTACGTCCCCTCGGGCGCCCTTCCGGCGCTGCCACACCGCGCGACGGTCATCGTGGTGACGACCGGATCGCGCGCGTCGGTGAGAATGGTCGGACAATGTCGCCCTCGTCGCCCTCCCCCGCCACGTCCGCTCCTGCGGCCGCCACCCGCTCGACCGGCCCCCGCACGCCCCTGACGACCCTCGCCGGCCCGGACCCGCACGCGGACCTGCGCGACGCCGTCGGGCGGTGGTTCGTGGCGAACGCCCGCGACCTGCCGTGGCGTCACGACGACTGCTCGCCCTGGGGCGTCCTGGTCAGCGAGGTCATGCTGCAGCAGACGCCCGTGGTGCGGGTCGAGCCCGCGTGGCGCGCCTGGATGGAGCGGTGGCCCGAGCCCGCGGACCTGGCCGCAGCCTCGACGGCCGACGTGCTGCGCGCCTGGGGGCGCCTCGGCTACCCACGCCGGGCGCTGCGCCTGCAGGACTGCGCGCGGGCGGTCGTCGAGCGTCACGCGGGCCGCGTCCCGCAGGACGCCGACGCGCTGCTCGCGCTGCCTGGCGTCGGGGAGTACACGGCCGCGGCCGTCTCGGCCTTCGCGCACGGGCGGCGGGCCGTCGTCGTCGACACGAACGTGCGACGGGTCCTGGCGCGCGCCGTGTCGGGGACGGCGCTTCCCGCACCGTCCTACACCGCGGCCGAGCGCCGGCTCGCGATGCAGGTCGCTCCCGCCGAGGACGCCGACGCCGCGCTGTGGGCCGCGGCCTCGATGGAGCTGGGCGCGCTGGTGTGCACGGCGCGCTCGCCGCGCTGCGAGGCGTGCCCGGTCGCGGACCGCTGCGCGTGGCGCGCCGCGGGCAGCCCGCCGGACGAGCACGGTGCCCGACGCCGGACCCAGGCCTGGGAGGGCACCGACCGGCAGGCGCGGGGCCGGGTCATGGCCGCGCTGCGCGGGGCGGACGGTCCGGTGCACCGCGAGGTGGTCGCGGGGCTGTGGCCCGACGCGACCCAGCTCGGGCGGTGCGTCGCGAGCCTGGTCGAGGACGGGCTGCTCGAACAGGACGGCGACGTCTACCGGCTGCCGGCCTGAGGCACTGCCCGCTCGGGCGTTCGGAGGGTGATCAGAGGGGGATCAGAGGGTGATCAGCATCCGGGTGTTGCCGAGGGTGTTGGGCTTGACCCGAGCGAGGTCGAGGAACTCGGCCACGCCGTCGTCGTGCGAGCGCAGGAGCTCGGCGTACACGTCGGGCGAGACGGGGGTGCCCTCGATCGCCTCGAACCCGTGCGCGCGGAAGAAGTCGACCTCGAACGTCAGGCAGAAGACCCGCTTCAGGCCCAGAGCCCTCGCGCGGTCGAGGAGCTCGACCACGAGGCGGTGGCCGACCCCGGTGCCGAGCCACGCGCGGTCCACCGCGAGCGTGCGGATCTCGGCCAGGTCGTCCCACATGACGTGCAGCGCGCCGCACCCGACGACCTCGGGCGCATCCGGTCCCCCGACGTCGGCGACCACGAACTCCTGGACCGCCTCGTAGTAGCCGACCATCTCCTTGGCCAGCAGGATGCGTTCCTCGGCGTACGGCTCGACGAGCGATCGGATCGCGCGCACGTCGGCCGGCAGGGCGGGGCGGAGCGTCAGGGTGGGCGTGGGGCTGCTCGTCACGCGGACAATCTACGCCTCCTCGACGCCGGGTGCGTACTCATGCACCGGACTGCATACCTTCGAGCCGTGTCCGTGCGACCGCGATCCTCCCCGTCTCCTGCTCGATCAGGTGCGAGGCGGTGATCTCGTCGACGACGAGGTGCGTCACGACCCCCGCGCGCAGCGCTGCCCGCAGCGGGGCGACCTTGTTGTCCCCCGCGACCGCGCAGATGCGCTGCGGGATGCGCTTGAGCTCGTCGGGCCCGGGACCGGTGGCCCGCTCGTTGAGCGCGATGTCCTTGTAGGTCCCGTCGGCGCGCAGGAAGACCGTGCACACGTCGCCGACCACGCCCTCGGCGTCCAGGACCGCGATGTCCTCGGCCTCCAGGTAGCCCGCCGAGTACACGTGGCTCGGCACGCCGCCCGAGACGGCCCCCACCGAGAACAGCGCGACGTCGGCGCGTCGCTGGACGTCGAGCACCCGCCGGACCGACCGCTCGCGCCACATCGCCCGCTTGGTCTCGGCGTAGTCGAAGAACGCGGGCACTGGGAAATGGTGCACGTGCGCGTCGAACGCCTCGCCGAACCCCGCGATGAGGTCGCCCGCGTAGTGCACCCCCGACGTACGGGTGTTGGCCGCCCCGTTGAGCTGCACGACGGCCGAGCCCCGCGTCGGCTTGCGGCTCAGGTGTCGCGAGACGGCCGCGAGCGTGGTGCCCCACGCGATCCCCAGGATCATGTCGGAGTCGAACCATGACCCGAGCAGGCGGGCGGTCGTGAGAGCCACCTGGTCGAGCCGGTCGACCTGCTGGGTCGAGTCCGGGACGGGGACGACGTAGGCGTCGATGCCGTAGGTGGCGGAGATGTGCGCCCCGAGCCCGGGGGCCCTGCTCTGGGTAGGCCGGAGCGTGATCTCCACCAGACCCGTCTCACGCGCTCTCTTGACCAGACGCGAGACGGTCGAGCGCGAGGTGCGCAGGTGCTTGGCGATGGCCTCCATCTTCATGTCCTGGAGGTAGTACATCGAGGCTGCCCGGAGGACGTCCTGCTCCCGATCGGCCATCTGCTGGTCTCCTGCCACTGGTACCGCCCCGGCTGCACGTTTGTGCACTGCGCTTGCGCGTTCGTTCCTGACATGTTGACGTTAATACGTGCAGCGCCGTTCCGACAGCGCTGTACTGCGGCACGGTGCCCTCCTGGGTCCCGCCACGCACCGCTAGCGCGGGACGCGGAGCCGTGGGAACGTCACAGGAGGGAGTCCTTCACGGGACCCCGCCGATGACGCACCAGATCGACGACGAGAGAAGGCCATCGGATGACTTCCAGCAGACTCACCGCAGAGTCTCGCCAGCGGGCGCTCAACGCGCTCGAGGCGAGCACGAGCGCGGACCAGGAGCTCGACGTCCTCGTGATCGGCGGCGGCGTGACCGGGGCGGGGATCGCCCTCGATGCCGTGACCCGCGGGCTCTCGACCGCGATCGTCGAGGGCCAGGACTGGGCGTCCGGCACGTCGAGCCGATCGAGCAAGCTGGTCCACGGAGGTCTGCGCTACCTCCAGATGCTCGACTTCCACCTCGTCCACGAGGCCCTGACCGAGCGCGACCTCCTCATCAAGGACCTCGCGCCGCACCTCGTGCGCCCGGTCCCCTTCCTCTACCCGCTCGAGCACCGTGTGTGGGAGCGGGCCTACGTCGGTGCCGGCATCGCGCTGTACGACACGCTCGCGAGCATGGCTCCCGGCAAGCGCGCCCTGCCCCTGCACCGCCACCTCTCGCGCAAGCAGATGGAGCGCAAGTTCCCCGACCTCGCGCACGACGCCGCGATCGGCGCCGTCCAGTACTGGGACGCCTCGGTCGACGACGCGCGCCTGGTCTCGACGCTCGTCCGCACCGCGACGTCCTACGGCGCGCACGCCGCGTCCCGCACCCAGGTGGTCGAGCTGACCAAGGGGTCGACCGGGGCGGTCAACGGCGCGATCCTCGAGGACCTCGAGACGGGCAAGCGCATCACGGTCCGTGCCCGCGCCGTCATCAACGCGACGGGCGTGTGGACCGAGGACACCGAGTCCCTCGCGGGCTCCGAGGGCGGACTGCGCGTCCTCGCCTCCAAGGGCGTGCACATCGTCGTCCCGCGCGAGCGCATCAAGGGCCAGGTCGGACTGATCCTGCAGACCGAGAAGTCGGTCCTGTTCATCATCCCGTGGTCCCGCTACTGGGTCATCGGCACGACCGACACCCCCTGGGAGCAGGACCTCACGCACCCGGTGGCGACGGCCGCCGACATCGACTACATCCTCGAGCACGCCAACGCGGTCCTCGCCCAGCCCCTGACACGCGACGACATCATCGGCACCTACGCGGGCCTGCGTCCGCTGCTCCAGCCCGGGACCAAGGAGGGCACGAGCTCGGCCAAGGTCTCGCGCGAGCACACCACGGCCTCCCCGACGCCCGGCCTCACGGTCATCGCGGGCGGCAAGCTCACGACCTACCGGGTCATGGCCAAGGACGCGGTCGACTTCGCGATCGGCCAGCGCTCCGCGGCACTGCCCTCGATCACGGACAAGATCCCGCTGGTCGGCGCCGTCGGTCTGGGTGCCGTCCGCCGCCAGGCCCGCCCGTGGGCCTCGAAGTTCGGCTGGACCCCGCAGATGGTGGACCACCTCCTGCACCGCTACGGCTCCAACCTGCGCGACATCGTCGCCCTGTGCGAGGCAGACCCCACGCTCGCACGGCCGCTCGAGCACGCGCCCGCCTACCTGCGGGCCGAGATCAGCTACGGCGTGACCCACGAGGGAGCCCTGCACCTCGAGGACCTGCTGCTGCACCGTACGCGGCTCAACTACGAGGTGCTCGACCGCGGGATCGGCGCCCTCCCGGAGATCGCCGACATCGCGGCACCGCTCCTCGGGTGGGACGACGAGCGCAAGGCCGCGGAGATCGCGTCCTACACCGCGCGCGCCGCCGCGGAGGAGGCGGCGGAGCAGGAGCCCGACGACGCCACGGCCGAGCGCACGCGCCTCGCCGCCGACGACGTCGCCCCGCTCAAGCCCCTCTCCGGAGCCTGACCACCGCGACCGACGCACCTGCCCCGGGAGCCGCGCCGGCTCCCCCGAGAACAACTTCATAGCCCGGCCCCGGCTCCGCCTCGACTCGCGCGAGGTGGAGCCGGACCGGCACCCCTCAACCTCACGGATGCGCGCAGTGCGACGCACGCCGGGGCCCCGCCGCACGGATGCGTCGGGGTGGTTGCGACAACGAAGTCCACCAAGAAAGAGAGAATCTGATGGACACACTCATCCTCAACGCCTTCTGGTCCGAGATACTCGGCACCGCGACCCTGATCCTGCTGGGTGCCGGCGTCGTAGCCAACGTGATCCTCCCCAAGACCAAGGGCTTCAACGGCGGCTGGCTCCTCATCAACTTCGGATGGGGCCTCGCCGTCTTCACCGGCGTCTACGTCGCGTACAAGTCAGGGGCGCACCTCAACCCCGCGGTCACCATCGGTCTCTTCACCGCGGACCGCCCGTTCTACTCGGTGACGGGCCCCGAAGGGATCCTCACCGCCACGATCGAGCCCACCGTGGGCAACATGTTCATCTACTTCGGTGCGCAGATGATCGGCGCGATCATCGGTGCCGTGCTCGCGTTCATCGCGTACAAGAAGCACTTCGACGAGGAGGCGCCCCCCGCCACCAAGCTCGCGGTCTTCTCGACGGGCCCCGAGCTCCGCTCGTACGGCTGGAACTTCATCACCGAGGTCATCGCGACGTTCGTGCTCGTGTTCTTCGTCGTCGCGTCCGGCAACACCCCCTCGGGGCTCGGCCCGCTCGCGGTCGCGCTGGTCGTGGTCGGTATCGGCGCCTCCCTCGGTGGTCCCACCGGGTACGCCATCAACCCTGCTCGTGACCTCGGTCCGCGCATCGCCCACGCCCTGCTGCCCATCAAGGGCAAGGGGTCGAGCGACTGGGCCTACTCGTGGGTCCCGGTCGCGGGCCCGCTCGTCGGCGGCGTGCTCGCCGGCCTCCTCGGCAAGGCCTGGGGCTGACCCCGGGCGCCTGCTCCTGACAGCCATCTGACACACACCGTGTGACCGGGACGGGGCGACCCGCCCCGGTCACACGACCACCCGCCGTCGGGCCTCTTCGCGGGCCCCGACGCCACCCTCGCACCCGGCCGCGCACCGCGCGGCACCCGCTCTCAAGCACACCGACGTGAAGGACTGACACACCATGGCCGACTACGTTCTCGCCATCGACCAGGGAACCACCAGCTCCCGGGCCATCGTCTTCAACCACTCCGGGGAGATCGTCTCCTCCGGCCAGCTCGAGCACGAGCAGATCTTCCCGCGGGCCGGCTGGGTCGAGCACAACCCCGAGCAGATCTGGAACAACGTCCGCGAGGCCGTCGGCCTGGCCCTGACCCGCGCCAACGTCACGTACACCGACATCGCCGCGGTCGGCATCACCAACCAGCGCGAGACCGCGGTCGTGTGGAACCGCAAGACGGGCAAGCCCGTCTACAACGCGATCGTCTGGCAGGACACCCGCACGCAGAAGATCGTCGACGAGCTCGGCGGCGACGCGGGACCCGAGAAGTACAAGGCGATCGTGGGCCTGCCGCTCGCGACCTACTTCTCCGGCCCCAAGGTCAAGTGGATCCTCGACAACGTCGAGGGCGCCCGCGCGGCGGCCGACGCCGGCGACCTCGTGTTCGGCAACACCGACACCTGGGTCCTGTGGAACATGACGGGCGGCGTCGACGGCGGGGTGCACGTCACCGACGTGACGAACGCGTCGCGCACCATGCTCATGGACCTCGACACCCTGTCGTGGCGCGAGGACATCGCGGCCGACATGGGCATCCCGCTCTCGATGCTCCCCGAGATCAAGTCGTCCTCCGAGGTCTACGGGAACGGGCGCCCCGGCGGGCTCCTCCCCGGGGTCCCGATCGCGGGCATCCTGGGCGACCAGCAGGCCGCGACGTTCGGCCAGGCGTGCTTCGAGGTCGGCCAGGCCAAGAACACGTACGGCACGGGCAACTTCATGCTCCTCAACACGGGCACCGAGAAGGTGGCCTCGAAGAACGGCCTGCTGACCACGGTCTGCTACAAGATCGGCGACCAGCCGGCCCGCTACGCGCTCGAGGGCTCGATCGCCGTCACGGGCTCGCTCATCCAGTGGCTGCGCGACAACCTGGGCATGTTCTCCGACGCGCCCGACGTCGAGTGGCTCGCCCGCAAGGTCGACGACAACGGTGGCGCGTACTTCGTGCCCGCGTTCTCGGGCCTGTTCGCACCGCACTGGCGCTCCGACGCCCGTGGCGCCCTCGTGGGCCTCACGCGCTACGTCAACAAGAACCACATCGCGCGCGCCGCGCTCGAGGCCGTCGCGTTCCAGACCCGTGAGGTCCTGGACGCCATGAACGCGGACTCGGGCGTCGACCTCACCGAGCTGCGCGTCGACGGCGGCATGGTCCAGAACGAGCTGCTCATGCAGTTCCAGGCGGACCAGCTCGGCGTGGACGTCGTGCGGCCCAAGGTCGCGGAGACGACGGCGCTCGGCGCCGCGTACGCCGCGGGCATCGCGGTCGGGTTCTGGCAGGGCGAGCAGGACGTCATCGCCAACTGGGCCGAGGACAAGCGCTGGACCCCGTCGATGGACGAGGACGAGCGCGAGCGCCTCTACCGCAACTGGAAGAAGGCCGTGAGCAAGACCCTCGACTGGGTCGACGAGGACGTCGAGAAGTAGCCCTTCTCGCCTCCACCGCCTGTCAGGACCAGCGTGACCTCGAGGTCACGCTGGTCCTGACATGTCCAGGGGCATTCGTGGCTAGGCTCGTCACCATGACCTCCGTGAGCTACACCCTCCCCGGGATGCACGTGACCGACCACGAGGTCGAGGTCCCCCTCGACTGGTTCGACGAGCGGGACCCGCGCCGGATCACGATCTTCGCGCGTGAGCTCGTCGACCCGGTCCGGCGGCGCGAGGACCTGCCGTTGCTCGTCTTCCTCCAGGGCGGCCCGGGCGGCAAGGGCCCGCGGCCGACCGGCCCCGAGGGATGGGTCGGGACCATGCTCGCGACGCACCGGGTGATCCTGCTCGACCAGCGCGGCACGGGCCGCAGCTCGGCCGTGCGCGGGCGCGCGCTCGCGGGGCTCGGCGACGCCGCCGCGCAGGCCGAGCACCTCACGCACTTCCGCGCGGACTCGATCGTGGCGGACGCCGAGCACCTGCGGCGCACCCTGTTCGGCGGTCGCCGCTGGGAGTCCCTCGGCCAGAGCTACGGCGGGTTCCTCACGCTCACGTACCTCTCGCGCGCCCCCGAGGGCCTCGCGGCCTGCTACGTCACGGGCGGCCTCGCGGGCCTCGAGGCCGACGCGACCGAGGTCTACCGCCGCACGTACCCGCGCACCGCGGCCAAGAACGCCCGTTTCGCGGCACGCTACCCCGACGACGTCGCGCTCCTGGGGCGTGTCGCGGACAGGATCGCGGTGGGTGACGTCACGCTGCCCGACGGTGACACGCTGTCGGTGCGTCGGCTCCAGACGCTCGGCATGGACTTCGGCATGAAGCCGGGCTTCGAGCGCGTGCACTGGCTGCTCGACGAGGCGTTCCACCACGGTGACGACGACCTGAGCGACACGTTCCTCAGCGAGGTCCGGGACCTCACGTCCTACCGGACGAACCCGCTGTACGCGGTGCTGCACGAGTCGATCTACGCCTCGGGTCGCGGGGCGACCGGCTGGGCCGCCGAGCGCGTACGTGCCGAGCACCCGCAGTTCGCCCCCGACGCCCGCCCGCTGCTCTTCACGGGCGAGATGATCTACCCCTGGATGTTCGAGGAGATCGCGGGCCTGCGGGACTTCCGCGGCGCGGCCGAGGAGCTGGCGCGGCGCGAGGACTGGACCGCGCTGTACGACCTCGACGCGCTCGCGGCCAACGAGGTCCCGGTCGCGGCCGCGGTCTACTACGACGACATGTTCGTCGACGCCCACCTGTCGCTCGACACGGCCTCCCGGGTGGGCAACGTGCAGGCGCTCGTCACGAACGAGTTCGAGCACGACGGGCTCCGGACGGGTGACGTGCTGGAGCGGCTGCTCCCCCTCGTGGACCAGCAGGGAGGGCCGCTCCCCCGCGGCTGACCCCACGCGGGCGTGATTGCCGGCCGCCCCTCCGATGCGGCCGCGCGCACCGAGCTCCGGGGTGTGTCGCGGACCGCCTACCCCGCGAAAACGCTCACCGTCACATAAAGTGGCACTCCGGAGAGCGGCGCGGTGCCGGCTCCAGTGCCAGAGGCGACGCAGCCGACGGCAGGCTGCCCAGGCACCTCACCAGGAGAGGGCGGGAGGCAGGATGCCGGTAGTGAGCACGACCCCCGGCAGACTGCACGGCGCTCCGCGACCACCCCACCTCGAGCTCGTGCGTGAACGGCTCGTCGACCGGCTCGACGCCGATGCGGCCCTGCGCGTGGTCCGTGGCCCGTCCGGCGGTGGGAAGACGTCCCTCCTCGCCGAGTGGGCGCGACGACGGGGGGCGGACGGGGTCTGGATCTCGACGAGCCCCGGCGCGACCCGGACCGAGCTCTGGCGCACCGTCGCCCGTCGGGCCACCCAGGCCGGCCTGCTGCGCTCGGAGACCACGACCGGTCTCGACGAGCTGACGACCGCGGCGCTGACGGCACGGCTCGCCGAGGCGTTCCTCACGGTCCCGGGCGAGGTGCTCGTCGTCGTCGACGACTACCAGAACGTCCGGGACGCCGAGGTCCACCAGGACGTCCTCGGGCTGCTGCGCACCTGCCCGAACCTGTCGTTCGCGCTCGCGACGACCACGAGCTCGATGCTCGAGGCGCCCGTCGTCGGCCTCGAGCTGACCCGCACCGTGATCACGGCCGACCAGCTCCCGCTCACGCTCGACGAGACCGCGCGGATGCTGCGTCAGGTCGGCGCGGACCTCGACCCGGCGCAGACGCACGTGAGCACGGGCGGGCAGCCCCTCTACCTGCGGGTCGCGATGCTCGCCGCCGAGCTCGCCGGCTCGCACGGCACCCCCGCCCATGTCCAGGTCGCGGCCGAGCTGCTCCGGGCGGCCGTCGACAAGCAGCTCCAGGGCCCCACCCGGCACCGGCTCGAGCTGTTCCTCGCGCGCTGCGTCGTCCCGGAGATCCTGACCGGAGACCTCGCGGTGGCGCTCACCCTCGATCCCGACGCGCCCGAGCTGCTGTCCGACCTCGAGGCGCGGGGACTCGGCACGTGGGAACGGCGCCCCACGGGTCTCGTCTTCGTCCTCTTCCCCGTCGTGCGGTCCCTCCTCCTGGAGACGTGCCGGCTCGAGGACCCCGAGGCGTCCCGCGTGGTCGAGGCGGCGACGGCCCGGTGGTACCTCCAGCACGGGTACCCGGTCGAAGCCGTCCGGCACGCGGTGACGGCCGGCGACCTCGCGATCGCCTCGGCCGCGGTGTCCCGCTACTGGACCCAGGTCTTCGAGGAGCGCACGATCGCGCACCTCGACGTCCTGCGCGCCGTCCCGGTCGCCGAGCTGCGCCCCTGGCCCCTGCTCGCGGGAGCGCTCGCACGGCACTACGACGCGATCCCCGGCGGGCGGGACGAGGCGATCGAGCTCTACCACGCAGCGCTCGCCGGGCTGCGTTCGGCGCCACGCCCCGCGGCACCGGGCGACCGCGTCGTGCTCGAGGTCCTCGAGAGCCTCGCGCTGCGGTCGACCGGCTCGGCCGAGCGCGCCCTGTATCCGGCGCGCCGCGCGGGGCGCATGCTGGGCGAGCTCCGGGTCACCGAACGACGCTCCATGGCGCGCGAACTGCCGCGGCTGCGCGCCGAGATCGCACGGTCGATGCTCCGTGGCGGCGCGGTGAGCGAGGCGCTCTCGATGCTGGAGGACCTCGGCGACCCGTTGGGGGACCCGCCCGGCGAGCCCCTGGCGCTGCACGGTCTGACGCTGCGTGCGCTCGCCCACGCCGTGCACGGCAACATGCCCGAGGCACGCCGCGACCTCGCCGTCGTCGAGGAGTCCTCGCACGAGGAGAACACCCCGCGGCGCAGCAAGGACGTCTACCACCTGGCGCACGCGCTCGTACGCATCGAGCGGTTCGACGCACGGGGTGCGCAGGCCCACCTGGACGCCGTGCGTCCCTACCTCTCGACGCTCGAGTCGCGACCGCAGTTCGCGCTGGCCCAGGCCTCGGTCGACCTCCTGACGTTCGAGCCGGCGCTCGGCGCGGAGCGGCTGCGCCGGTACATCGAGTCGGAGCGGGGCAGGCAGCGGATCTCCGCGCGGGACAGCGACCAGCTCGGCTACGCCGGCGGCCTGCTCGACCTCGCCCGTGGTCGGCTGGGCGCGGTGCACGCGACGCTCCGGGGCGCTTCCCCGTCGTCCGAGAACGCCCCGCTCCTGCGCGCCCACCTCGCGCTGCTCACCGAGTCCTGGCAGGTCGCGCGGGACGTCCTGGTCGAGCACACCCCGCCGGTCGACGCGTCGCCGCGCCTGAGGGTCGCGCACTCGCTGCTCCTCGCGGCCGCCCTCGTCAACGGCACCGACGAGTCCCACGCGTGCGACGCGCTCGGAAAGTTCGCGGCCGTCGCCGACGACCGCCAGCTGCTCTTCGCCCTCACGCTCCCGCCCCGGCGGGAGCTCGTCGCGCTCGTCGACCTGGCCGCGCGCAGCAAGGACAGGACGGCGCAGCGGGTGCTCGCCGCCGCAGGTCCGGTCCCCGAGAGGTTCGCCGCGATGGTGGGCTTCCCGCAGGCGCTGACGGACCGCGAGATCGTCGTGCTCGACAGCCTGCGCCGGCACGCCACGGCGGCCGAGATCTCGCTGAGCCTGACCGTCTCGGTCAACACCGTCAAGAGCCAGCTCCGGTCGGTCTACCGCAAGCTGGGGGTGCGCCGACGGGAGGACGCGCTCGCGAAGGGGATCGAGCTCGGGCTCATCGTGGCCGACCACGTCGACCCCGCGTCGGCGCGCGACGACCGGTGGTGACGCCGCACGACCGCGGGAGTCCCGACCGACCGTGACGACGCCGTCACACCGGGCGTGTCAGACGAGGTCGTCGACGATCCTGGCCGCAGCCCTCGTCCGCTCGTGCGACTCGCCGTCGTCGATCTGCCGCCCCGCCGCGACGAGAGCCGCGCGGCGGAGCCAGGAGAAGACGACCAGGACGGGGTACGTGTCCTCGCCGACGTAGACGCGGCGGCGCCAGGACGCCCAGGCGACCACACGGGCCAGCACAGGGACCGGGTCGTCGAGCTCGCTGGCCCGGTGCGCGACGTTCTCCCAGCCGTGCTCGGCGTCGCTCATGAGCTGTGCGCCGTCTCGGCCCAGCGGACGCGCGAGCGCTGCGAGTCCGATGTCCTCGCGGATCTCGGTGGCCTCGGTCGGGACGAGGTCCAGCCCGTCGCGGTACGTCCCGAACGCCGCGGGGTCGACGTGACGCCAGGGGTCGGCGTCCGGGAGCGAGTCGAGCAGGTCGGTGAGGGCCCCCGCGAGGAGGGTCACCGCGCGCAACCGCTGCTCGCGGGCCTGGGCTCTCATCGCCTCGAGGTCGGCGACACGGTCGTACGGATCGATCAGCGGTTCGACGAGCCCGACGGCCCACGCCGCCCAGGTCGTGTCGTCCCACGGGGCCGGGGTCGTCATCGCCGGCTCGCCCCGGCACGTCGTCGACGACCGCCTGCAGGGAGGCAGGTCCGACCCGGCGAGCACGCGCCGCGCGGGTGTGCGCCCGAGGAGTGCCTCGTCGTCGAGGACGGTGCGCAGGTCCTGCCGCCCATGCTCCACCTCCTGCTCGTCTGCGTGTCCGCGCCCAGGTCGGCGAGCGATCGCCGACGCGGAAGTGTATCCATCACCGGCACCGGCACAGAAGGGGCGGACGACACGAATCGCCGTCCGCGCGGGTGAATTCTCGACCCCGGGCCGCGGCAAGTCCCAGCATGGCACCACCTATAGCACCAGCGAGGGTGAACTCCGGTGTGAAAACCGTGTTCAGACGTGAAAGTAGTGCGAAGCGGCCGCATGCTGAGGGCATGAACGTGCGGCCCCCATCCGGCACGTGCCCGGACCGGGCGCGTGCAGCGCGCTCCCTGCGTGCCGCAGAGGAGCCGCTCCTCGACGACGACCACGACGCGCCCTCCGACGCCATGCGCTCCGAGGTGGCGCGCATCGTGCAGCTCGGCGACGACACCCGCTACGGCGCGGAGGTCTCCAGCTTCATCGCCGGCCACCGCGACCACTGGCGACGCATCGCCGCGAGGCTGTGCCGGACCAACTCGGTGCCGGTGACCCAGCACCTCGAGGACGTCGAGGCGATCGTCACGGAGACCGTCTGGGAGATGCTCGAGCGGTCGCGGCAGGACCCGACGTACCTGTCCACCATGCGCTCGTTCCTGGCGATCGTCGTCTACACCGCGCGCCCCAAGGTCCGCTCGTTCGTGGACCACGCGACGGCGCCCGCGTCGGGCATGGTCTCGGCCCAGCGGCGCCGGCGCGAGCTGGCCCGCACCCGCGCCGAGCTCGCCGCGCTGCGCGGCACCGTCCCGACGGTGCAGGAGGCGGTGCAGGCAGCCAACGACAGGCTCGGCGCACACCGCTCCGACGTCGTGCGTCAGGGGATGGTCGTCACCGAGGCCGACGAGCTCGTCCTGTCCGGCACGCTCTCCTTCGACGAGACCCTCGACTCCCCCCGGCTCGTCCAGGACGACCACGACTGCGTGCTGCACCCGGTCGAGGCGCCCACCCTGGTGCGCTCGGTGGTCGACGCCGCTCAGGCCGAGAACCCGACACGGGGCAAGGTCGCCGCCCTGTGGATGGCCGAGGCGTACGGCAGCGGACCGCTCCCGGGCCAGGACACCGTCGTGTGGATCTCCCGGACCCTCGGCCTGCCCCGTCGGAGCACCGCAGCCCACATCGACCGGGTCCGCGAGCTGGCTGCCGCCCGCCTGCACGCGATGGGCATCGGTACCGACCTCCTGGAGTCGGCGTGAGCGCGGCCGCCCTCCCGTCTCCTGCGGCTCTGCGCACGGGCACGTCCACCGACGGCACGAGGGCCTCGCGCCGGCGGGTGCCCGCACCACCGCACGATCGCCGTGACCACGGCCGTACCGACCTGCGTGCCCGTGGGCAGGAGAGAACGCTGCATGTCTGACGCACTTCCTGCGCGTCAACCCCTCGGGGTCGACGCACTTTCCGCCCTCGCCGCCCTGCCCGCACACGCCCGCGAGCACGCCCTCGCCGAGTTCCTGGCCTCCCGTGCGGGTGAGCTCGCCCGCGAAGCACGCCGCGTCGTGCGGACGTACCGGGTCGCTCCCGCCGACCGTGCGGCAGCGCACGACGCGGTGACTACCGCCCAGCAGGCGCTGATGCGCGACGTCGCCACGGGGCGCCGTAGCGTCGACGCCCGGAGCTGGGCCCCCACCGTGCGCGCCGAGTCGGCACGAGCGGTCCGCCGCTCGGCCGCCCAGGGCGCCTACGCCGTCGTTCCCTACCGGCAACGCCTCGCGGCGCAGCGCGCGACCCTGCTCGCGGTGCGTGAGACCGCCGCGGAGGGGGTCCCACCCGCTGCGGACCCACGGCCGGCCGCCGTCGCCCTCGCCTCGGCCGGGGTGCCGTCGGCAGTCCCCCCGACCTCTTCCCTCGTGGGTGGGACCGCTGCAGCGCATGTCGTGAAGGTACCGGTCGAGCACGTGACCCGCAGGCCCACCGGGCCCGCCGGCACTCCCCGGCACGCCCGCCGACAGGCCCGAGCCGTCCTGGGCAACGGCCTGTCCCCCCGCAAGTCCCTGCGGTGGAGTGCGGCGGCGCTGCTGTCCACCGTCACGATCGTGGTCGGCGCAGCGGTCGCTCCCGCCGAGGAGCGACCCGACGACGGGACGGGCGCATCGAACGTGACGTTCGTCGACCGGCTCACGATGCCCATCGTCGGCCTGTGGGACAACCTCGTCGGCAACGGCAAGGACAACGGCAAGGGCACCGTCGTACCGGTACCCGTCGAGTCCCCCACCCCGTCCCCTCCTGCGGTGCAGCCGACACCGGCTCCGACGGCCACGCAGGTCCCCGTCGCGCCGGCCGTGCCGGCGGTTCCAGCCGCACCCGCCGCGCCCGTCCCCGGCGGCGGGCCGGGTCGCTCGCAGGCCCCCCAGGACGGTGGTCGGCACGGCAACGGTGGCGGCTGGCGCGACCACGACGACCTCGGGCGCGGAGAGTGGCACGAGCGCGACGACGAGGACGACGACCGGGACGACGACGAACGGCGCGGCGACCGGCACGGACGCGACGATCAGCGAGGCCAGGGTCGGGGCGACCGGGACGGTGACCGCGGCGCCGGTCACCGCGACGACCGGTCGCGAGGCCGGGGTCGGAACGTCGGCGAGCGCAGGCACGGCCGGTCGAGCTCGGTCCCGCGCGTCTAGCGCGCGCGGACGACCCGGCACGGCGGCAGCCAGGTCGCGCCGCACGGCTGCCGCGGACTCCTGAGGCTCTGCGGGTACGTCGCCACGTCGTCGAGGACTCAGGACGCCGGTCGCAGGGCGAGCAGCGCACGCACCTCGTCGGCGCTCCCGTCGCCCGCGGCGGCTGCACGGTTGCCCTCGGCCACCTGGTCGACGATCTCCGCCCGGTGGATGCGCACGTCGCGCGGCGCCTCGATCCCGATCCGCACCCCGTCGCGGCCCGCGGAGACCACCGTCAGGACGATGTCCTCGCCGACGAGGATCCGTTCGCCCACCTTGCGCCCCAGCACCAGCATCGACGTCCTCCTGACGTTCACGACATGTCGTCCTGACCTTCCGGGAGCACCTATGCGGACCTGCCGTCGGTCAGCCCGCGTCCCATCCCTCGGGCAGCCCGAGGAGCTGGACCGTCTCCGGGGTGCGGGTCAGCGACCTGCCGACCACCACCATGGCGTGCACGTGCACGACCGCCCGCAGGCCGTCGACCCACGCCGCGGTGTCCGCGTGCTTGCGCGAGGCGTCGACCACGACCCACACCTGCTCGGGCGCGAGCTCGTCGAGCACCCGGAGACCGTCCACGAGATCCGCGGCGACCCCCACCGCGACCGCGGTCGCCGTGCCGGCGTGCACGCCGCGTGCCCGCGCCTCGGTCGCACCGCGCCGGTCGACGACCCGGTGGGACTCGCCGTCGTGCGCGTGGCCCGCCGAACCCGTGAGGAGGCCGAGGCGCGCGCGCATCGCGCGTGCGACCGGCAGGGCGTCACCCCCCAGGCCGACGAGGGCGACGAGGTCGCCGGGGGCTGTCGAGGGCCCCACCTGGCTCGGGGCCCGCGCCGGTTCGGGGAGGGCCGTCTCGGCGATCAGCTCGTCGAGCATCGCCGCGAAGTCGTCGCCCCCGGTCGACATCTCGAGGTCCTCCGACCGTGCCGAACGGGCCGGCTGGAGCCGGTCGGCCTCGTCGGCGTCGTCGAGCAGGGCGGCGATGCCCGCCCGGCGCGCCGCGGGGAAACGGACCGGGTGCTCGGTGGGACGCGACGGGGCCGGGGACGCGACCTCGACCACGGCCTCGTAGTGCTGCCTGCCGAAGAGTCCCTTGATGCCGCCCGTGATGACCCTCTCGGCGGACACGATCCGCACGTCGGGGCCGTGCTCGCGCCGTGCCTCGTCGAGGATGGCCTCCAGGGTGTCACCCGCGAGCCGCAATCGCCGGGGCATCGTTCACCACCCCGACCGTCTCGATGAGGGCGTTGCCCGAGGTCACCTCGGTGTACGAGAGCACCGCCAGGTCGGCGAGCTGCGTCGCCACCAGGCGACGGATCGCCGGGCGCAGCGACGGCGCACAGACCAGGACCACGTCGTGCCCGACCGCGCGCGCGGACTCGGCGACGTCGGCGACCGAGGTGCGGAACGCGTCGAGCCGGGCCGGGTCGACGACGATCACCGTGCCGTGCTCCCCTCCCGGTTGCCTGCCCGCGAGCATGGCCTGCTCGAGCACGGGCGCGATCGTCACGACCCGGATGGTCCCGTCGACCGTGTAGCGCGCCGGGACCGCCGGCCCGAGGGCGGCGCGCGCCGACTCGACGAGGTGCTCCGCGTCGGTCGACCGCTTGGCCGCGAGCGCGAGCGCCTCGTAGATGCGCGGCAGGTCGTTGACGGCCACGCGTTCCTCGAGCAGCCCCTGGAGCACGCGCTGGATCTCGGCGAGGGACAGCAGCGTCGGCGTGAGCTCGTCGACCGCCGAGGGGTTGGTGCGCTTGACCTCGTCGGTCAGCACGCGCACGTCCTCGCGCGAGAGCAGGCGCGCGGCGTTGGCCGAGATGATGGCCGACAGGTGGGTCACGAGCACCGAGACGCGATCGACGACCGTGGCGCCCGCCATCTCGGCGCTGTGCCGCATCTCGACGGGCACCCACTTGCCCTCCATGCCGAACACCGGGTCCACGGTGGCCTGACCGGGCAGCGACGCGAGGTTGTCCCCGAGCGCGAGGACCTTGCCCGCGGGTGCCTGGCCCCGACCCGCCTCGACGCCCGCGATCCGCACGGCGTAGGTCGAGGCGACGAGCTCGATCGAGTCGCGCGTGCGCACGGGCGGCACGACGACGCCCAGGTCCATCGCGATCTTGCGCCGCAGGGCGCGCACGCGCCCCAGGAGGTCGTCGTGCGCGCCCGTGACCAGGTCGACGAGGTCGGGGGCCAGCAGGATCTCCAGGGCGTGCACGCGCATCTGCTCGATGAGGTTCTCGGTACCGTCCGTCGAGGCGGCCGCGCCCTTCTCGAGCTGCTCGGCCGCGGCCCGCGCGACCTCGGCCCGCTGCTGGCGCGACTTGATCTGCTGCGCCGCCACGAGGAGGCCGATCCCGAGGACCAGGAACGGCAGCTTGGGCATGCCCTCGATGAGCGCCATGGCGAACGACGCGACGCCCGCGATCGCGATGGCGTGCCGCGACTGGACGAGCTGGCTCGAGGCCTGCGACCCGACGTCGCCCTCGCCCGAGTTGGAGCGGGTCACGATCATGCCGGTCGCGACGGCCATGAGCAGCGCCGGGACCTGCGTGACGAGGCCGTCGCCGATCGTCAGGATCGAGTAGGTGTCGACCGACTCCCCGATCGGCATGCCGTGCATGACGACGCCGATGACGATCCCGCCGACCAGGTTGATGATCGTGATGACGACGCCCGCGATCGCGTCGCCCTTCACGAACTTCGAGGCGCCGTCCATCGCACCGTAGAAGTCCGCCTCCGCGGAGACCTCGGCACGCCGCTCGCGGGCGTCGGTCTCGGAGATGAGGCCCGCGTTGAGGTCGGCGTCGATCGCCATCTGCTTGCCGGGCATCGCGTCGAGGGTGAACCGCGCCCCGACCTCGGCGACGCGCTCGGCGCCCTTGGTGATCACGAGGAACTGGATGACCACCAGGATCAGGAACACGACCATGCCGATGACCAGGTTCCCGTTGACCACGACGTGGCCGAACGCGCTGATGACCTCGCCCGCGTACCCGTTGCCCAGCACGAGGCGGGTCGAGGCGACGTTGAGGCCCAGCCGGAAGAGCGTCGCGACGAGCAGCAGCGACGGGAAGACGGAGAAGTCGAGCGGCTTGGTGACGAACATCGACGTCAGCAGGATCACGAGCGAGAGCAGGATGTTGACGATGATGAGCACGTCGAGCATCCCCGCGGGGATCGGCACGACGAGCAGCAGGACGATGCCGACGACGCCGAGGGGCACGGCGATCATGGCGAGGGAGCGGTTCTTCACGCGGAACCCTGGTCCTTCCCGGTCCGGAACGGTGGCAGGTGCTGCCGCGAGGCCCTATGCACGTCGCGCCGACGGCAGCGCGGGTCGGCCTCGCGGTCGGCCTCGCGGTCGGCCTCACGGTGGGCAGCGGCGCGGTCGGTCGGGCACGTCGGTCGCCTCACGCCGTGCGCGCCTCGCCGTCCCCCGCGGCGCCCTCGACCGGCCACTCCCCCGGCGCGATCGCCGGACGGCCCAGCCGGTGCGGCACGGAGGAGACCGCGGCCCCCCGGCGTGCGAGGGCCATGACGAACGCGAGGACGCGCGCGACGGCCATGTACAGCTCGACCGGGACCTCCTGCCCGACGTCGCAGACCTTGTGGAGGGCGCGCGCGAGCTGGACGTCGCGGACCATCGGCACGCGCGCCTCCTCGGCCTTCTCGCGGATGCGCGCGGCGAGGTGGTCCGCGCCCTTGGCGACGACGCGCGGTGCGGACTTCCCCGCTTCGTAGCGGATCGCGACCGCGACGTGCGTGGGGTTGACGATCACGACGTCGGCGTCAGCGACCGCGGCGAGCATGCGGTTGCGCGACAGGGAGCGCGCCATCGACCGGCGCTGCGACTTCACCATGGGGTCGCCGTCGCTGTTCTTGTGCTCGTCCTTGAGCTCCTTCTTCGTCATGCGCGTCTTCTTGCGGTTGCGCTTGGCGACGACGAGCACGTCGAGCAGCGCGAGCGAGATCCCCGCCGCGGTCGCCCAGAGCAGCAGCGCCCTGACCCCCGACCCGGCTGCCTCCAGCAGCGACGAGACCGGCAGCCCACCCGCGGACAGCAGCACGGGCATGAGCGACTGGATCACGACGTACAGCACGACCCCGACCACGGTCGTCTTGAGCAGCGCCTTGACGCCGTTCCACAACGCCTGCGGGCCGAGGATCCGCTTGAACCCGGAGACCGGGTTGAACTGCTGGAACTCACCCCGGAACTTCTTCAGGTGCAGGCCGCCCTGCACGACCGAACCGATGATCGCGGCGAGCGCCACGGCCGCGAGCAGCGCGCCGATCGTGGGCAGGATCGACCCGAGGGCCTCCTGCAGGAGCACGACCGCGACGGCCGGCTCGGGGTTCTCGATCACGGTGCGGATCGAGAGCACCTGCTCGGTCGCGGCACCCGCCGCGTTGCCGAGCGTCAGGGGCAGCAGCGCCCCCGCGACCGCGATCCCGACCCAGGCCGTGAGGTCCTGCGACCGGCCGAGCTGGCCCTTCTCGCGGACCTCCTTCATCTTGCGGTCGGAGGCCTGCTCGGTCCTCTCCTCGGACGTGTCCGCCATCAGCCCACGCCTCCCATCAGCTTCAGGGCCTGCGCCGTGAGCGCGGACAGGGCGTGCGGCAGGGCGATGAGCACCGTCCCGACGAGCGAGAGGGTCAGGAAGATCTTGAGCGGGAAGCCGAGCGCGAACGCGTTGAGCGCGGGGGCGACACGGGTGACCAGGCCCAGTCCGACGTCGGCCAGGAAGAGGACAACGACGATGGGCCCGGCGATCTGGAGACCCGCGACGAACGACCCCGTGAGCGCGTCGACGAACGACCCGGCCGGGACCCCGGCGAACGCCCCCACGGGCACCACGTCGTACGAGCGCGCGAGGCCGAGGATCACGAGCTGGTAGGCGTCCGAGGTGAACATCAGGACGACGGTGGCCAGCGCGAACAGACGCGTGAACTGCGACCCGCTCACGTTCGTCTGCGGGTCGAACGCCATGCCGACCGAGAATCCCCCGAACAGGTCGAGGTGCGAGCCGGCTGCGGTCACGGCCGAGAAGACGATCATGACCATCGTGCCCAGCATGGCGCCCGTCGCCGCCTCGGCGACCACGTGGGCGAAGAACGTCGCCGTGCCCACGGGTTCGTACGTCGGCGCGACCCGGCCCGAGACCACCAGGCCCAGCGAGACCGCGAGGATGGCGCGCACCTGGCGCGGGATGGCCTTGTGGGAGAACGGCGGCGCGAGCAGCATGAACGCGGCCAGGCGGACCCCCGCGAGCAGGGTCGCCTGGAGCCACGCCTGGTCGATGTCGAACGTCACCGACGTCAGCCGCCGCCCAGCAGCGACGGGATGAGGTCGAACATCGAGTGGGTGAACGAGACCAGCTCGCCGATCATCCAGTTCCCGCACACGATGAGCGCGACCGCGACCGCCGCGGCCTTGGGCACGAACGAGAGCGTGACCTCCTGGATCTGGGTCACCGACTGCACGAGCGAGATCGAGAACCCCACCACGAGCGAGGTGATGAGCACGGGGGCCGCGAGCTTCGCGGCGAGGATCATCGCCTGCGTCGCGATGTCGAGGACTGCCGAGGTCTCCATGTCACCCCACCCCGTACGAGCCGATGAGCGAGGTCGTGATGAGCGCCCACCCGTCGACGAGGACGAACAGCAACAGCTTGAACGGCAACGAGATCATGGTGGGCGGGAGCATCATCATGCCCATGCTCATGAGCGCCGCCGCCACGACCAGGTCGATCACGAGGAACGGCACGAAGATCACGAAGCCGATGATGAACGCGGCCCGCAGCTCCGAGATGACGAACGCCGGCACGAGCGTGGTCAGCGGGACGTCGGCCATGGTCGCCGGGTTGTCGAGGTCGGCCGCGCGCGTCATGAGCGCGAGGTCCTCCTCGCGCGTGTGCGCGAGCATGAACTCGCGCAGCGGCACGGAGCCCGCGTCGAGCGCCTGGCTGAACGTCGTGGTGCCCTCGAGGTAGGGCTGGACGGCGGCGTCGTTGATCTCGCCGAACACCGGCCACATGATGAACATCGACAGGAACAGCGCGAGCCCCGCGAGGACCATGTTGGGCGGCACGGTCCCCGTGCCGAGCGCGTTGCGCGTCAGGGACAGCACCACGAAGATCTTCGTGAACGACGTCATCATGAGCAGCAGCGTCGGGGCCAGCGACAGCAGCGTGATGCCCACGAGCGTCACGAGGGACGACGACGGCTCGCCGTTCGGACCGTTGATCTCGACCGAGAAGCTGCTGCCCCCGTCGGGAGCGGTCGGGTCGACCGGGGCGGTGGGCGCCGTGGGGTCGGTCGGGGCGGCGCTCGCGGACGGGGCGAGCAGCACGGTCGCCACGAGGACGAGCGCGACGAGGAGAAGGGCCGCGGCCAGGGCCACGACGCGGCGCGACCCCTGACGCGCCGGGGTGTCGAGGGTCATCGCCGGGGCCCCCACACGGCCCGCGCGGCCTGCCGCCAGGTGTCGACGGCCAGGAGCGAGCGCGCCGCGGCGGGCTCGAGCAGGGCGGTGGGGACGCCCGACGGCGCACCCGCCACCGCGAACACGGCCGCCGCGGGCGCGGGCGCGGGCCCTGCCGGACCGGAGGCCGACGGGTCGGTGGCCGCGTCGTCCGTCGGGACGGTCGTCTCGCCGAGCCAGACGTGCGCGGCGAGGACGGCCTCGTCGAAGGACTGGCTCGGCTCGGCGGGACCGGTGTCCCCGAGCGGGCCTGCCTCCGCTCCACCCACGGGGGCGGCCACGACCTGCGGCCCGGTCGTCGACTTCACCACGTTGAACGGCCCCACGCGCGAGGCCGTCGCTCCGCGCAGCGCGTGCTTGGGGGTCGCGGGGCCGGTCGTCGCGGGCGCGGGGCCCTGGTCGATCACCGTGACCGACGACTCGGTGACCCCCAGCAGGTAGCGGGTACCGCCCGAGTCGAGGAGCACGGCGGCGCTCTTCTGGCTCAGCCCCTGACGGGCGACGACGGTGAGCTGCGCGCCACGGCCCGCGGGGGCCGTGCGCCTGCTCCGGTCGGCGACCCGGTACGACAGCCACAGCAGCCCCATGACGACCGCCAAGGAGAAGGCGACGCGCAGCACGGTGGTGACGTCCACGGGCTCAGTCGTCCGCGTCGAGGATCTTGGTGATCCGCACGCCGTAGTCGCCGCCGTCGACGACCACGACCTCTCCCTTGGCGATGGTCCGACCGTTGAGCTGGACGTCGGCGGGCGCACCTGCCGAGCGGTCGAGCTCGACGACGGCGCCGGGCTCGAGGTTGAGCACCTCGCGCACGGGCATGCGCGTGTGCCCGACGACGACCGCGAGCCGCATCTCGACGTTGGAGATGCGCGCGAGCCTGCTGCCCGTCATGGCCTCGTCGGGCAGGCCGCGCAGGGTCTTGCGCGTGCGGACGACGAACCAGCCCGCGGTCGGCCCGCCCCCGGCGGAGAGCTCGAAGACGACGGCCTCCTCGTCCTCGAAGAGCTCGGTCGCGTCGGAGACGCGGACGTCGCCGAGCACACCGACGCCGGTCGTGGCACCAGCCGCCTCGAGCGCCGGGCGCAGGAGGTCGGTCACGTCGAGCGTCGGGGTCTCGGACGCGTCGGCGAGCGAGGACTCGTCGATGAGAGCGAGCGCCATGTCGGTGCCGGTGTCCCCGACGTACGAGGCGACGACGGCGGTCACGGCCTGCGGGCCGACCGGGGCCCCGCCGGAGATCGCGGCCGAGAGCGGCGTGCTCGTGGGGACGAGCTCGACGAGTGCCCGGGCGGCCTCCGCCGCGGCCTCGACGGCCGTGCGGTCGGCGGTGGTGGCGGTGCTCATGTGTCAGTTCTCCTCGGTGGTGACGATGCGGCAGGCGAGGCGGGAGCCGGACGAACCGACGGCGCCGCGCGCCAGGACGTGGCCGTCGACGATGACGTCGAGCGGGCGGGAGCGGTTGTGCGGCAGGCGGATGACGTCGCCGACCGCGAGGTCGACGACCTCGACGGGCGTCATCACCGCGCTCGAGAGCTCGACCGTGACGTCGACCAGGGAACGTGCGAGGTGTCGTCGCGTGCGGGCCGCGGCGTCGGCCGGGTCGTCGGCAGGGTTCGCCTCGCCGAGGTGCGGGAGCAGCGCGATCGCGGGCAGCGCCAGGGTGGCCGTGCACGGTCCGTCTCCGACGCGCAGGTTGAACTCCGCCACGATCATGAGCTCGGCGGTCGGCGCGGCCTGCACGAACTGCGAGTTGTGCTGGATGGACCCGATCTTGAGGGGGGTCTCCAGGAGACGCCCCATCGAGTGCCGCAGGTCGCGCAGCGTCTCCGTGACCAGCGAGGTCACGAGCGCTCGCTCGACGTCGGTGAACTTGCGGTCGATCGCCGGGATGTACGGGCCGGCGCCGAGCATGTGCGCGATCCACGTGAGTGCGTCGGTGTGGGGGAACTGCAGCACGGCACGCGGGTTGATGCCGTCGATCTCGCACACGACGACCGCGGTCGTGACCGGCAGGTCGGCCACGTAGTCGTCGTACGTGCGCATGGTCACCGCGGCCAGGCTCACCTGGGACACGACCCGGACGCGCGCCGTGAGCTGCGTGCCCCACTGGCGGGCGAAGCTCTCGAACGCCATCTCGAGGATGCGGTGGTGCTCACGCACGAGCGTCGTCGGACGACGGAAGTCGTAGACCTCGACCTTGCGCCGGTCGGCGGGACCCTGGACCCTGACGGGTGTCGTCGTGCTCACGCTGGTCTCCTATGCACGCACGCGCCGCAGAGCCTGCGCGTCGGCGGGAGCCCGTGGTGGGTCAGTCCTGCGCGGTCGCCGCCTCCGCCGCGCTCGCCTGGGCTGCGCGCTGCGCCGCCTCCGCCGCCGGCACGTCCGCCGCGGTGAGGGTGCCGCCGAGCACCTCGGGGATCAGCGCTCGCACGGCCTCGGGCTGGGCGGACAGCACCATGATGTCGACGCGCCGGTTCGTGGCGAGCGCCTCGTCGTGGGTGCCCGCGGCGAGCGGGCGGGCGGACCCGAACCCCACGGCCGCGATCCTGTGCTCGGTGAGTCCGCTGTGCTCGACGAGGTAGCGCAGCACCGAGGTGGCACGCGAGGAGGACAGCTCCCAGTTCGTCGGGTAGCGCGAGCCCACGGTCGCCTTGTAGTCCGCGTTCCCCTCGACCTGGATCTCGTAGGGCGTCGGAGCGAGCACGGGGCCGATGATCGCCAGCACCGCCCCCGCCTCCTCGGTGAGGTCGGCGCTGCCCGGCGAGAAGAACGTGTCGGCCGACACGAGACGGACGGTGAGGCCGCGCTCGTCGATCTCGAACCGCACGGTCTCGGACATGCCGTACGCCTGCAGGTCCTTCGACATCGCGTCGCGCAGCCCGGTCAGGTCGGCGACCTCGGCCAGGGCCCGCTCGAGGTCGGTCTCGACGTCGGCGGGCGGCTCGGTCGCGGGGTTGTCGATGACCGCCTCCACGACGTCGGCGTCCTCGATCGTGCCGAAGCCCGCCGCGAGCGACGACTTGAGCTCCTGGTACTTGTCCTGGTCGACCGAGCTGATCGCGAACAGCACGATGAACAGGCACATGATGACGGTGACCATGTCCATGTAGGACACCATCCAGCGACCGCTGCCGCCCGTGTCGTGCCCTCCACCACCACCGCCACCGCCACCGCCTCGCCTGCTCCGGCCGTGCCCACCGCGCCGGCTCATCAGGCTGCCTTGCCCGGGGGCAGCGACCACTCGGGGACCATGGTCTTGAGGCGTTCGTCGATGACGCGGGCGCGGGCGCCCGCCTGGATCGACATGTACCCCTCGAGCAGCACGTCGAGCCGCTGGATCTCGAGGTCGGAGATGCGCTTGAGCTTGGCGCCGATGGGCAGCCAGATGAAGTTCGCGGACAGGATGCCCCACAGGGTCGCGATGAACGCGGCGGCGATCATGTGCCCGAGCTCTGCGGGGTCGGACAGGTTCTCCAGGACGTGGGTCAGCGAGACGACGGTGCCGACGATGCCGATGGTCGGGGCGTACCCGCCGATCGCGTTGTAGAAGTCGTACGCGACCGCGTCCTCGCGGCTCTTGGTCTCGATCCGTTCCTCGAGCAGGGTGCGCAGCTGGTCCGCGTCGGCACCGTCGGCCAGGGACTGCAGGGCGCTGCGCTGGAACGGGTCGTCGGTCTTCTGCGACTCCGCCTCGAGCGCGAGGAGGCCGCCGTCGTTCTGCACGATCTCGGCAGCGCGCACGACCTCCTCGATCGCGTCCGCCGGGCGGGCGGGCTTGCTCATGAAGGCCCTCGGCAGCGCCTTGACCGCCTGGAGCGCGTCGCGCACCGTGCCCGACGCGACCGCGACGAGGATGCTGGCCCCGAAGACGAGGATGATCGGCGCGGGCAGCAGGATCGACGTGATCTGGGCGCCCTCGAGGAGCACCATCGCGACGAGCGCACCGAACGCGAACAGGATGCCGATGATGGTTGCGGGATCCATGGGGCCTACTTCCTCGGGGTGGGCAGCGGGGTCACGGGGACCGGGACCCGGTCGTGCGCGGCCGGCTCGGGCCGGTCCGGCACGATGCCGAGCGGCGTGCGCTCGTTCGTGACGGTCATGGACTGCGCGAGCAGCAGGACGCGAGCCTTGTGCTCCTCGACCAGCCGGATCACGTCCTCCATGGACTCGGTGACGATGTATCGAGAACCGTCGATCAGCGTGACCCGGGTGTCCGGGTTGGTCTCGACTCGGGCCACGAGGTCCGCGTTGATCGCGATGCGCTCGGAGCTGAAGCGCGTGAGGACGATCACGGTTCCACCTTCGGGTCGGGTCGGGTCGCAGGGTGCGAAGGGCGTCTGGCCAGGTCTTTCGCGGCGCGGTGCACCGGTCGGCCCTGCCCCGCTGATCCGTACTCTCGGCAGCCGTCGGGCTCTCGTGAAGGCGAGGGTGGCTGAACCGTCCGGGCCGCCCCGAGCATGACGGTGCCCCCGGGACGGGTCGTCCCGGGGGCACCGTGGTGACCGCGCGCCGCCCCGCGCGCGGCCGTCGTCAACGCTTGAGGTTGACGAGCTCGGTCAGCACCTCGTCGGAGGTGGTGATGACGCGCGAGTTCGCCTGGAACCCGCGCTGGGACACGATGAGGTTCGTGAACTCCTGCGAGAGGTCCACGTTCGACATCTCCAGGTAGCCGGCCGTGATGGAGCCCATGCCCTGGTCCCCTGCACCGCCCACGATGACCTCGCCCGAGTACTGCGTGGCGGCGTAGGTCGAGCCGCCCGCCTTCTCGAGGCCGCCCATGTTGGTGAAGGACGCCAGCGCCACCTGGCCGAGGACGGCCGTCTTGCCGTTCGAGTAGGTGCCGATGATCGACCCGTTGCCGGAGACCGAGTACGACTTGAGCGAGCCGGCCGCGGCGCCGTCCTTGGCCGAGACCGCGACGTTCGACAGCCCCGCGTAGGACGTGACGGTGCCGAGGTCGATGGCCACGCCCGCGACCGTGAGCGACCCGCCCGCCGTGAGGGCGCCGTCGGTGAAGGTCAGGTCCTGCGGCCCTCCGATGACGGTCCCCGTCGCGGCGTCGAGCGCGCTCACCGACCACGTGCCGCCGGTCGCGGTGAACTCGAGCGACATCTTGGTCGACGTGCCGAGCTCGTCGAAGATCTCGATGTCGCGCACCACCTTGGTGCCGTCCTTCGCGTCGGCCGGCAGGTTGCCGCCGAGCGTGACGCTCGTCGTGGCCTCGGGCGGGGCGACGTCGCCGACCGGGATCGTGAGACGGCCGAGGGGGCCGCTCGTGTTGACGACCCCGTTGACCGCCGTCCAGCCGCGGACGAACGCGCCGTCTGCGTTGACCAGTCGGCCGCTGGCGTCGAAGTCGAACGCACCGTTGCGGGTGTAGAGCTGCTGGCCGCCGCTCTCGACGACGAAGAACCCGTCGCCGTCGATCATGAGGTCGGTCGCGACGCCAGTGGCCTGGGACGCACCCTGCGTGAACTGCGTCGTGATCGCCGCGGTCGTGACGCCGAGGCCGATCTGGGCGGGGTTGGAGCCACCGACCTGCTGGTCAGGGGCGACACCCGCGGCGACGAGCTGCGAGAGCGTGTCCTGGAACTGGGTGCGCGAGGACTTGAAGCCCGTCGTGTTGACGTTGGCGATGTTGTTGCCCGTCACGTCCAGCATGGTCTGGTGGGCTCGCAGACCGGAGATTCCGGTGTTGAGAGAACGGAGCACGAGAGTCCTTTCGGGTCAGGCGGCTGCGCCGGCCTGGCTGTCGGTTGCGCCGTCCGTGGCGGGTGGGGGGTCGGTGGCATCCGTGCTGACCGTGCCGGTGACGCCGGAGACCTTGTCGAGCGCGATGCTCTTGTCGCCGATCGTCACCGTGGGGACGGCGTCCTTGTAGGACACCGCGGTGGCGATGCCCGTGTGCTCGACGCCGTCCGCGTCGAGGTAGGACACCTCCTTGCCGAGCAGGGTGGCGGCCGCGTCGCGCATCTGCAGCGCGAACGCCTCCTGCTGCCGCACCGCGGAGTCCTCGACGAGGGTCCGCATGGCGCTGAGGGACTCCATCATGGCCAGCGACGTCGTCTGGGCGACGATCTCGCTGGTCTCCATGGAGCTGGACGGGTCCTGGTTGCGGAGCTGCGTCACGAGCAGCCCGAGGAACAGCTCGCTGTCGTACTCCTGCTTGGGGGCGCGCGCGTTCTGCGTGCGCGGGGCGGTCTCCACGGGGGCGGAGACGGGCCCGGTGACGGGGGGGACCGGCACGTCGTTCCTCTCTCAGACGAGGACGTCGAGGCGCCGGGAGGCCCCCGGCGTCGTGTCGTCCACTGTCGGCTGGATGGTCTGGTCGGTGGTCGCCCCGGGGACACCGGGACGTGCACCGGTGCGGGACTGCCACGGGTGCTGCTCGCCGGGGCGACCGGCGGTGCCGGCTCCTGCGTCTCCCGCGGTGCCGTCGCCGGACCCGGCCTGGTGGCCGGTCCCCTGCGCCGGTGCCTCCTTCGCGTCCGAGACCGACAGCGACGCCGTGGGCGCGATGCCCGCGAGGTCGCGGCGGAGCTCGGCCGCGAGGGCACGCAGGGCGTCGCGGCCCGCGTCGTGCGGGGCGAAGAGCTCGATCCGCAGCTCGCCGCCCGCGATGTGGGCCCGGACGGTCACGGGGCCCAGGTTGTCGGGGGTCACCGACAACGTGAGCACGTGGTCGCCGTCGCCCGCGTCGAGGAGCTGGAACACGGGTCCGGAGACCTGGGCGTGGAGCGTGGGCGTCGCCTGGGGCGTGGCGGGGGCAGGGACGACCTGCCCGACGGCGCCGCTCACCGGGGCCTGCACCACCGGCACCGGCGCGGGGACGACCTGGCCGGGCGCCGCCGTCGGCTCGGGGGCGACCTCGGCCGCGCCGGTCGGGAGAGCCGCGCCGGAGCCGGGAGCGGTCGCGGCCGGTGCCGTTCCGGAGGTCGGCGACCCCGTCGACGTCACCGTCACGGCAGCGCCGGGGTGCTGCTGCCCGCCGCCCGACGAGGAGCCCGCCCCGCCGGAGCTCTGCCCGGCGGTGGTGGGAGCGGTCGCGGCACCGAGGGGCGGGGCGTCGGTCGGAGCGGTACCCGGCGCGGTCGCCCCTGTCGAGGTCCCGCTCGGAGCGACGCCCTGCCCGGCGATCTGCTCCGCCGTCCGGCCGACGCCGTCCGCAGGCTCCCCCGCGCCGCCGACCGGTGGCACGGGCGCGCTGGCCTGCTCTTCCGGTCCTGACGAGGCGGGCCCGCCGACGTCCACGTGGCCGCCCGCAGCGCCGAGAAGGCCGGGGACGCCGGCGCTCCCCGCCGTGCCCACCTCGTCCAGCGTGCCGGTCGGTCCCGGCAGCACGGGGACGACGGGCAGGAGCACGGCGGCCGCCTGACCGTCGAGCGTCCCGGCCCCCTCGACGCCGCTCCACCCGTCGGACCCGTCGGTGCCGTCGGCCCCGGCAGCGCCAGCTGCGCCACCGGACCCCGCAGCGCCTCCGGCCCCGACGAGACCGTCGGCCACCGTCCCGTCCGCCCCCGGCCCCCACCCCTGGCCCCCGTCGACTGGCGTGCTCGCCTGTCCGCCCGAGGACCCGGGCAGGCCGGGACGCCCCGGGTGCGCGGCGCCGTCGGGCAGGGTGCCCACGACGCTCGACCCCTCACCGGAGGTCGGTGCGTCCCCCGGCCCGGCGGCCTCGTCCGACGCCGCGGCGAGCGACCGGCCGAACGCGTCCGAGGAGTCCCCGGCACCGCGGCGCGCACCGGGCGCGGCAGCGGGCGCGAGGATGCTCGCGAGCGACGACGTGACCGCGGTCATGCCGCCACCCCCGCGCCCAGCACCCGACGGATCGTGGTCACGGACGCGTCCGTGACCGAGGTGATCTCGACCGTCTGCCCGGGCTTGGGCGAGTGGATCATCTGCCCGTCGCCCAGGTAGATGCCGATGTGCTTGCCACCCCGCTGGACGATCAGGTCGCCGGGCTGCGCCTGCGCGAGCGACGCGACCTCGGTGCCCTGACGCATCTGGTCGCGCGCGACCCGCGGGAGGTCGATGCCGTGCGCGCCGAACACGAGCTGGACGAGTCCCGAGCAGTCGAGACCGCCCTCGGCCAGGCTCTCCCCTCCCCAGACGTACGGCACCCCCAGATACTGCTTGGCGGTCTCGAGGATCGCTCCCGCGCTGCCCGTGGCACCCGTGCCGGCGGCCGGGGCCCCCGACGCCGGGGACACGGCAGCGGTCGCGCCCGCCGTGGTCGCGCGCCCCGTCCCGGCGAGCGACGAGAACAGCCCCGCGAGGTCGAGCGTCCCCGTCCCCGTCCCGGTGCCCGTGGCGGACCCGCCGAGCGAGGACAACAGGCTGCCGAACAGGTCGGACGAGCCGGCCCCCTCCCCCGCGCCGACGGCGGCGAGGACCGACGCGAAGTCGGTCGCGCCCGTCGCGCCCGTGCCCGAGGTGGTGCCCGTCCCGGACGTCGACGTGCTGCGCGTCGCCGTGGGGTCCTGGAGGGTCGCGATCTCGGTGCGGATCTCCCCGACGCGAGCCAGGGCCTGGGTCATGCTCATGCTCCGGTGGTCCTTCCGGTGGTCGGTCGCCACGTCGACGAGGCGACCTCGTCGAGCGTGACCTGCTCGGCGCGGCCCTCGGCGCGCGCGACGTCCTGGTCGTGGCGGTCCTCGAGCTTCTCGAGCCCGAGGCGCGCGGTCCGCGCTCCCTGGAGCCCGCTGAACGCCGCGTCGACCTCGGCCGACTTCCGTCGCGCCTCGGCCTCGAGAGCCGCGAACATCGCGCTCGTGGCGGCCCGCGAGGCCGCGATGGCGGCGAGGGACGCCCCCGTCGTCGCACGGTCGGGCGACGACTCGAGGTACGCCGAGAGCCCGCCCGCCTCCTCGACGGTCTGCGCGAGGTCCGCGTGGGCGCTCGCGAGCCGTGCCTTGGCCGTGTCCTCCTCGAGCCGCCGCAGCCGCAGCACCCCCGCGAGCCGGAACTTGGTGCTCATCACGCCTCCCCGTCGATCAGGGCCTCGGTCAGCCGCGCGAGGCGCGACCACGTCTCCTCGGCCGGTGTGCCGTCCGTCATGGCTTGCTGGAGAAAGGCGTCGATCGCGCGCTCGTGCGCGATCGCCGCGTCCACGAGCTGGTCGGTGCCCTTCTTGTAGGCCCCGATGTCGAGGATGTCCTGGGCCTTGCGACGTGCCGCGAGCACCTTGCGCAGGGTCAGCGCGAGCGACCTCTGCTCGGGAGTCGTCACGCGCGACGCGACGCGCGAGATCGACCCGAGCGGGTCCACGGCCGGGTAGTGGCCCGACACCGCGATGGCCCGGTCGAGCACCACGTGCCCGTCGAGGATCGAGCGCGCCTGGTCGGCGATCGGCTCGTTGTGGTCGTCCCCGTCGACCAGGACCGTGTAGATCCCCGTCACCGAACCGCGCACGCCCGTGCCGGCCCGCTCGAGCAGGTTCGCCATGAGGGAGAAGGTCGACGGCGGGTAGCCCCGCGTCGCGGGTGGCTCGCCGACCGACAGCCCGATCTCGCGCTGCGCCATGGACACGCGCGTGAGCGAGTCCATCATGAGGACGACGTGCGCGCCCTCGTCCCGGAACGCCTCGGCGATCCGGGTCGCCGTGAACGCAGCCCGACGGCGCATCATGGCCGGCTCGTCCGACGTCGCGACCACCACGACCGACCGGGCCAGGCCTTCGGGCCCCAGGTCGTCCTCGAGGAACTCGCGGACCTCACGACCGCGCTCGCCGACGAGGGCGATGACCGAGACCTCGGCGTCGGTCCCGCGCGCCACCATCGACAGCAGCGACGACTTGCCCACGCCCGAGCCCGCGAACAGGCCGATGCGCTGCCCGCGCCCGAGGGTCACGAGCGAGTCGAGCACGCGCACGCCCGTCTGGAGCGGCGTGTCGATGCGGGCACGATCCATCGCCGAGGGCGCCTCGTTGTCGACCGGCACCCGCGCGTCGCTGACGATCGGTCCCAGCCCGTCGACCGGGCGCCCGAGCGCGTCGATGACGCGGCCGAACAGGCCGCGACCCGTGGGGACGAGGATGCCCGTCCCGCTCGTGCGCACGGGGGCGCCGGCACCCACCCCGGTCAGCCTGCCCAGCGGCATGCACCGGGCCAGCCCCTGCGACGTCGCCACGACCTCGGCCGCGACACCGTGCGGCGCGTCCCCGATGTGCACCAGGTCGCCCAGGGCGCACCGCAGACCCGCGACCTCGACGCTCAGACCGACCGCCGACGACACGACCCCGACCCGCTCGGGGCGGGCGGCCGCGGCCAGCGCGTCGAGCGCGGCAGGGCGCCACGAGGCCCGCCCGAGGGCGTGGGCCGGCGCTGACGGAGCGCCAGGTGCGGGCCCGGACGGCTTCTCGGCCACGTCGGTCGCGGTCATGCCACGGCCCTCCCGGCACCGGGCCGTCGGCCCGGGTGGCGCCCCTCGGCCGAGCCGTCGAACCCACCCGTCCCGGGGTGCTCCGCCGCCTCGACGAGGGTCGCGAGCTCGGCCCGGGCGCGCTCGACCGCCGCCCCGACGCGGGCGTCGAGGTAGCCCTTCTCGAGGTCCGCCACGGCGTCGCCACGACGGAGCGACGCGTCGGGCACGAGCACGGGCTCCCGGACACCGGCCTCGGTGAGCAGGCGCACGTCGTCCGGGTGCAGGCGGACCTCGACGATCGCAGCCTCGGCGCTCGACGTCACGCGGGCGAGAGCCGCGTGCGCGGCCAGGGAGCGATCGGCGAGCTGCAGGCCGACGATCGCCTCGGCGAGGTCCAGCGCCCCGCGCAGGGTCGCCTCCTGCGCGGCCTCGACGACCGGCACCGCCCGCTCGGCGAGCGCTCGCGCGGCCTCGTGCAGCAGCACGACCGTGCGACGGATGCTCTCGACCTGCTCGGCCGCCCGGCGTGCGTGCTCCTCCTCGAGGGAGGCCCGCAGCCGGTCCACGCCCTCCTGTGCAGCACGGGCGCCCGCGGCGTACCCCGCGGCGTACCCGCGGGCGGACGCGGCCGCCTCGACCTCCTGGGCCCGCGAGCTGTGCAGCACCGGGACCGCGTTCGGGACGAACGCCGACTCAGTAGACAAGCTCGTCCCCGTCCGTGCGGTGGATCGTGATCTTCTCGTCGGCCTCGAGGTCCCGGACGATGCGGACGATCTCGGCTCGTGCCTCCTCGACCTGGCTCACGCGCACGCCACCCAGGCCCGCGATCTCCTCGTCGAGGAGCGTGCGGTTGCGCGCCGAGATGTTGGTCGTGACGGCCTCGACGACCCGCGCGGTCGTCCCCTTCATCGCGAGCGCGAGCACGGACATCTCCACGCCCCGCAGGATGATCTGGACGTCGCGCGCCTCGAACGAGGCGATGTCCTCGAACGTCAGCATGCGCGAGCGCACCTCGTCGGCGAGGGCAGGGTCCCGCGCCTCGAGGCCCTCGAGCAGCGCCTTCTCCGTCGCGACGTCCGAACGGTTGATGATGTCGACGAGCGGCTGGACGCCGCCGATGATCTCGACCGGCTGCCGAGGCGCGATGCTCGCCCCCATCCGGGCGCGGAACTGGTCCGAGACGAGCTTGACCGCCTCGGGGGACGCCGTACCCATCGTGGCCAGCGCCTGCGCCACGTCGGTGCGGTAGTCGTCGGCGAGGTTGGCCAGCACCGACGACGCGACGGTCGCGCTCAGGTGCGCGAGCACGAGGGCGACGGTCTGCGGGTGCTCACCGTCGAGCAGCGAGATGATCTGCCCCGGCTCGGTCCCGTCCAGGTACTCGAAGGCCTTGCCCTGCATGCTCGCCACGAGGCGCTCGACGACGTCGGCAGCCTTGTCGACTCCCAAGGAGGCCTCGAGCAGGCCCACCGCGAGGTCCTTGCCTCCTCGCGGGCGAGGGCTGCCGGACAGCGCCATGTCGTAGAACTCGTCGAGCGCAGCGACCGCGAGGTCCGGGTCGACGACCTGGGTGCGCATGATCTCCGCCGCGACCTCGCCCGTCTCCTCCTCGGAGAACAGCGACATGACCGTGGCCGCACGCTCCTGGCTCATCTGCATGAGGACGAGCGCGACCTTCTGGACACCGGACATGCCGGCGATCCTGCGCACCGTCTCGACAGGGAGCTGCGGCTCCCCGGAGGCCGGGGCGTCGACCGTGATCGTCTGCGTCACGCCCGCCCCCGAGGTGCCGACCGTCCCCGCCGGTGCATCCTGCACGCCGGTGCCCGGCGCGTTCGTCGTGATCGTCATCGCCGCACCGACCGGTCCTCGGCCAGCAGCACGCGCAGGTACTCGGCCGTCTTGTCCGGGTCGGCCCCGGCGAGCGCGTCCACCTCGGCCCGACGCTGGTCCAGGCTCGAGAAGCGGGGCGTCGGAGGCTGGATCTCGGGGCGCGTGGGCACCGGCTCGAGCAGACCGTCGCCGTCGTCACGACCGCCGCGCACCGGCCCGAACTCGTCGAGGCCGTCGTGCACGGGGCGCAGCTCGAGGTCCGCGATGTCGACCGTCTCGCGGCGCTCCCGGCGCCGGCGGGCCCGTGACCAGACCACGAGACCCAGGACGACGAGCAGGAGGATGCCCGTGACGACCGCCCCGGTCCTCAGCATCTGGCCCTGTTGCTCGGCGGCCGCTGCCGCCTCGGCAGCGGCGAGCGCGGCCTGGGCGGCATCCGCAGCCCCCGTGTCGAAGACGAGACGCTCGACCTCGATCACGTCCCCGCGCTCCGCGTTGATGCCGGCCGCAGCCGCCACGAGGCTCGTGATCGCCGCGGTGTTGCCCGCCCCGGCCGCGTCGGCGTTGAGCGCGACCGACACCGTCTGGCGCGTCAGGGCGCCCGCGGGCCGCGTCGTCGTCTCCGTGGTCTTGTCGATCGCGTTGTTGCGCGTCGCGTCCTGCGACGTGTAGCTGCTGTCACCGGTGCCGCCGTTGGGGACCGCGATGTTGTCCGGCCCCAGCACTCCCGCGCCGCCGCCTCCCATTCCGGTGTACTCCTCGGTCGTGGTCGACTCGTTGAGCACCGGCGCGTTCTCGGGAGCGGTGAACGTCTCCTCGAGACGCTCCGAGCTCGACACGTCCATCTCGGCGGTCACCGCGACGGTCGAGTTCCCCGCACCGACGACGCGGTCGAGCATGGCCTGCACCGCGCGGGCCGTGCGCTCCTCGTACTCCGAGCTCTGCTTGCCCGACGACCGGGTGCCCACGCCGACCTCCGAGAGGACCGCGCCGCTCTGGTCCACGACCGCGACGTCGGTGGGCGACATGCCGTCGATCGAGGCCGACACCAGGTGCACCATGGCCTCCACCTGCTCGGGGGCCAGCGACTTCCCACGGGTCGGGGCCACGAACACCGACGCCGTCGGGGTGCCCTTCTCCGCGGCGAAGACCGTGGCCTCCGGGATCGCGAGCTGCACGGTCGCGGTCGAGACGTTGTCCATGGCGCCGATCGTGCGCGCCAGCTCGCCCTCGAGCGCACGCTTGTACGTCACGTCCTGCTGGAACTCGCTCGACGTCACGCCCATCTCGTCGAGCAGCGAGTACCCGCCGGTCGACTCGTCGGCGGGCAGCCCCGCCGCGGCGGCCGCGAGCCGCTGCTCGTACACCTGCTCCTCGGGGACGAGCACCGTCGCTCCGCCGTCGGACAGCTGGTAGGGGACGCCCTGCGACCGGAGCTGGTCCACGATCGCCGAGGCGTCCGCGCTCGACATGCCCGAGTACAGGGGCGCGTAGCTCGGACGCGACACCCAGGACACGAGGCCGACCACGGCGACCACGAGGATCGCGAGGGCGAGGACCGCGAGCGTGCGCTGCGCGATCGTGAAGTCGCGGACGGCGCCGAACGCGCGCCCGAACGACGACTTGATCTTCTCCGGCATGTCAGGCCTGCATCCTCATGATCTCGTTGAACGCGTCGACCGCCTTGTTGCGCACGGTGGCGACGAGCTCGAGGGTGGTCGCGGCACGCGTCGAGGCGATCGTCGCCTGGTGGATGTCCGCCAGGTCGCCCGAGACGGCGGCGATCGTCAGCTCGTTGGACGCCGCCTGCAGCTGCTGGGTGTTGTCGACCGCGCCGCCGAGGGCCGAGGCGAACGCGCTCGCGCCCACCTGTCCGGTCGACGCGGGGGCCGTGGCCGGCGACAGGGCGGACAGGGCGGACGCCGCCTCGGCGCCCGACAGGTAGCCGGTCGCGGTCGTGGGCTCGATGGGAGACACAGGCATGGGGCTCACTTCCCGATCTGGAGTGCTGCTTCGTAGGCCGTCTTGGCCCGGTCGACGACCGCCGCGTTCGCCTGGTACCCGCGCTGGGCCAGGATGAGATGCCCCATCTGCTCGGACATGTCGATGTCCGGATAGCGCACGTACCCGTCCTCGTCGGCGAGCGGGTGGTCCGGCTCGTACGTGACGCGCCCCTCCTCGCTGCCCCAGGCGGCGCCCGCGACGAACGCTCCGGGGCTGTCGTTGCCACCCTCCTGGACGGTCACGTAGCGGGCGCGGAACGCGGCGTCGTCGGTCGACGTCACGGTGTTCACGTTGGAGAGGTTGTCGGCGACCGCGTCGAGCCACTTGCGGTGCACTGTCAGGCCGGAGCCGGCGATGCCGATCGCGTCGAAGGTCATCTCAGCTCGTCCTCATCGCCGCGCGCAGCGAGGCCGCCTCGCCACCGACGGCCTGCGTCGCGAACTGGTAGCGCAGCACGGTGTCGATGTTCGAGAGGGTCTCGGTGTCCAGGTTGACGTTCGAGCCGTTGAGCTGGGTCGGCTCGAGCGAGCGCGCCACGCTGAACGCCACACGTCCCTCGCCCGAGGCGACGGAGGAGGCCAACGCCTGCTCGAACTGCACCCGCTTGGCGGTGTACCCGGGGGTGTTGATGTTGGCGATGTTCTCCGCGATCACGCGTTGACGGGCGGAGAGCCCGTCGAGCGCGCTCTGGAGCGCCAAGGAGGTCACGGAGTCGAACACGTTCGCGGTATCCCCACGTCGAAGGTGTGTCGGCCGTCCCATGGCCTGCGGAGTGAGCGGTCCGTGCTCACCATGACCTCTCGGCCGCTCCGCGGCCGTCGTGCGTCGCGCACCCTGACCCGGGTCGCGGGTGAGGTGATGCGTCGTCGTGTCACTTCGAGCCCTATGCAGGGCTGCGGGGAGTCAGTCGTCGTCGACCGCGTGGCGGCGTGCGCGGAGGCGTCGGGCGCGCCGGGCGGCGTCGTCGAGCGCGCGGAACGGAACGGTCAGGCCTCGACGTCGAGGTAGGCAGCGACCGGTGCGTCGTGCACGGTCGGCACGGCGGACAGCGCTCGCGCGTGCCGGCGGTTCTCCGCGACCGCGTCGTGCAAGTGGTCGACGACGTGCGCATGGCCCGCCAGGACCTCGAGCGCGCGGTCCACCAGGGAGGCGGGCAGACGCCCCAGGTCGGTCGGCGGGGTCCACAGGACGAGCCTGCCCATGACCTCGCCGCCGGCGTCGGGGCCCGCGCCCGCCGCCATCGCCGCGAGGTCGTCCAGGACGCGGGACCAGGCGGCGTGCGGGTCCGCGGCCGCGTCGGTGTCACCGTGCGGGTCGAGGGCTCCGCGAAGGTCGAGGGCGGGGTCCGGCTCGGGAGCGGCCGGCGGTTCGGGCGCGTCCGCGAGGGGCGGGGCGCCCTGCATCCGCGAGGGCTCCCACACCGCCGGTGCCGCCGGTGCCGTCGTCCCTGGCCTGGCAGCCACGAGCTGCGAGTCAGGCGACACCGGACACACCGCCCGTGCGGACGGACGAGGTGCTGTCGTGCCCCGCCGGGAGCACCTCCGCAGCCTGGCGCCACGTCTCCTGCAGCGGCAGGACGAGCTCGAGCACCTCGTGCGTGCGCGCGATGTCCCGGTGGACGTTCGCCGCGACCAGCGCCTCGTGCACGTAGACGTACACGGCGAGGAGGTCCTCGCCGCCGTCCCAGACGGAGGTGTCGAGCGAGCCCATGAGCTCCGCGACGATCGCCTGCGCGTGCAGGAGCTGCTCGGAGGCCGCCGTCCAGCGCTCCTCGCCCTGCGCGACCTCGGCCCGGCGCAGGTCGAGCACCAGCCGGTCGTAGAGCATGGTCAGCAGACGCGCCGGCGACGCGGTGAGGATGGCGTCGCGCCCGTAGGCGCTCTGGGCGAGGTTGGTCACGGGGTTTCCTTCGCGGGAGGGTCAGCGCTTGGACGGGTTCAGGGCGTTGAGCTGTCCCGTGAGCCACTGCTGCTGGGAGTCGAGCTTCGCGAGCTGCACCTCCATCGAGGTGAACTGCGCGCTGAGCCGGTTGTAACGCTGCTCGAGGCGCGTGTCCCACCGGACGATCTGCTCGTCCATCCGCTTCGCGTTGGTCTCGCGGTTCTGGATCGAGGTGGTCAGCTGGCCGTCGTACTTGTCCGACAGCGACTCCGCGGCCTCCTGGACGCGGGCAGCGACCTTGTTGAACGTGGCCGTGACCTTGTTCGGGTCCGCGGCCAGGGCTGCGTCGAGCTTCTTGGGGTCGAACACGACCTCGCCGGTACGCGTGATCTCGATGCCGATCGCGGACAGCGACTCGCCGTCGATCGGGTAGGACGCGGCGTCGGTCAGCATCTGGCGCGCGTTGCGCACGACGGACTCCCCGGCCAGCGTCGCGCCCGTCGTCGATCCGTCGGCCGCGATCGTGACCTTGGTCAGCGCGGCCATGCGGGACAGGATCGACTGGACCGAGTCGACGAAGCCCTTGACCGTGGCGGTCCGTGCCTCGGTGTCCTCGTTGACCGTGATGGTCACCGGGTTGGCGGAGGCCTTGGCGACCGTGACGTCCACGCCCGGGAGCAGATCCGTGAAGACCGCGGTGGACGACGTCACGGTCTGCTCGGCGGGCGTCCCTGCCCACAGGCGCACCTTCGAGTCGGCGGCGGCCGTCACGGTCGCCGCCCCCGGGGCGGTGAGGAGGTCGGTCGCGGTGCCGCCGTCCACCTCGGCCGCGGTCCCGGCGTGGAACGAGAACGCGTTCTCGGCACCGGTCTCGGTCGACGTGAGCTGCAGGCGGTAGAGCTTCTCGCCCGTGCCGGGGTCGGTGCCGGCGGACACCTTGACGGCACGGACGCCCGTGTCCGACCCGTTGAGGGCCGTGACGACGTCGTCGAGCGAGGAGGAAGCCGCCGTGACCTCGGTGTGCGCGCCCTTGGCGTCGGTGATCGTGAACTTCGTGCCGGGGGCCGTGCTCATGGCACCGGTCACGGACTTCTGGCCCGCGGCGACCGAGTCGACGACGAGGTCGATCGTGCCCGCTCCGGCCGCCGGCTTGGCCGTCACCGCGACGGCGTCCGACGAGCTCGTCGCCTTGAACTGCGCGAGGGCGTTGGGAGACGTGAGGTCCTTGGCGGACTTCGCGAGCGCGGCGATGCGCGTGTTGAGGTCCTGGAGCGCCGTGATCTCGGTGCGCTGGAGCTTGACCTTGGCCTGGAGGTTGAGCTGGGGGATCGATTCGACCTTCATGAGGTCCGCCACCAGCGCCTTGACGTCGAGACCGCTCGACGTCAGGCCGGAGAGAGTGATGCCCACGGGAAAAGCCTCCAGGACGTTGGGGTCGGCTGGGTCAGCCAGGATCAGGTCGGTGAGGGAAGAGCACCCGACGGACGGCGACCTGTGCGGACGCCGCCGCCCGTCGGGTGGCTGTCAGTCTCAGCCGAGGAGCTGCAGGACTCCGGCGTTGGACTGGTTGGCCTGGGCCAGCATCGCGGTCCCGGCCTGGGACAGGATGTTGGTGCGCGAGTAGTTCATCATCTCCTTGGCCATGTCGACGTCGCGGATGCGCGACTCCGCAGACGTCAGGTTCTCCGCGGCCACGTTGATGTTGGAGATCGCGTACTCCAGACGGTTCTGCGTCGCACCGAAGTTCGAACGAGCCGTCGACACGGCCTTGAGCGCCGTGTCGATCGTCTCGATCGACGTCCGGGCGTTCGTGGCGTCCGCGACGTTCAGCGCGGTGCCGCCGGCTCCCGCGTCGTCGTACACCGTGTCCTTGATGATGTCCTGCAGGTTGTTGGCTGCGAGGGCGATGGTGATGGTGTTGCCGCTGCCGGCGCCCTCCGCGCTGACCTGGACCGTGAGGTCCGCGGCAGCGTCGGTGAGCAGGTTGATGCCGTTGAAGTTCGTCGAGTCGACGACGCGGTTGAGCTCGTTCGCGAGCTCGTCGAGCTCCGAGCTGATCGCGGTGCGGGCGTCGGCGTTGTTGGTGTCCGAGGACGCCTGGACCGCGAGGTCACGCATGCGCTGCAGGATCGACTGGGCCTCGCCCAGCGCACCTTCAGCAGCCTGCACGACGCTGATGCCGTCCTGCGCGTTACGAGCAGCGACCGAGTAACCGTTGACCTGAGCCTTGAGGCCCTCCGCGATCGACAGACCCGCCGCGTCGTCCGCGGCACGGTTGATACGAAGACCCGACGACAGCTTCTCGAGCGACTTGCTCTGGCTGTTCTGCGTGTTCGTCAGGTTACGGAACGTGTTCAGTGCAGAGACGTTCGTGTTGACGCTGAAGCCCATGATGAGTCCTCCGTGAGACGGGCGAGAAGAATGGTCCCCCAGCCCATCCATGGGCCGGTCACCCACCACTGTCGGCAGCACCGGCACCACCGTGGGGGGTGAGTTCCGGACGCACGACGGCGCCGCACCGGGTCTCCGGTGCGGCGCCGTCGTCGGCAGGCCCCGTCAGGGGCCCGTCGGGTGGCTGTCAGTCTCAGCCGAGGAGCTGCAGGACTCCGGCGTTGGACTGGTTGGCCTGGGCCAGCATCGCGGTCCCGGCCTGGGACAGGATGTTGGTGCGCGAGTAATTCATCATCTCCTTGGCCATGTCGACGTCGCGGATGCGCGACTCCGCCGAGGTCAGGTTCTCCGCGGCGACGTTGATGTTGGAGATCGCGTACTCCAGACGGTTCTGCGTCGCACCGAAGTTCGAACGAGCCGTCGAGACGGCCTTGAGCGCCGTGTCGATCGTCTCGATCGACGTCCGGGCGTTGGCCCCGGTGTCGACGGTCAGGCCGGTCCCGGGGGCGGTGCCTGCAGCGGCGCCCGTGGCGAAGAAGATGCTTCCTGCGGCGTCCCCGAGGATCGTCTCGAGGTCGTTGGCTGCGAGCGCGATGGTGATGGTGTTGCCACCACCGGCCACGCCCTCGGCGCCGACCTGGACCGTGAGGTCCGTCGCCGCGGCGGTCAGCAGGTTGATGCCGTTGAAGTTCGTCGACTGCACGACGCGGGTGAGCTCGTTCGCGAGCTCGTCGAGCTCGGACTTGATCGCGATGCGGGCGTCGGCGTTGTTCGTGTCCGAGGACGCCTGGACCGCGAGGTCACGCATGCGCTGCAGGATCGACTGGGACTCGCCCAGCGCACCTTCAGCAGCCTGCACGACGCTGATGCCGTCCTGCGCGTTACGAGCAGCGACCGAGTAGCCGTTGACCTGAGCCTTGAGGCCCTCCGCGATCGACAGACCCGCCGCGTCGTCGGCCGCGCGGTTGATACGAAGACCCGACGACAGCTTCTCGAGCGACTTGCTCTGGCTGTTCTGCGTGTTCGTCAGGTTACGGAACGTGTTCAGTGCAGAGACGTTCGTGTTGACGCTGAAGCCCATGATGAGTCCTCCGTGAGACGGGCGAGAAGAATGGTCCCCCAGCCCATCCATGGGCCGGTCATCCACCACTGTCGGCATCACGGGCACCGGCGTGAGCGGGGATCGGGTGAATCGGTGCCGGTCCCGGTGCCTGGCTCCCGGCGCGCACGTCGGCAGAGGCCCACCGTGGCCGTCCCGGGACGCACGACGGCGCCGCACCGGGTCTCCGGTGCGGCGCCGTCGTCGGCGGGTCCCCTCAGGGCTACCGCCAGTGGCTGTCAGTCTCAGCCGAGGAGCTGCAGGACTCCGGCGTTGGACTGGTTGGCCTGGGCCAGCATCGCGGTCCCGGCCTGGGACAGGATGTTGGTGCGCGAGTAGTTCATCATCTCCTTGGCCATGTCGACGTCGCGGATGCGCGACTCCGCAGACGTCAGGTTCTCCGCGGCCACGTTGATGTTGGAGATCGCGTACTCCAGACGGTTCTGCGTCGCACCGAAGTTCGAACGAGCCGTCGAGACGGCCTTGAGCGCCGTGTCGATCGTCTCGATCGCGGCCTGACCGTTCGCCGCCGTGGCGACCGTCAGCGACGACCCACCACCGGCGGCGGAGATCCCGGCCCCGATGATGGTCTCGAGGTCGTTGGCTGCGAGCGCGATGGTGATGGTGTTGCCGCTGCCGGCGCCCTCCGCCCCGACCTGGACCGTGAGGTCCGTCGCCGCGGCGGTCAGCAGGTTGATGCCGTTGAAGTTCGTCGACTGCACGACGCGGGTGAGCTCGTTCGCGAGCTCGTCGAGCTCGGACTTGATCGCCGTGCGGGCGTCGGCGTTGTTCGTGTCCGAGGACGCCTGGACCGCGAGGTCACGCATGCGCTGCAGGATCGACTGGGACTCGCCCAGCGCACCTTCAGCAGCCTGCACGACGCTGATGCCGTCCTGCGCGTTACGAGCAGCGACCGAGTAGCCGTTGACCTGAGCCTTGAGGCCCTCCGCGATCGACAGACCCGCCGCGTCGTCGGCCGCGCGGTTGATACGAAGACCCGACGACAGCTTCTCGAGCGACTTGCTCTGGCTGTTCTGCGTGTTCGTCAGGTTACGGAACGTGTTCAGTGCAGAGACGTTCGTGTTGACGCTGAAGCCCATGATGAGTCCTCCGTGAGACGGGCGAGAAAGATGGTCCCCCAGCCCATCCATGGGCCGGTCGACCACGACTGTCGGCACGGATCGCGCCGTCGTCTGGCACCGAGCGGGTGAGATCTCGCCGCAGGTCGTCGCCGCGACCTCGGGGTCAGGAGGCCGCGGGGGTGGACCAGGCGGCACGGCGGGTCGCGCCACCGGCGACCCTGTCCCCCACGTCGGCCAGGTACTCGCGACGGCGTGCGGACAGCGGCGCCGTCGAGCCCCGTGCCTCCCGGTCCGAGTAGTGCGCCTCGAGCCCCTCCCGCAGCAGGCGGACCGCCTCGATCCGCGCGTGGGAGACCGTCGAGTGCCCGATGCCGAGCTCCTCGGCGAGCGCGCCCACGGTACGGCCGCCGAAGTAGACCTCCTCCACGATGTACCGCAGCTGCTCGGGCAAGGCCGCGACGGCCTCGCGCACGACGTGCCGCTCCTCGGTCGCGAGCACCTGCTCCTCGGGGCTCGGTGCGTCGAGGACCACGTGCTCGTACATCGTGTCGTCGACCGCGACGATCGAGCGGCCGGCGTCGTCGCGGATCGCCCGGACGTCCGCGACCACGACGCCCATCGCCTCGGCGACCTGGGCGTCGGTCGGCTCCCGGCCCAGCGACGCCGTCAGCGTGGCCTCGACCGCGGTGAGCTCCTTGATCCGCTTGCGCGCCGACCGGGGCGCCCAGTCCTGGGACCGCAGCTCGTCCGACAGGGCGCCGACGATGCGGCGTCGGGCGTACGCACCGAAGGGCACCCCCCGGGCCGGGTCGTACGCCGTCGCGGCCGTCGTCAGCGCGATCGCCCCCACCGACGCGAGGTCCTCCCGCGAGAGGTGGTCCGCTCGGGCGCACAGGTCGGACACGAGGAAGCCGACGAGGGCAAGGTTGTCGACGACGAGAGCGTTGCGCTCGGAGAGGTTCACGCCGAAGCACCTTTCTGCTGGGCATCTGCTGGGGCACCCTGCGTCGCACCGCCCCGGGTGGGCACCGGGGAGGACGCTGCGAGGTACGCGGTAGCGACCGCGTCAAGGACTCCCATGCGGATCGGTCGACGATCAGTCGCCACATCCGCGCCGCAGCGACCGACAGTGGTCTCCGAGCGGGCCTCGCGGCCCGCCGTCCCGACCGACCACGCCGCACGTAAGGGAGAGCCGCATTGGGCCCTCAGGAGCTGTCGACCCTGTTGTGGCGAGAGCGTGAGCTGTTGGAGATGCTGCTCTTCAAGCTCGAGGAGGAGCAGCTGCTCCTCACGGCCGGCCGCACCCGCTGGCTCGCGCACGCCAACCGTGAGGTCGAGACCGTCATGGAGAAGGTGCGCGAGGCGACCCTCGTGCGCACCGTCGCCTCCGAGACGGTCGCCTCGTCCTGGGGGTTGTCCCCCGACGCCACGCTGCGTGAGATCGCGGCGGCCGCGCAGAGCACCGGACCGTGGCGCGAGATCTTCGAGGGGCACCTCGCCGGCCTGACCGAGCTGACCGTGCGCATCAAGACCGTCCGGGACACCAACACCCAGATCGTCAACCACGCCTCACGTTCGACGCAGGAGACCCTCGCGACGCTCGGCGGTGAGGCGCGGACCTACGACGCGACCGGCGCCGCCACGGCGCAGTCCGCCGTCGCCCGCCTCTTCGACACGATCCTGTAAGGAACCGCGCCCATGAGCTCGTTCGCCATCCTCAACACCGCCCGTCAGGGCCTGAACGCCGCACAGGCCGGTATCGACGTGACCGGTCAGAACGTGGCCAACCTCAACACGAACGGCTACACGCGTCAGCGCATCCAGCAGTCGTCCGTCTCCCCGCTGGCCGAGATGGGCCTGGCGCGCTTCGCCCAGCCCGTGCGCAACGGCCAGGGCGTGAGCATCGACGGCGTCGCACGGCTCGGGAACCTGTTCCTCGAGTCCCGGGTGCGGCAGACCGCGTCGAACGAGGGGTACTCCGTGGTGCGCGCCACGGCCTTCAACGCGGTCGAGGACATCCACGGCGAGCCCTCGGACACGGGCATGTCCGCGACCCTGCAGTCGTTCTGGAGCGGTTGGCAGGACGTCGCGAACGCCCCCGGGAAGGAGGCCCAGGCGCGCGTGGTCATCGAGCGCGCGGTGGGCATCGTCGACCGGCTCGTCGCGGGTCGCGCGGAGGTCGCCGGGCAGTGGCAGCAGTCCCGCACGAGCGCGACCTCCCTCGTCTCGGAGGTCAACGCGATGGCGGACAAGGTCGCGGCCCTCAACGCACAGATCCGCGACGCCGCAGGTCAGGGTGTCTCGACCAACGAGCTCGTGGACCACCGGAACCAGGTGACGGCCTCGCTCGCGCAGGTCGCCGGCGCCCAGGCCAGCATGAACCCGGACGGCACGGTCAGCGTCCTGCTGGGCGGCAACCTGCTCGTCGACGGCACCACGACCAACCCGGTCAAGCTGGCCGGGTCGCAGTCGATGGACGGCGCGACCACGGACCCTGTCCGCCTCGAGTGGGCGCACCGCGCAGGCGCGCAGGTCGCCCTCGAGGGCGGGGACCTCGCGGGGCACCTGTCCGCCCTGGCGCCCGCGTCGTCCGGTGGCGTGTACGCCCAGGCCGCGGCGGGCTACGACGCCCTCGCCTCGACGATCGCCGCCCAGGTCAACGCGCTCCACACGACGGCCCAGACGACGACGGGCGCGCCGGGCGGTCCCTTCTTCGTCTTCGACGCGGGCAAGCCCCCGGCGTCGGGCATCAAGGTCGCCGTCACCGACCCCTCGCAGGTCGCCGCTGGCGGCGGCGGTGGCGCGCTCGACGGGTCCGTCGCGGACAAGATCGCACGACTCGGCGTCGCGTCCGACGGTCCCGATGCCGGCTGGTCCGCGCACGTCGCGACGATCGCCGTGAAGTCGAGCTCGGCGACGTACGACGCGAAGCTCGCGACCATCGCGTCCACCGCGGCGTTCTCCGACCTGCTGTCCAACTCGGCCGTCTCGCTCGACGAGGAGACCGTGAACCTCGTCCAGTACCAGCACGCCTACCAGGGGGCCGCGCGCGTCCTCACCGCGGTCGACGAGATGCTCGACCAGCTCATCAACCGCACGGGCCGCGTCGGCCTGTGACCCACCAGAACCGTCCGCCGCGCCGGCCCGCCGGCCCGCCCGCCTCCTAGGGGAGAACCGTGCGCATCACCAACCAGATGCAGGCCTCGTTCGTCACACGAAGCATGCAGGCCAACCTCGCCCGGATGGCCGAGCTCCAGGAGCAGGGCACGTCCGGACGCAAGCTCGTCCGTGCGTCGAGCGACCCTTCTGCGGCGGCCGACGCCCTGTCCGTGCGCAACCAGCTCGCCACCGAGAAGCAGTACCAGCGCAACATCGAGAACGGCGACGGCTGGCTCTCGACGCTCGACTCGGCGCTGCGGTCCGTCACGGACGTCGTCCAGCGCGTGCGCGACCTCGTGATGCAAGGGGCCTCGGACACGGCGTCGCCCGACGCGCGCGAAGCCATCGCGGTCGAGCTCGACGAGCTCCGCTCCGAGCTGCTGCGCCAGTCGAACACCACCTACCTGGGGCGCAACGTGTTCGCCGGCACGTCCGACGAGGGGGTCGCGTTCCGTGACGACTACACCTTCACCGGTGTCCCCGGCAGCAGCGTCGAGCGCCGTATCGGTGCCGACTCGACCGTCCAGGTCGACATCGACGGGGCCGCGGTCTTCGGCGCCGGAGCGGGCTCCGTCTTCGCCCTCCTCGACACGGTCGTGGCCGACCTGCGGGCCGGCACGAACGTCCGGAGCCACCTCGGGGCCGTGGACTCCCGGCTGTCCGCCGTCCTGACCCAGCACACCACCGTCGGCGCACGGCAGAACCAGCTCGAACGCGCCACGGACACCAACGCCGACTCTCAGCTCGCGCTCAAGACGCAGCGCGCCGGGATCGAGGACGCCGACATCGCCGAGATCGCGATCGACCTCCAGCTCAAGCAGGTCGCCTACCAGGCGACCCTGAGCATCGGGTCCAACCTCCTGCAGCCCACTCTCATGGACTACCTCCGCTGATGACCACCATCACCTTCGTGACCCCGCCCCCCGGCCTCGCGGCCCGCCGGTTCGAGCTGCTCGAGGAGCAGACGGACGGTGTCTACACGCTCGCGGCGCTCGACACCCCTGGAGTCGACCTGCTCGTCGTCGACCCGAGCCGCTGGGTGCCCGACTACGCGCCCGCCATCCCGGCGGGCGACCTCGACCTCATCGGGGCGACCGACGAGGACCCCGTGGTCCTCGTGGTCGCGACCGCACGGGACGGGGTCGTGAGCGTCAACCTCATGGCCCCGGTCCTGGTGCACCCGGACACCGGTGCCGCGATCCAGACGATCCTCGACGGCCAGGGCCTCGACCTTCGTCGGGAGCTCGTCCCGGCCTGACCGCCGTCCGCACCGCACCGGGCGCTCTGCTCGTCCACCCCCGCTCGACGCACGACGCACGACGCACGAAGAGAGGCCCGTCCGGTTCCCGGACGGGCCTCTCTTCGTGCGTGGAGACGTGACGACTACCGCAGGACGACCGTGTACGCGCCCCCGCCGTAGCCCGCGACCTCCACCTCGGCGTCGAGCCGGCGTCCCGTGCTGCGCAGGAACGACACGGCGGTGCCGGGCAGGGCGGCCCTCGTCGAGTCGAACACGTCGGCGAGCACCAGGTGCGGGGCGTCCTCGGTGTTGAACAGCCCGGCCGTGACGTTGAGGACCTCGGAGACGTTCTCGAGCAGGACGTCGCTGAGACGCCCGTCCGCCGCGGCGTCCTTCGCCGGTCCGGGAGGCATGAGCCCGATCGACGCGCCCAGGTACGCGCCCAGCGGGACGTCGACCGCGACCACGGCCTCGACCTGGCCGCGGTTGCTCAGGTACGTGGCCACGACGAGTCCCTTCGTCTCGGGCGTCATGAGCCGGCCGGCCGGCACGGCCGTGCACGCACGGCCGACCAGGCCCGCGTACAGGTCCTTGATCTCCTTGAGCTGGGGCAGGGGCGTGGTGGTCACGAGTGGGGTCCTCCGGGGTCTCTCGGTGGGTGGTGCGCTGGGGGTGCGCGTGGATGAGGTCAGCGGAAGTGCGGGCGCAACGCCGACTCGAACGTGCCGGCGTCGAAGGGCTTGGCGATGAGGAACAGCGCCCCCTCGCTCTCCGCGAGCTCGCGCATCTGCGGCGAGCCCTCCGACGTGACGAAGCCGAACGGGACGCTCGAACCGCCCGCGCGCAGGGCACGCAGGAAGTCGATCCCGTTCATCTCGGGCATGTTCCAGTCCGACAGGACGAGGTCGGGCTTCTCCGCGCGGGTCAGGGCGAGCGCCTCGGCGCCGTCACCGGCCTGGACGACGTCCCAGTCGCCGAAGCCCGCCTGGCGCAGGGTCCGCAGGACGATCTGTCGCATGACGCGGCTGTCGTCCGCCACGAGGACTCTCACAGGTCTTCTCCGTTCGTCGAGGTCCACAGCTGGATGAGGATCGGGCCGCCCCACCAGAGCAGCGCCTGCTCGTGGTCGGCCGGGCGGGAGGCCGAGGGCTCGGAGTGCTCGACCACGGGCAGCGTCAGCGAGGACCCCTCGGGCATCATGGCCTTGAGGTTCCCGCCGACGACGTTCGCGACCTCCCCGAGCGCGTCCTGGACGTCCTCGAGCGTCACGGGCTCGTCGTCCTCCTTGAGCAGGAGCGAGCGGGCGAGACGGTCCGCGGTCTCGCGGGCCGTGACGACCAGCGTGCGAGAGACCGCCGGCCCCACGATGTCGACCCAGGCGTACAGGGGGTCGGCGATCGGCTCCTCCAGGGCCTCCATGGGCAGGAGGAGCCCCGGCTCGCCGTCGACCATCGCCGTGAACAGGTCCTGCGCCATCGGGACGACGCTCTGTGCGAGCGTCCAGGTGGTGTCGGTCATGCGAGCTCCTTCTGCGGCAGCAGCCCGAGCATGTCGAGCTTGGCCTCGAGCGCATCAGGGGTGAACGGCTTGATGAGGTACTCGTGCGCTCCGGCCGCGAGGGCACGCACGATCTGGTTCTGCTCGGACTCGGTCGTGACCATCATGAGCGTGAGGTCGCGCCAGTCCCGGCGCTTGCGGACCTCCTGCACCAGCTCCAGGCCGTCCATGACGGGCATGTTCCAGTCGACGCACGCCAGGTCGAAGCGTTCACCGGCCTCGAGCAGGTCGAGCGCCGCGCGCCCGTCCCCGGCCTCGGCGATCTCGAAGCCGAGACCCTTCAACGTCGACGCGACGATGCGGCGCATCACGCGCGAGTCGTCGATCACCAGCGCTCTCATGCGCTGCCTCCTCGGAGTCGGTAGATGGAGCCGTGTGCGCCGTCGACGCGTTCCCACGCGGGATCGACACCGACGGTCGTCTCGGCGGCACCCAGGATCAGGTAGCCGCCGGGTCTCACCCGGCTACGGAGCCGGGCGAGGATCGACTGCTTGGTGGGCATGTCGAAGTAGATGAGGACGTTGCGCAGGAAGACCACGTCGAACGTCCCGACGCCGGGAGGCGGCGTGAGCAGGTTGTGCTTCTCGAACGTCAGGTTGCGGCGCAGGGCCGGGTCGACCTCCCACTCCGCGCCGGCCCGCCGGAAGTGGCGGACGAGCATCGGGGCGGGCAGCCCCCGGTTGACCTCGAGCTGGCTGTACCGCCCCCCACGGGCACGGTCGAGCACCTGCGCGTTGATGTCGGTCGCGAGGATCCGGAAGCGCTGGTGCCCCTGCTCGGCCAGGACCATCGCGATGCTGTAGGGCTCCTGGCCCGTCGAGCACGCCGCGGACCAGATCGACAGGTCACCGTCGCCGTGGGCCGGCAGCACGACCCGTCGCAGGGCCGTGAACGGCGAGGTGTCACGGAACCACGACGTCTCGTTGGTCGTCATGGCCTCGACCACGCGCACGATCTCACCGCTCGAGCCGGTGCGCACGTACCTCTGCACGTACTGCTCGACGGCGTCGATGCCGTGGAGACCCTTCTCCCGGGCCAGCGGTCCGAGACGAGACTCGACGAGGTACTCCTTGCCGGGCGCGAGCTGGATCGCGCTGTGCCGGCGGACCAGGTCGCTCACGAACGAGAACGACTGGGTGGACACGGTCATGCGCGTGCTCCTTCGAGCGCCGAGACGACGGCGCGGGCGAGGTGGTCGAGCGGGAGGATCTGGTGGGCGTGCCCCGCGGTGGCCACGGCACCAGGCATCCCCCACACGACGGACGACTGCTCGTCCTGGGTGATGACGTGCCCCCCGGCCCCTGCGACCGCTCCGGCGCCGTCGCGCCCGTCCGAGCCCATGCCGGTCAGCACGAGCGCGAGCAGGTCCCCACCGAGCACCTGGACCGCTGACCGGAACAGGACGTCGACCGAGGGGCGCGTGAAGTTGACCGGCGGACCGTCCGTGACGGCGGTCGCCAGGCTCGCGCCCCGCCGCACGACCTCGAGGTGCCGTCCCCCGGGCGCGAGGTAGGCGTGGCCCGGTACGAGGATCTCGCCCCCGGTGGCCTCGACCACGGTCGTCGGCCCTTCGCGGTCGAGTCGTTCCGCGAGCTGGCGGGTGAAGACGGGCGGCATGTGCTGGACCACGAGGACCGGCACGGGCAACGGCTCGCGGATCGCCGAGAAGACCCGTCGCAACGCGTCGGGCCCTCCGGTCGAGGAGCCGACGACGACGGCGCGGACCGGACGTCTCGGCGCCGCCCTGCGCGTGGTCGGCACGGCGACCGGGGCAGCCCCTCCTGACCGGGCCGCCGCGGGCAGGCGGGCACCGGGCACGAGCGCCTTGATCTTGGGGACGAGCTCGAGCCCGACCCGTTCGAGTGCGGTCTGCACGGAGCCCGTGCCGCTGGGCTTGGTCACGTAGTCCGTGGCCCCGGCCGTGAGCGCGTCGAGCGTCGCCCCTGCTCCGCGCTCGGTGAGCGTCGAGAACATGATGACCGGCATCCGCCGCCCCGCGGCACGCAGGGCGCGCACCGTCTCGATGCCGTCGAGCACGGGCATCTCGATGTCGAGCGTGATCAGGTCGGGCTCGAGCTGCTCGACCTTCGCCAGGGCGAGGCGGCCGTCGGCGGCGGTCCCCACGACCGTGATCTCGGGGTCGCGCTCGAGGGTCTGCGTGACGAGGCGTCGGATGACGACCGAGTCGTCCACGACGAGCACGCGGATCACGCGTGACCTCCTGGGGCCGTGGACGAGGCCGTGCGTCCGGCCGGGCACCTCGCGGTGCTCGCGGCCGGACGCACGGTCGACGGGCTGTGCTTCACCGGCGGGCTCAGATCCGGAACTGGGCGACGCGGGTGCGCAGCTCGACCGAGACCTGGGCCAGCTCGTCGACCGCGACGCTCATCCGCTGCATGGTCGCCGCGCTCTCCTGCGCGGCGGTCGCGATGCCCGTGATGTTGCCCGCGATCTCCGAGGCCCCCGTCGCGGACTCCTGCACCCCACGAGACATCTCCGTCGTCGTCGCGGTCTGCTCCTCCACCGCCGAGGCGATCGTCAGCTGATAGTCGTTGATCCGCCCGATGATGTCCGCGATCTCACCGATCGCCCCCACCGCACTCGACGTGTCGTCCTGGATCGCCTCCACCCGACGAGCGATGTCCTCCGTCGCCTTCGCCGTCTCCTGCGCCAGCTCCTTGACCTCAGAAGCCACCACCGCGAACCCCTTGCCCGCCTCCCCCGCACGAGCCGCCTCGATCGTCGCGTTCAACGCCAACAAGTTCGTCTGCTCAGCGATCGACGTGATCACCTTCACCACATCACCGATCTCCTGCGAGCTCGTCCCCAGCTTCTGCACCGTCACATTCGTCGACGCCGCACGATCCGTCGCACGATTAGCCACCTTCGCCGCCTCGTTCGAGTTCTGCGCGATCTCCCGAATAGAAGCCCCCATCTGCTCCGCCCCCGCAGCCACCGTCCGCACGTTCTGCGACACCTGCTCCGCAGCAGCCGCCACCACCCCCGACTGCGCCGCCGTCTCCTCCGACGACGCCGAGAACTGCGACGACACCCCCGCCAACGACTCCGCACTCGACGCGATCGTCACCGACGACTCGACCACTCCCGTGATGAGAGCACGCAGGTTCGCCTGCGTGCGTTCGAGGTCGACGGCCAGGGTGCCGATCTCGTCACGCCCGGTCACGCCGGAGGAGACCGTCAGGTCGCCGTCGCCCACCGCTGCCAGGGCAGAGGACACCGCGCCGATCCGGCGGGCGATGTTGCGAGCCACGACGTAGGCCAGGGCGGACGCCGCAACCGCACCGAGCGCCGCGACCAGGATCGTGAGGAGGATCGATCGTGCCGCCACGGCATCCGTCTCGTCGGCGAGCGCGGCCGCCTCCTCGCCCTGCGAGACGGTCTCCACCTGCATGGCGTCGAGGACACCCGTCGTCAACGGACGGATGGTCTCGTCGAAGTACGTGGCGAACCCTTCGGCGTCGCCCTCGTCCGCGAACGGGAACAGCGTCCCCTCGGCCGCTGCGTAGTACGTGTCGAGCGCGGCGACCAGAGCGTCGACGTCGGCCTCGTCCACCGCGTTGGGGCGATAGGCCTCGATCTGCGAGTGGAGGTCGACCTTGCGCTCGGCCAGCTCGTCCACGAGCGTCCCGCGGGTCTCCTCGTCGGCGATGCCGTACTGGACGACCCGGGCCCGGTCGCCCTGGTAGGCGCGCTGGATCTCCGTGAGCTGTTGGAGCGGGACGACGTTGCCGCTGTACATCAGCGCGGCGTCTGCCCGCAGCGTACGCATCGAGCTGAGCGCGAACGCGGTGACGACCGCAGTCACCACCACCATGAGAAGGACGGACATGACGATCTTGACCAGCACCGGGCGGTCGGCCCACAGCCGGCGCGGTGCGTTCTGCTGCTCGCTCATCGCTCGCCTCTCGATCTGGGGGGACCCGTGTCCCCTGCTGGCGGCCGCGCGTGGCGGCCGAGTCGGTTGCCTGGGGGCGAGAGCCCCGAGGTCGTGCTGATCCGTTCCGGTGATGCGGGTGGTACGTGTCGTGCTGAGGTGCGAGGTGCTGGGGGCCGCGTCAGATCCGGAACTGGGCGACGCGGGTGCGCAGCTCGACCGAGACCTGGGCCAGCTCGTCGACCGCGACGCTCATCCGCTGCATGGTCGCCGCGCTCTCCTGCGCGGCGGTCGCGATGCCCGTGATGTTGCCCGCGATCTCCGAGGCCCCCGTCGCGGACTCCTGCACCCCACGAGACATCTCCGTCGTCGTCGCGGTCTGCTCCTCCACCGCCGAGGCGATCGTCAGCTGATAGTCGTTGATCCGCCCGATGATGTCCGCGATCTCACCGATCGCCCCCACCGCACTCGACGTGTCGTCCTGGATCGCCTCCACCCGACGAGCGATGTCCTCCGTCGCCTTCGCCGTCTCCTGCGCCAGCTCCTTGACCTCAGAAGCCACCACCGCGAACCCCTTGCCCGCCTCCCCCGCACGAGCCGCCTCGATCGTCGCGTTCAACGCCAACAAGTTCGTCTGCTCAGCGATCGACGTGATCACCTTCACCACATCACCGATCTCCTGCGAGCTCGTCCCCAGCTTCTGCACCGTCACATTCGTCGACGCCGCACGATCCGTCGCACGATTAGCCACCTTCGCCGCCTCGTTCGAGTTCTGCGCGATCTCCCGAATAGAAGCCCCCATCTGCTCCGCCCCCGCAGCCACCGTCCGCACGTTCTGCGACACCTGCTCCGCAGCAGCCGCCACCACCCCCGACTGCGCCGCCGTCTCCTCCGACGACGCCGAGAACTGCGACGACACCCCCGCCAACGACTCCGCACTCGACGCGATCGTCACCGACGACTCGAGGACACCAGCGAGCGTGGCGCGCAGCGACGCCTGGGCCGAGGACAGGGCGCGGGCCATGTCCCCCAGCTCGTCCCGGCCGCGGACGTCGGGCTCGTGGGTCAGGTCGCCGTCCGCGATCGCCTCGACCGTGCGCTGCACCCCGACGATCGCTCTCTTGATCCGTCCCGAGGTGATCCAGCCGAACGCCAACCCTCCGAGCGCGCCGACCGCGATGATCACGACGAGCGTGACGATCGCCGTCGACGCCTCGCTCGCGGCCGCTTCCGTCTCTCCCGCGAGGATGTCGTCGATGTACGACTGGAGGCGGTCCAGCGCGCCGCCCATCTGCTGACCGACGTTGTCGAGGTCCGTGTCCGCGGACCGGAACGCCGCGCGGTCCCCGGCCTCGAAGGCCGGCAGCTTGCGCTCCTCGACGATCGAGATGTACTCGTTCACGGACAGCGCGAACGATCCGTACTGGTCCGGCACCGGCTCGCCGATGCCCGCGTAGATGTCCTCGAACGCCCGCATCTCGGCCGTGACGGCGCCGTGGGCCCCGTCGATCGCGACGAACTGCGGGCCTGCCTCCTCGGGCTCCCCCATGTAGTCGCCCAGGCCTCCGGTCGCGAGCCGGTACGACCACACGGAGCTCTGAAGAGCCATGACGCGCGCGTTGAGGGTGCTCTGGATCGTCGCGATCGTCTCCGTGCGCTCCCGGAGCGAGACCGTGGTCGAGACGGCCACCGCGCCCAGCACGATCATCGCGACCACGAGGACCGCGACGAGGCCCAGGATCCTGGTGCGGACCGAGCGCAGGACGCTGCCCCCTGCGGCGTGTGCCGTCCGCTCTCCTGCTCCCTGCGCGGGGTCCACGTCGGACACCTCGCCCGACGTCGCGCCGAGGTCGGACAGGCCGTCGGGGTAGGGCTCGACGAACACCTCGGGCGCGTGCTCGAGCGTGGGTGCGAGGTCGTCGGGTGCTTCGCTCTGCCGGTTCACGGGCTGGTCCTTCCTCTGGAGCTGACTGCGGCGGGTCGTGGGGAGCGGGTCAGTAGACGAACTTCGCGGCGTCCGACTGCAGGTCGGCACTCATCCGGGCGAGCTCGGCGATCGAGTCGTTCATCTGCTGGATCGCTTCCGCGGTCGACGACGCGGCGGTCGCGATGCCTGTGATGTTGCCCGCGATCTCCGAGGCCCCCGTCGCGGACTCCTGCACCCCACGAGACATCTCCGTCGTCGTCGCGGTCTGCTCCTCCACCGCCGAGGCGATCGTCAGCTGATAGTCGTTGATCCGCCCGATGATGTCCGCGATCTCACCGATCGCCCCCACCGCACTCGACGTGTCGTCCTGGATCGCCTCCACCCGACGAGCGATGTCCTCCGTCGCCTTCGCCGTCTCCTGCGCCAGCTCCTTGACCTCAGAAGCCACCACCGCGAACCCCTTGCCCGCCTCCCCCGCACGAGCCGCCTCGATCGTCGCGTTCAACGCCAACAAGTTCGTCTGCTCAGCGATCGACGTGATCACCTTCACCACATCACCGATCTCCTGCGAGCTCGTCCCCAGCTTCTGCACCGTCACATTCGTCGACGCCGCACGATCCGTCGCACGATTAGCCACCTTCGCCGCCTCGTTCGAGTTCTGCGCGATCTCCCGAATAGAGGCCCCCATCTGCTCCGCCCCCGCAGCCACCGTCCGCACGTTCTGCGACACCTGCTCCGCAGCAGCCGCCACCACCCCCGACTGCGCCGCCGTCTCCTCCGACGACGCCGAGAACTGGGCGCCCGCGTAGGACAGGCGGTCGGCTGCACCAGCCACCTCCTGGGCCGTGCCGGCGACCGTGGAGATGATGGCCCGCAGGCTCGTCTGCGCGGTCGTGAGAGCCACGGCCATCTGACCGATCTCGTCCCGGCTGTCCACGTCGGCGCGGACCGTCAGGTCGCCCTCGGAGAGCGCGACCAGGGAGCGTCGCACCTTCTCGGCCGACCGGCGGATCCCGTTCGCGACCACGAGCGCGACGACCAGGGCGATCACCAGGCCGACCAGCCCGAGGACGACCATCATGGCGACGGTGCGGTTCGCGTGCTCCGTGGCCTCGTCGGCGATCGACGCGGCGTACTCGTTCGCCGCGTCACCGGCGCGCGACAGAGCGGCGACGTGGGCGGCGATGAGAGCGTCGTTGCGCGACTGGATCTCCGGCGTCACGGCCTTGTCCTCGACCGCCGGCATGAGGGTCGAGTCGCGGTAGGCGACCCAGTCGGCCCACGCCGTCTTGAACGCCTCCCAGTTCGGCTCGGTCATCGTCCCCAGCATCGTGTCGTACGCGGCGATGTCCGCCTCGAGGTCCGCGTCCGTCGCGTCCATCTGCGCGACGACGGCGGACCGGGCCGACCCCTCGACGAGGTCGTACTGGTACGTCAGCCGCCAGGCCTCCTGGGCACCGTGGTCGATCTGAGCATTGAGGCGCAGCGCGGTGTTGCCCACGTCCGCGACGGTCGCCGTGTCGTCGAGGGTCGAGCGCAGGCCCTGCAGGGCGACGGCGACGGTCGCGACGAGCACGAGGACGAGGACGCCGAGCGCGACGATGATCCGGGTCCGGACCGAGAGGTCGCCGAATCGGGAGCGGCGTGCCCGAACGGTCGGGGGCGTCAGGGACGAGGACATGGGGGACTCCTGGGCGGTGTGATGAACGGGGAGGGGGGTGCTGGCTCGACCTGCGGGCCTGGTCGCGGGCCGGCTGGCGGGCTGGCTCGCGGGACTCGTCACGAGTCGGCTCACGACGCCACGGCGTCGACGTCGAGCGCGAGCAGGAGCTGGTCGGAGAGCTTGTAGGTGCCGAGGATCACGGCGCGCAGCGCCTCGGACAGGGTCTGGGGAGGCAGCTCGAACTGTTCCTCGTCGACCACGAGCACGTCGCCGATCCGGTCGACGAGCAGGCTCACGGTCTCGTCGCCCACGAAGACGACGGCCATCATCTGCTCGCCGTCGTGCGCGGGCATGCCGAGCCGTCGTCGGAGGTCGACCGTGAGCACGACCTGGCCGCGAAGGTTGACGAGGCCCGCGACGTCGTCCGGCGCGAGGGGCACCCGCGTGCGTGGGCGGCTCGGCAGGACCTCCTGGACCCTGTCGACGGGGATCCCGCAGAGCCGGTCGCCCAGCGTGAAGGTCACGAGTCTCGTGCTCATCGCACACCTGCCAGGAGGTCGTCGTCGAAGGCCGCCCGGTCGGCGAGGCCGTCAGGATGGTCGTCGTCGAAGAAGCCTGCGTCCGCGGCGCGGACGGCGCTGCGGACGTCGAGCAGCTCGGTGACGCGCTGGTCGAGGACGGTCGAACCGACCAGCCCGTTGTCGTCGATGTCGCTGTGCAGCCGGGCGTCGTCCTCGACGATGTCGAGGGTGACCGACGCGCCCGCCGAGGGTGACATCTGATGTCACCCTCGGCGGGCGTTCGCGTCACCCGGTCAGCCACGTCACCCTCGGCGGTAGACCATGCCCATCAGCTCGCGCACGTCGTCGAGCGTGCGGTCCGCGATCTCGTTGGCCCGTGCGTTGCCGCGCGCGAGGATGTCGAGCACCTCGGGACCGTCGCCCGCCGCGAGCGCCGCCCGCCGAGCCCGTATCGGCCGCAGGTGCTCGACGAGAGCCTCGGTCACGAGGGCCTTGAGCCTTCCCGCCCCCGCGCTGCCGACCTCGTCGGCGATCTCCTCCGGGGCCCGTCCGGTGCACAGCGACGCGATCGTCAGGAGGTTCGCGACCTCGGGTCGGGTCTCGGGCTCGTAGGTGATGGCCCGCTCGGCGTCGGTCTTGGCCCGCTTGACCCACCGGGCCGTCTCGTCCTCGCTCGCCCCGAGCGGCAGCGTGTTCCCGCGGCTCTTGCTCATCTTGGTCCCGTCGGTCCCGAGGATCGTGGGCGAGGGCGCGAGCAGCGCGTCGGGCTCCGGGAAGTACGGGTTCGCGGCGGCGTACCGCTGGTTGAAGCGGCGCGCGACGGTGCGCGTCGTCTCGAGGTGCGGCAGCTGGTCCTGCCCGACGGGCACGAGGTTGGCGTGGCAGAACAGGATGTCGGCGGCCTGGTGCACGGGGTAGGTGAGCATGAGTCCGCTCATGGCCCGCCCGCCGGTCGCTGCGGTCTCGGCCTTGACGGTCGGGTTGCGGTCGAGCTCGGCGACGCTCACGAGGCTCAGGAACGGCAGCAGGAGCTGGTTGAGCGCGGGGACGGCGCTGTGCGTGAAGACCGTGGTCCGGTCCGGGTCGATCCCGGCCGCCAGGTAGTCGAGCAGGATCTCGCGCACGGTCCCGCGCAGGTCTCCGGCTTCGTCGCGGTCGGTGATGACCTGGTAGTCGGCGAGGATCAGGAAGACCTCGACGCCTGCCTGCTGGAGCCGCACGCGGTTGGCGACGGTCCCGAAGTAGTGCCCGATGTGCAGGGCGCCCGTCGGTCGCTCGCCCGTGAGGACGCGGAACTCCGCAGGGTCGGCGGCGATCCGTGCTTCGACCGCGCGGCTGCGGGCGCGGGCCGCGTCGAGGGTCCCGACGGCGGAGCGCGCCTCGGGCGGGCGGGTCCCCTGGGCAGGGGTGGTGGCTGCGGCGGTGGCCGCGCTGGTGAGGGTCATGGTGCTCCTGGAGTCAGGAGCCGCCCTCGTTCGCCGGAGGCGACGGAGGGCCGACCCGGGCTGCACGCAGGGCAGCTCGGGGACACGACTGGTCACGGCTGCGAGGGCAGCCACCACCAGTTGCGCATTGTCATGGGGCCAAGGGTACGCCTCGTGTCACCCGCGGCGGTCCGGGACAATAGCCTCATGCGCGCCGAGAACATCACCGGTCCAGTCGCCCACCACGGCGAGGGGCCCGTGTGGTCCCCGACCTGGGGCGGGCTGCGGTTCGTCGACATGATGGCCGGCGACCTCCTGACCCTCCAGCCCGACGCCACGGTGACCCGCCGCCACGTGGGCGACTACGCGACCATGGTGCGCCCGCGCTCCCAGGGGGGCTACGTCGTCGGGCTGGAGCGGGGGCTCGCGCTCGTGGACGACGAGGCGCCCGACTCCCCCGTGCGTCCCTTCCCCGAGCTGTGGAGCGACCCGACGGTCCGCCTCAACGACGGTTCGACCACCCCGGACGGCGCGTTCTACGCGGGGTCCATGCCGTTCGACGACCGGTCGGGCGCGGGCGCCCTGTTCCGCGTCGAGCCCGACGGCGCCGCGCGCCTCGTGCTGTCGGGCGTCACGTGCTCGAACGGGCTGGGTTTCTCGCCCGACGGGACGCTGGCCTACTACGTGGACACGCTCACGTGCCGGGTCGACGTGTTCGACTACGACGCGGGAGCGCCCGAGCCCCTCGCGAACCGGCGGGTCCTGGTCGAGATCCCGCGCGAGGACGGTCTGCCCGACGGGCTCACGGTCGATGCCGAGGGGGGCGTGTGGGTCGCGCTGTGGGGCGGCAGCGCGGTGCGCCGCTACGCGCCGGACGGGACGCTGACCGCGGTGGTCGAGCTGCCCGCCTCGCACGTCACGGCGTGCACCTTTGGCGGCGAGGACCTCGACGAGCTGTTCATCACGACGTCACGGCTCATGATTCGCGAGCCGTTCGAGCCCGAGCTCGACGCGGGGTCGGTCTTCCGGGTCGTCCCGGGTGTGCGGGGCCTGCCGGTCCTGCCGTTCGCGGGCTGATCCCCGCCGAGATGCTGCTCGTGGTCGCCGCCGTGGTGGGCGGGGCGACCACGAGCAGCATCTCGGCGGGCGCAGGACGGGATCACACGACCGCGTCACGGACCTTCTGCTCGCAGCGTCCCAGGCCCTCGATCTCGACGGCCATGACGTCGCCGTCGACCAGGTAGGGGAAGCGCCCCGAGAGGGCGACGCCCTGCGGCGTCCCGGTGTTGATGACGTCGCCCGGCTCGAGCACCATGTACTGCGACAGGTGCCACACGAGGAAGTCGACGTCGAAGATCATGTCGGCCGTCGAGGAGTCCTGGCGGATCTCCCCGTTGACCCACGAGCGCAGGCGCAGGTTCGAGGCGTCGACCTGGTCGGCCGGGACGAGCGCGGGACCCATCGGGTTGAACGTCTCGCAGCTCTTGCCCTTGGACCACTGGCCGCCCGAGACAGCCATCTGGTAGTCACGCTCGGACACGTCGTTGGACACGGTGTACCCGGCGACGTGCGCGGCCGAGTCCGCGGGGGACGCGAGGTAGCGGGCCTTCTTCCCGATGACGATCGCGAGCTCGACCTCCCAGTCGACCTTCTGCGCGCCCGGGGGGAGCAGGACGTCGTCGTCGGGCCCGACGACGGTGTTGGAGTGCTTCCAGAAGATGATCGGGACGGTCGGCGGCTCGGAGCCGGACTCGGCGGCGTGCGCGGCGTAGTTCATGCCGACGCACACGACGGCCGTGGGGCGGGCGACCGGGGCCCCGACGCGCAGCGCGTCGGCGTCCGCGACGACGGGCAGCTCGCCCGCGTCGAGGGCGGCCCGGGTGCGCGCGATCCCGTCGGCCGCGAGGAACTCGCCGTCGACGTCGCGGGTCAAGGAGTCGAGCGAGTAGGTGGTGCCGTCCGCGGTGCGGACGACGGGACGTTCGTGGCCGGGGAGGCCGAGGCGCATGAGCTGCACGGGGTGCTCCAGGAGGTCGTCTTCAGGGATGAAACAGGACGTCAGCGTGCCAGGGCGCGCGCGTAGCCCGGGTTGACGATCGAGCCGACGGGACGGCCCGCGAGGAACTCGATCGCGTTCTGCGCGGTGTGCACGGGCAGGTCGGCCATGGCCTCGGGCGAGAACCACGCGGCGTGCGGGCTGAGCAGCACCTGGTCGAGCGTGCGCAGGCGCGAGTCGGCGGGCAGCGGCTCGTGCGAGAACACGTCGAGGGCCGCGGCCCCGAGGTGGCCGGCCTCGAGAGCGTCGGCGAGCGCGTCCTCGTCGATCAGCGGGCCGCGGCACGTGTTGACCACGACGGCGCCCGGCTTCATGGTCGCGATCGACGCGGCGTCGAGCAGGTGGCGGGTGGCCTCGCTGAGCGGGGCGTGCAGGCTCAGCACGTCGGCCTCGGCCACGGCCTGCTCACGGGTCACGGGCAGGTAGCCGGCGGCGGCGACGTCGACGTCGGGCACGAAGGGGTCGTGGACCAGGACGCGGTAGCCGAGCGCGGCGCAGCTGCGCGCGACGAGCGACCCGATCCGGCCGTAGCCGATCACGGACACGGTGGTCGCGGACAGGCGCGCGGCCATGGGGCGCGGGGCGGTCGCGGCCCAGACGCCGTCACGCACGGCACGGTCGTAGCCGACGAGCCCGCGGCTGAGGCCGAGGACCATCGCGACGGTGTGGGACGCGACCTCCTCGATGCAGTAGGTCGGGGTGTTGGCGACGGCGATGCCGCGCTCGGTCGCGGCGGCGACGTCGACCATGTCGTAGCCGATGCCCATGCGGCTGACGAAGCGCACGCCCTCGATCTCGTCGAGGACGCGGGCGGTGAGTGGCGCCCACTGGACGACCAGGGCGGACGGGGCGGCACCTGCGGCCGCGGCGTCGCGGACGAGGGCGATGACGTCGTCCTCCGTGCGGGCCGTCCCGCGCACGACACCGAGGCCGGCGGCCGTGACGGTGTCTTCGCACGCGGTGCCCGGGAGGTCGCAGTCGGTGATGACGACGGTGTCGGGGTTCATGAGCCGAAATGCTATAGCATCTAGCAACTGACGGCCAGCGTCCATGGACAGGACGCTTGCGGTACCCGCAATTTGCTATAGCGTTCACGTCATGGCTCGACGACTTGCGCTGATCACGGGCGCCAGCTCCGGGATCGGTTCCGCGACCGCCCTCCAGCTCGCCCGTGACGGATACGACCTCTGGCTCACCTACGCCCACGACGAGCTCGGGGCCCGCACCACCGCGGACCTCGCGACCGAGCTGGGCGCGAGCTGCCACGTCTCGCGCCTCGACCTGCGCGACGTCACGTCCGTCGACAGGCTCGTCACCCAGGTCACCCGACGCTGGGGCAGGCTCCACGTCCTGGTCAACAACGGCGGCATGTGCCCCTACCGCGCGCTCGACGACATCGAGCTCGACGAGTGGGACGCCGTCATGGAGACCAACGCGCGCGGCACCTTCGTCCTCTCGCGGGCCGCGCTCCCCCTCCTGCGGGCGGCCGCCGCCCCCGAGGGCGAGGAGCCGGTCGACCGAAGCATCGTCAACGTCGCCTCGATCGCGGGCCAGCAGGGCGCGCTCAAGACCGGCGTCCACTACGCCGCGAGCAAGGGCGCACTCCTCGCGATCACGCGGAGCTTCGCGCGCCTCCTGGCCGCCGAGGGCATCCGCGCGAACGCGGTCACGCCCGGCCCGGTCACGAGCAACATCACGAACCAGCTCGACGACGCGGGCCGCGAGGCCCTCACGTCCTCGATCCCGCTGGGGAAGTTCGGCACGCCCGACGACGTCGCCTGGGTCATCGCGTCCCTCGCCTCCCCGCGGGCCGGGTTCGTCACGGGCGCCACGTACGACATCAACGGCGGCGTCCGCATCGACTGACCGACCGGCCCGCACGACGCCCCCCACGAGACGAGGACTCCCATGCCGCAGCACCCGACCGCCCACGCCGTGGTCACCGAGCAGGTCGACGCGTTCAACGCGCACGACCTCGAGCGATTCCTCGCGACCTACGCGCAGGACGTCGTGGTCGTCGGCGTGACACCCGAGCCGATCGTCGGCAAGGACGCGCTGCGCGCCTTCTACGGCCCCCGCCTTGCAACGGGCGATGTGCATTGCACAATCGACGCCTCCGTGGCGTACGGTGAGCGATGGGTGGTCGCACGCGAGATCGTGTCGACCTCGAACGGGTCGGGCGAGACCATCGCCACCTTCGAGGTCCAGGACGGCGTCATCACCCGGGCGAGCATGCTCAAGGCCTGACGCCCCCACGGACGCGGAGCCCGGTCGGTCACCCCCCTTGATCGGCCGGGCTTCGCTCTGCCCGGACGCACCCTGCGCAGGCTGCGTCTCCACCTGGCCACGGCCAGGATCTCCACCCAGATCTCCACCCACGGGCCGTGTGCGGCCGAGCACCGACCGGGCAGGCTGACGACGTCGTCCCGCCTCGCCCCAGGAGCCCACCGTGAACTCCGAGAACCTCGAGCCCGCACTGATCGCCGTCGCCGTCCTCTGCTGGCTCGGCTACCGCCAGACGACCTGGCGTGCGGTCTCGGCGCGCATGTGGACGCTCCCCGCGGTCCTGGGAGCGGTCGGGCTGCTGGCGCTCTCGTCCGCGATCACCGTCCGACCGACCGCGCTCGACCTGGTCGTGGTCACGAGCGAGCTCGTGGTCTCGGTCGGCGTCGGCGCCCTGATCGGGATGATGACCTCGTTCCGGGCGATCGACATGGCCGCCGCACCTGCCCCGGGGGTGGCGGCCCGCCGTCGGGCCCGCGCGGTCGCCGCGGGGGCGACGCTCGAGGCCCGCGCCGGCTGGGCGGCGCTGGCACTGTGGATCGCGCTCGTCGTCGCACGCCTCGTGACCGGCATCCTCGCAGGCGCCGCCGGCGCGCACCTCGCGGCCTCGGCCGGCGTGATCCTGCTGCTCCTCGCGGCCAACCGAGCCGCCCGTGTCCTGGTCGTGAGCGCACGGGCAGGGCGCGTCGAACGCGAGCACGGTGCGTCCGCCGCTCGGGGTGCGGGCCTGCGCACTCCCGCGCAGGTCGCATGATGGTCGGGTGAGCACGCCCACCCTCGCCGAGGACATCCCCGTGACGCCCCGTGGTGAGACCACCCTGCGGCAGCAGGTCCTCGCGGCCGACACCGGGCACAGCCGGACCGGGCAGATCCTGAACCTGGCCGGCGCCGCGGTGGTCGCCTACGTGCTCGTGACCCAGCTCGTGCGGCCCCCCGCTCAGCCCCTCCCCTCCCTCGTCCTGTGGCTGGGGCTGGCCGCGGTGACCGCCTGGGTCGTCCGTGTGCTCGTCCCGCTGCGGCGCGTCGGCGTCGTCGCGGCGGCCGAGGTCGTGATGACGGTCTGCGGCGCGCTCGTCGTGGTGCCTACGGGCGGCCTCACGATCGCCCCCGCCTTCGCGGCCGTCGTCATGGCGATCGGCCGACCCGCCCGCCCTCTGGGCTACGGGATCGGGCTCGCCGCGACGGCCGTCGCACTCCAGGGAACGTTCCTGGTCGTCCACGGCGACTTCCCCGCGGTGCTCGTGCTCGGGATGGTCGCGATCTTCGTGCTCGCGGCGACGCTCGGGTTCAGCCGTCGACAGTCGCGCCTCGCGACCGCCGGAGCCCAGCTCCTCGCGGCCGAGCGGCTCGTCGCCGCGCACGACCGCGTCCGCTCCGCAGCCCTCGAGGAGCGCGCCCGGATCGCCCGGGACATCCACGACGTCCTGGCGCACAGCCTGGGGGGTCTCGTCGTCCAGCTCGACGCGATCGAGGCGCTGCTCGAGGTGGGGGACGTGGCCGGAGCGACGTCCCGCGTCTCGGCCGGACGACGGCTGGCCGCGTCGGGCCTGCGGGAGGCGCGTTCCGTCGTCAGCACCCTCGCACCCCTCGCGCGTCCCGAGGACGACCTCGACTCGCTCCTCGCCGATCATCGGGACCTCGGCGGCACGGTGAGCCTGGTCGAGTCGGGCGATCCTCGCACCCTCGACGAGCGCCAGTCGGCCGCGCTCCGCCGGGCGCTGCAGGAGGGGCTCAGCAACGCGCGCAAGCACGCCCCCGGGATGCCGGTCCGGGCGACGATCGTCTGGGACGATGCTCGCGTGCTCCTCACGCTCACCACTCCCCGCGCGCCGGGCCCCCACCCCTCCCTCGCCGGGACGGGGGCCGGTCACGGACTGGCAGGGATGCGCGCCCGCGTCGCCGCCCTCCCGCTCGGCGGTGCCGTCCACGTCGACGACGGCGCCGAGACGTTCACCGTCACGGTCGCCGTGTCCCTGCGATGACCGGCGAACGCATCCGGCTCCTGGTCGTCGACGACCAGGCGATCGTGCGGGACGGCCTGGTGACGGTCCTGTCGCTCGTCCCCGACTTCGAGGTGGTCGGCGAGGCCTCCGACGGCGGGCAGGCCGTGCGGCTCGCCGCGAGCCTGCACCCCGACGTGATCCTCATGGACCTGCGCATGCCGGGGGTCGACGGGGTCGAGGCCACGACCCGGATCCTCGCCGAGCACCCGGCCACCGCCGTCCTCGTCCTGACGACCCATGCCGACGACGAGTCGATCCTCGGCGCGCTGCGTGCCGGGGCCCGCGGCTACCTGACCAAGGACGCCGGACGGGCCGAGGTCGCGCACGCGATCCGCACGGTCGCGCTCGGTCAGACGCTCCTGGCGCCCGCGGTCAGCGAGGTGCTCGTCGGGTCGCTGACCGGGCGTCACGTGGGGACCGTCTCGGCCACACCCGCCCCGCTGCCGCTGTCCCGGCGGTTCCCCGCCCTGACCGCCCGGGAGCGCGAGGTCCTGGAGCTGGTGGGGCAGGGGTTGAGCAACACCGAGATCGCCGAGCGGCTCGTCGTCGGTATGACGACCGTCAAGACCCACATCAACGCGATCTTCGCGAAGCTCGGGGTACGCGACCGGGCGCAGGCGATCACGCTCGTGCGCTCGTAGCACGGTGCGTCCCCGGCGCCCCGCACGATGACGACCCCGGCGTCCGGCAGGCGCGACGAGGAGGCGCACTACCTCCCCAGCGACGCCGCGAGCGGGCACGTGAACGGCTCCTGCGCCCGCAGGCCCACGCGGTTGAGGTACCGCACGACGATCCCGTACGACCGGAACAGCCCCACCTCGGTGTACGGCACCCCCACGTCCTCGCAGTAGGAGTGCACGATCGGTCGCACCTTCCTGAGGTTGGGCCGCGGCATGCTCGGGAAGAGATGGTGCTCGATCTGGTAGTTGAGGCCCCCCATCACCGCATCGACCGCGTACCCGCCGCGCACGTTGCGCGACATGAGGACCTGGCGCCGCAGGAAGTCCAGCGTCAGGTCCGGTGGCACGATCGGCATGCCCTTGTGGTTCGGGGCGAAGGACCCGCCGAGCAGCACCCCGAACACGGCGAGCTGCACCCCCAGGAAGGCCGCGGCCTTCCCCGGAGGCAGGAGCAGCGCGAGCACCCCCACGTACACGGCGAGCCTTCCGAGCACCAGGGGCGCCTCGACCCCACGGTGGGGCACCGATCCCCTGCGCAGCACGGTCCGCACGCTCGCGACGTGCAGGTTCAGGCCTTCGAGAGTCAGCAGGGGGAAGAAGAACCACCCCTGGTGGTGGGCGAACCACGACCGCCACCCCGTCCTCGCCGCCAGGGCCGTAGGGGTGAACGCGATGACGCCGGGCGAGATGTCGGGGTCCTGGCCCTCCTGGTTGGGGGCCGAGTGGTGCTGCTCGTGCTTGGTCCGCCACCAGCCGTAGCTCAGGCCCACGAACCCGCCCGCGAGCACGCGGGCCGTCCAGTCGTTCCAGGCCCTGGACCGGAAGATCTGCCGGTGCGCGCTGTCGTGCCCCAGGAACGCGATCTGCGTCACGACCACGGCCATCGCGGCCGCCAGGACGAGCTGCCACCACGAGTTCCCGACGAACGCGACCGCGACCCAGATCCCCCCGAAGGCCAGCACCGCGAGGACGAGCCGCGTCCAGTAGTACCCGTAGCGGCGGCGGAGCAGGCCCGTCTCCCGGACGAGCCGGGCCAGCGCCGAGTACTCGTTCGTCCCCCGGCGGGCGGCAGGCCGCGCTCCCGGGGGGTCGCTCGGCACGGTGTCCATGGGGTCCTCATCACTCGACGGCCGCTCGACGACCGCTGTCGGTCACTCGAAGCGGATCTGCTCCGCCTCGACGAGGACGGCGGCGGCGCGCCGGTCCTCCTCCTTCTGCAGCTCCGCGATCTCGGCCGCCAGGCGGTCGTGCTCGGCGACGAGGTCCCGGCCGAGGTCACGCAGGGTCTGCGCGATCTCGTGCGCGAGGCCTCCTCTCAGCGCTGCGAGACTCGTGTGCTCGATGAGCAGCCGACGGTCCGAGACCCTCAGCTCGACGTCCTCGAAGCCGGCGTCCGCGAGGCGATGCCGGACCGCGTCTCCCTCGATCACGTCCTGCTCCTCGCGGGTGACCCGCCGGGAGAAGACCGCCGGGACGGTGTACGTGACGGGCTCGTGAGGCGTGCCGATCTCGGGGGGCAGCGCCGTCGCCAGGACGCCGGTCAGCCACAAGGCGTCGGGCGGCCGCGCGGTCTCCCGGTCGGAGGCCGGCGGGTGGTGGGCGACGTGCCCGCGCTCGTGCCCGCCCTCGTTGTCCCAGTCCCGGGTCGCGTCGTCCTCGTCGGCCGGGGCGACCTCCTCGAGAGGGCTCCACGCGGCCGCACCGGGCGGCTCCGCGAGCGCACCCCGTCCCCCGCTGCGGAGGGTTCCAGCCGGTCCGTGCGTGTCGTTTCCGGACATGCTTCGACGCTACGCCCGATCCGGCAGCGCGCCGGGCGCGCCGACGTGCAGGTTGCGTGTGGGTCGGACCCACGACGACGGCCCCGGTCCGCGAAGGACCGGGGCCGTACGTCTCGCGGGTGCGGAGGTTCTCAGACCGCGTCGTCGAAGGCCGCGCGGAGCTTGGCCTCCTCGTCGGCCGACAGGTTCGTCTGGATGAGCTCGCCGTGGATGCCCTGCGCCTTGAGCGAGTCGTGCACCCGGTCCATGACCCCACCGGACGTCATGACGAACAGCGCCGACGTCCCGGGCGTCACCTTGGACCGCACCGAGTCGATGAAGTCGTCGTCGATGCCCACGTCGGTCAGCGACCCCGCGAGCGCCCCGGACGCCGCGCCGATCGCGACGCCGATGAGCGGGATGAAGAAGATGATCCCGAACAGCAGGCCCCAGAACGCGCCGCCCAGCGCGCCGATGCCCGTCGTGTTGTTCGACTGGTGCGTCTTGGGCTTCTTCTTCCCCTCCTCCCACGACACGATCGCCGCGTCCTGCACCTGGATGAGCTCCTGCTTCTGCAGCGCCAGCAGGGCGTCCTCCGCCTGCTGCGCGCCCTCGGGAGTCTCGAACTTCCACACGGTCAGTGTTGCCACCACAGCCTCGTTCCGTCGTCGGTACTCGCAGGACGCCGTCCGGTCCGGGCGGGTCCTCCTCGACCGTAGGTCGGGTCGTCCGGGGCCGCCATCGGAGCCGGCTCAGCCGGGCTCAGTCGGCGCAGCAGGTGCAGCCGTCCGCGGCGGTCGCTGCGCCGTCCGGGCGAGCGGCCGTGCCCGACGGCGCAGCCTCCCCGCTCTGGTGGCGTGCACCCGGCGCGTGGTGCGCCGCGGCGACATCGGTGTGCAGGCCGGCGACCGGCGAGCAGCACGCGTCCCCGCGCCAGGCCTCGACGCCCTCCTTGATCGCGACGGCGGCGATGACGAGGGCCGCGATCGGGTCGGCCCACGTCCAGCCCAGGGTCGAGCTGAGCAGCAGGCCCACGAGCAGCACCGCGGACAGGTAGGTGCACAGCAGCGTCTGGCGCGAGTCCGCGACGGCCGAGGCCGAGCCCAGCTCACGGCCCGTGCGACGCTCGAACCAGGACAGGAACGGCATGATCGCGAGGCTCACGGCCGCGAGCACGATCCCGACGGTCGAGTGGTCGGGCTCGGAGGCTCCCAGCAGGGTGCGCACCGCGTCGACGCTCACGAAGACCGCGAGACCGAAGAACGACACCGCGATGAGGCGCATCGCGGTCCGCTCGCGGCGGTGCGGGTCGGGGGCCGCGAACTGCCACGCCACGGCTGCGGCGGACAGCACCTCGACCACCGAGTCGAGGCCGAACCCGACGAGCGCGGCCGATGACGCGATGCGCCCGGCGGTGATCGCGACGACCGCCTCGACCACGTTGTAGGCGATCGTCGCCGAGACGATCCAGCGCACGCGGCGCTCGAGGAGGGCCCTGCGGGCGGGGGCGAGGCCTGCGGGCGGCCGAGGACCGATCGACACCGAGGTCATGAGCACGTGCACCCGTCGGGCGAGCAGCACGTCGGGTCGACCGTGACCACGAGGCGGAGCAGGTCGTCGAGGGCGGGCGCGAGGTGGCTGTCGGCCAGGCGGTACCAGGTGCGGCGACCGTCGGGGATCGCCTCGACGAGCCCGCAGCCGCGCAGGCACGCGAGCTGGTTGGACATGACCTGGCGGGAGACGCCGAGCGCGTCTGCGAGGTCCGAGGGGTAGGCGGGCGCCTCGCGCAGCGTGAGCAGGATGCGCGCGCGGGTCTCGTCGGACAGCGCGTGCCCGAGGCGCGCGAGCGCTGCCGTGTGCGTGAGGGTGACGGTCTCCATGCGTCGGACAGTACACGGGATCCTGAATCCAGAAAAGCGTGTACTCAGCCGGTCTCAGTCGAGCCCGTACCGCGCGTCGAGCCCGGCGTCGTGCGGCAGCGTCCCGAACGACGCGGTCCACGCGCCGTCGGCCGCGATCGACTGACCGGAGACGTACGACGACTCGTCCGAGAGCAGGAACGCGACCACGGCCGCGATCTCGGCCGACTCGGCGATGCGGCCGAGCGGCGGGCCCTCGGCGAGCCCGCGCTCCTCCGCCTCGGGGTCGACGGCGTTCGCGATCTGCGCGTCGAGGTGCGGCGTGCGGACCCCGCCCGGCGCGACCGTGTTGGCCCGGATGCCGTACCGCCCGTACGTGACGGCGACGCTGCGTGCGAGGGCGTCGATCCCGCCCTTGGTCAGCTCGTAGGCCGCGTGGTCGACGAACGAGGACCGCCCGTGGATCGACCCGACGTTCACGATCGACCCGCCGCTCACCTGGTCGGTGAACGCCTCGACCGCGGCGGCGGCCCCCCAGAGGTAGCCCAGGCCGTTGATCTCGACGATGTCTCGTGCCGTGCGCTCGATCTCCGCGGCGCGCGCGGGGTCGCCGAGCGCGTGCAGCGGCGTGGTCCGGGTGATACCCGCGTTGTTGACCCAGCCCGCGAGCGGCGCGAGGGCCCGGGCGACGCGCGCGGCCTCGCGATGCGACTCACGGTCGCGCGAGTCGGCGAGCACGACGGCCGCGCAGACGCCCTCCTCGACGGTCCCCGAGCCGGCGCTCCGTTCGAGCCCGACGACGGTCCAGCCGTCCGCGGTCAGCCGCGCCGCGATGGCACGGCCGATGCCCTTGCCGCTCCCGGTCACCACGACGCTGCGGGTCGCGGCTGGTCCTGGCACGGAGGCTTGTCCGGTCGGGTTCTGGGCGGACACCGGTCCTCGCTCGTCGTCGTGCCCGACGACGGAGCCCGCCCGGGGCGTGCTGGTCGGGTCGGTCATCGGTCCTCCTGGTCGCCGAGCATGCGGTTGTCGTCGGTCGAGCATGCGGTTGGCGTCGTCCCGGGGCCCGTTTCGGACGCCAACCGCATGCTCGGCAGCGAGGGGGCGGGCTCGAACGTGAAGTACGTGGGCGAGAGGGTGAAGCCCAGGCCGGGGACCTCGGGCGGCAGCGCCGTGCCGGCCGAGAACTCGGGGCCGCCCTCGACGAGCAGCGGCGCCGGGTCGTAGGGGTTGCCCTGCGGCGAGCGCTCGAACGTCTCGACCCCGATCCCCTGGGCGCCACCGAGGTGCACGCTGACCTCGGGGTACACGTGGCTCGACGTCACGAGCCCCGCGTCCTGCCACGACCGGACCAGGGGGTCGGCCGCCGTGAGGCCGCCGATCCCGACCACGTCCACGCGCGCCACGTCGAGCGCACCGAGCGCAGCGAGCCGCGCGAAGACCTCGGGGTCCGTGACCTCGTCGCCGATCGCGAGCGGCAGTCCCGTGACCTCACGGATGCGCGCGGCGCCGTCGGCGTCCTCGGGCAGCACGGGGTCCTCGAGCCAGGCGAGCGCAGGCGCTCCCGCCCCTGCGGGACCGCCGATCCCCCACGCGTCCAGGTCGGCGAGCGCGTCGTCCGCGTCGCGCCAGCCGAAGCCCACGTCCACGACGACACCGCTGCGACCGGCCTCGGTCTCACGGCCCGTCACCCCGGGCAGCTCGGCGCGAAGGATCGCAAGCAGGTCGCGCATGAGGTCGCGGTCGGGGGATCGGGAGATCTTGAGCAGCGGCCAGCCGGCGCGGGCACGGTCGAGCACCTCGTCGGCGACGGCGCGGGCCGTACGTCCCGGGGTCGGGTAGGCCGCGACGAGGATCGCCGGGCGGGCCGAGGGCGCGACCGGGCCGGACTCCAGGAGGCGCCACACCGGGACGCCCGCGACCTTGCCCGCGACGTCCCACAGCGCGACGTCGACCAGACCGATCGCCCGGCGGACCAGGCCCACGCGCCCCACGATCGCCGAGCCGCGCAGCGCGGCGTCCCACGCCGCGCGCACCCCTGCGGCCGGGTCGTCGACCGGGAGGTCGCGGCCCACGACGTGCGGTGCGACGAGGCGCTCGACGATCTCGGCCATGGGCGCCTCGCGCGTCAGGGCGTACGAGACGCCCGTGACCTCGGTGCCGTCCGGCAGCACCGCTCGGACCTGGACGCCCACGTACTCGCGGCGCGTGACCGTCATGGCCCCGAGCTGCAGGGGCTGCGGCAGGGCGACCACGGTCGTCGACGTGCGGACCTCGGTGATGCGCGCGAGCCCGCCCGGGCTCGTTGCTCGGCTCGTCATTCCGGCTTCTTCGCGAGCGGGACGCCGTAGTCGACGATGAACCCGCCGTCGACGTAGAGGGTCTGGCCGATCACGTACTGCGACTGGTCGGACACGAGCCAGCTCACGGCGTTCGCGATCTCCGAGGCGTCGGCGAGGCGGCCCGCAGGGATGCGCGCGAGGATCGTCTCCTCCTTGAGCGTCCCGGCCGCGACGCCCTGGCGGAAGACGCCCGTGTCGATGTACCCGGGCGCGACCGCGTTGACCCGCACCCCGCGCGCGGCCCACTCGGCCCCCGCGGTCGAGGTCAGGCCGATCACGGCCGCCTTGGTCGTCGAGTACGGGGCCCTGCCCGCGGAGCCGCGCGCCGAGACCGACGAGATGTTGACGATCGCGCCGCGGCCCGCGGCGAGCATGTGCCGCGCCGCAGCCTGGAGGCAGGTGAAGACGCCGTGCAGGTTGACGTCGACCACGGCCTTCCACTCGTCCCAGCTCAGGTCCTCGATGCCGCGGTGACGCTGGATCCCGGCGTTGTTGACCAGGACGTCGATGCTGCCCGTCGCGGCGGCGACCGCGTCGAACGCCGCCCCCACGGCCGCGTGGTCCGTGACGTCGAGGGGCATCCAGACCAGGCTCGGCTCGGCGGGCAGGGCCGCGAGGTCGAGCGCGGGCAGGTCGTGCTGGACGACGTCCGCGCACACCACGCGGTGGCCGTCGGCCGCGAGCCGCTCGGCGATCTGTCGGCCGATGCCCGCGGCGCCGCCCGTGACGATCGCGGTGCGGAGCGGGTTGCCCGCGGGCGTGCCGGTCGGGGTGGTCGTGGTGCTCACTGGTCCTCCGTGGAAGTCTGCGCGGGTGCCGGCGTCGCCGCCGTCAGGGTGTCGATGAGGTGGTTCGCGTGCTGCTCGAGCCGTGCGAGCGAGCCGGGCGCGAGCGGCGACTGCCACGCCTGGTAGGCGCCCCGCACGTACGCCTGGTCGGTCGGCAGGTACACGAAGCCGGGGCCGTTGGTCAGGTTCGCGACCACGACCGGACGGTCGCCCGCGTGCTCGCGGACAGTGCGCTGGAAGCGCGAGTAGGCCTCGCCCGGGTGCGCGACGAGGAACCCGTCCCCGATCTGCCACACCCACGTGGGGTGCTGGACGGTCGGGCCGGTCACGTAGCCGTCGCGCAGGTTGCGCGCGCGTCGCAGCCGCTCGTCGCGGCTGCGCGGGTCGATGTCGGCCCACTCGGCCTCCATCTGCGCGAGGCTCGGCAGGTCCCGCAGCTCCAGCACGACGACGTCGCTCACCGCGCGCAGCACGCGTGAGCCCTCGACGGGGCGCGGCTCCCACACGCCCAGCGGCGCTCCGGACTGCACGACGCGCGTGAGCTCGAGAGCCGTGCCGGGCGGCGGCAGCTCGGCGAGCGCCGCGAGGACCGCGTGCCCCAGCGAGGTGCCGTGCCGGTCGGCGACCGCCACGTCCCCCGTGTACTGCTCGCGCGGGGCCAGCTCGCCCGAGGCGCCCTGGAAGAACGCGACGGGGGCCCCGGTCGACTCCTCGACGAGGTCGCGCATCGCGCCCACGTAGTCCGGGGAGACCAGGGTGTTCTGCCACGCGAGCGTCGTGGGGTGGCACGCATAGTTGACGATGGTCGCGAGAGGCGTCGTGGTCGGCAGGGGCTCTCCGGTGGGCCCGGGCTCGATCCGGCTGAGGCGGCCGATCACGACGGTGTCGTCGACGGCGGCCCGCGGAACCGTCGGGTTGAAGCCGATCACGGGGAGCCCGAAGTCCTCGGTCACGTCCACCGGGGCGCCGGGACCGGCGGACGCCGTGGCACCGGACGCGTCGGGTGCCGTGACGACGGGTTCGCCGTGCGACCCGCCCGCGCCGAGGATCAGCTCGCGGTCGGCCGCGAGCGAGCAGCGCCCGGTCGTCCACTCGAGCGTCGCGGGGGCGAGCGAGGCGACGGCCTCGCGGCCCGCGTCGACGGCCTGCGCCGCGAGGTGCTCGAGGTAGGCGGGGACGAGCTCGCCACCTTCGAGGTCGGCGTCGTGGCTGCACAGCACCGGGCCCGCGTGCGTGTGGGACAACGAGACGAGCAGCCGCTCGGGCGGCAGGCCGAGGCCCGCGAGGACCGCGTCCCGGACGCCGCGCTCGTCGTCGACGCGGCGCCACCACGTGGCGTCCACGGTGATCATCACGAGCGGGTCGGCGTGGGGAACATCGGGGTGCTCAGGGGGAGCAGGGGGCTCGGGGTGAGCGGCGCCGTCGGGCGTGGGGCGCGACGACGCGCTGCCGGGCGTCTCCTGCCCGAGGGCGATCGCGGTGAGGGTCATCGCGCGGTGCGTGCCCTGCGAGGCGTTCCAGTCGGCGGGCCCCCAGTTGCGGGCGCGGATGCCCACGGGCGGCGTGACGTCTCGGCGGGCGACGCCCGCCAGTCCGCGGAAACCAGGCACCTTCACCTGGTCGTGCAGGGACACCATGGATCCTCCTCGAGCCTGTGCGTCAACCCTCGAATGCTATAGCATGTAGGGAGGGGGCAAGCCGTCCGGTGGCCCTTCGCCTCGATGGTGGCACAACGGTGCGCCCCGCACAGCCCTCGCCCCGGCACGCACCGCGGGCGGGCAGCCGGGCCCAGTTCGCCGACCGCTATCCTTCGGGGCACCTCCCGGATCGGACCGCAGAACACTACGGAGAACCCATGGCGCTCAAGAGCGTGCCCGACCTGAACGTCGCCGACCGCGTGACCGTCGAGCTGCGAGAGGCGATCTTCAGCGGCGACCTCGCGCCCGGTTCGCGCCTCGTCGAGCGCAAGCTCGCCGAACGCCTCGGCACGAGCCACATCCCCGTGCGCGAGGCCCTGACCCGCCTCACCGAGGAAGGGCTCGTCGAACGCCTCCCCCACCGGGGCGCCCGCGTCGCCGCGCTCACGAGCCGCGACCTCGAGGAGATCTCGAGCCTGCGCACGCTCCTGGAGCAGTTCGTCGTCGTGCGCGTCCAGGCCGAGTGGGACGCCAAGACCGAGGCCCGCCTGCGCAAGACCGTGCAGCAGATGGTCGACGCCGCCGAGCGCGGCAGCTCGGCGCGCGTGTTCGAGCTCGACCGCCGCTTCCACGAGCAGCTCTGGGAGCTCGCCGACCACCGCATGCTCATGACCATCACGTCCCAGCTCCGCTCCCGGATCACGGGCTTCCTGCGCGCCGCGAACGTCGCGCTGGACCCCGAGGCCCGCGTCGCGCACGCCGAGACGCACAACCTCATCATCGACGCGATCGCGAGCGGCAACCCCGAGCGGGCGCGGGCCGTCATGGCCGAGCACATCGGCGAGGCCGCGGCACGGCTCGAGAGCCACACCGAGGACGGCGACGTCGCCGAGGAACCCACGGAGGAGGCCGGCGGCGCCTGACCGGGGCTGCGGCGTGGGCGCCGCCGATTCAGGCCTGCCGGTAGCGGAGCAACAGTCGCGCGACGAGGGCTTCGTACGCGTCACGCGCGAAGACCAGGTGCAGGGGCGGAGTGAACGGCACGTCCTCGACCTCGTCGTCGGCACGGTCGCGCGGGATCTGCCAGCCGAGGTCGCGCCACTCGACGACACCCTGACCGATCACGAGCCGCGCACTCACCGCGCCGCACCCGAGGTCCGCGCACACCGGGCAGACGAGCAGCGGTACACGACCGTCGGCGAAGAGGCCCACGTCGTCGGGGGCTCCGCCGCCGAGCAGCGCGTCGAGGTACTCCGACGCGGTGGTCGGCAGGAACGGGCTCGGGTCGACCAGCGGGGCCGCAAGCCCTCCCGGTCCCTCGGCAAGGGACACGCGACCGACGAGCCGGGTGAGCGTCCCGCCGTCGACAGTCCACTCGTCGCGATACGACAGCACGCCGGAGCCGGACGCCTCCATGTGCGTCCGGATGCCCAGCTCATTCATGCGCCCTCCTGTGGTGTCGAGACCAGGGTGGCACGGAGCCACAGCAGCCCCCGCAGGACGCTGCGTGCGACGAGGGTGTTGTCGAGGTCGACGAGCACCGCCCCGGGGACGGTGCGGCGATGGTCGAACATGCGCAAAACGCTCCTCGAACATGCGGTGGGCGTCGGAATCGGGGCGATTCACGACCGTAACCACATGTTCGGCAGCGAGGGGGACGGTCGAGGGATGGACACTTCGTGCGAGGTCCAGCCCGACCTCGCACGTGCTTCGTTGCCGTGCATCGTTCACTCGAGAACGTGGATGCGAGACTATTCTTGCTATAGCAAACCGTCAAGGCGAGGCCGCCGACCGCCCTGCGCACACGCCCCACCTGCACCGACGCGCCCCCGCTCACCGAGGAGCCCCATGGAATTCCGCACCGCGACGCCCGCCGACGTCCCGTCGCTGTACGCGCTGTGGGCCGCCGCGTTCGACGCGCCGCTCATGGTCCCCGTCTACGAGACCGACGACGGCCGGCTCGACCGCACGGTCGTCGCGGTCCTTCCCGGCCCCACCCCCGCCGCGGACCGCGTCGTCGCCTCGGTCTGCTGGACCCCGCGCACGCTCGTGGGCCTCCCCGGCCCCGACGGGGCAGCCACCACGCTGGCCGTGGGTGGCGTCTCGAACGTCGCCTCGGCGCCCGACGTGCGCGGCCGCGGCCTGGTCCGCCTCGCGCTCGCCGAGGCGGTCGCACGCATGGACGCTGCGGGCATGGACGCCTCGCTCCTGTTCACGGGCACGCCGGGCGTCTACCGACCGAGCGGCTGGGAGGTCTTCGAGGTCCCCGTCACCCGTGGCCCCCTCCGGCCCGACGGCGCCGCTCGCCCCGAGCGGCCCGGCTCGGCCGGGGTCGTCGCTCGCCACGAGCGGCCGCTGCGCACGGGGTCCCCCGTCCGCACGACGTTCCCCGCCTGGGGCGCCGACCTCCCGTGGCGGGACCTCGCGGCCCTGCACGACGCGTTCCACGACGCCCCCCTGACCACGCGCCGCACGGCCGAGCACTGGCAGCGCCGGATCCCCCTCTGGTACTCGTCGGCCGAGCTCCTCACGGCGCGACGCCCCGACGGGTCGATCGTGGGCTACCTGGTCGTGGAGGTCGAGGGCGAGGTGCTGCGCGTGCGGGAGCTCGCCGTCGGGCACGGTGAGGCGCGGTCCCCCGAGGATCGCGACGCTCTCGACGTGCTCGCGCTCGCTGCACGTTCGCTGGCCCACGAGCGCGGGGTGGCCCGCGCCGAGGTGCGCCTGCCGCACATCCCGGCCACGGCGGTGCTCACCGACGCGCTGCTGACGCCGGGCGGACGCGAGACGGTGTCCGACGCGACCGGGATGCTGCGCCCGGTCCGGCGCTCGACGGCGGAGAGCGACGCCCTGCGCGCCGCGGCGGGCGGCCCCGCGGCAGGCTTCCACTGGCCCGGCGACTACCTGTGAGACGGCCACCGGCGCGGCTGCCCAGGCGTGCCCGGCGGACCTGGCGAGTCGTCACCAACCTCTTGACATTGCTATAGCACCGGCCTAATCTCCGGGAAATGCCCGGTTCATCCGGACGCAACGAAGCGCATCCATCCTGCTGTCGCGGCCTGCCGCACACAGCCTGAACCGTCCATCTCGCCCCGTCCCTCGGTGACCGCAGCCCCGGCCCGCCGGACTCCACCCGCACGCCCGTTGCCGCGCGTCGGCCACGCCTGAACGGACCCGTCTCATCGACCTGTCCGAAGGGTGACCCACGTGAAGACCCCCCTGACTGCCCGCGACAGCGCGGCAGCCCCCGACCTCTCCCCCGACCCCGCAGCCCCCGCCGACCCCTCGCGCCGCAGCCTGCTGCGCGTCGCGGGCATGGGCGCGCTGACCGCGACCGCATTCGCTCTGTCCACGGGCCTCGCCCCGTCGGCACTCGCCGCACCGCTGGGCCTGAGCAAGGACGAGCCCGACGACGAGCTCACCGTCGCGTCGTCCGTCGCCCAGCTCGTGGGCTGGCACGCGAAGAAGATTGACGACGGGACCGTCGTCCAGCTCCTCGGCCATGCGACCCCCGGCGACGGCGCCGCACGCCTGGTCCGCTACGACGCCACGAGCGAGGCGGCGGCTAACGGCGGCACCGTGCTGGCACCCCTCGGCGCGGCCGGCCGCGGCCGGTGGCACACGCTCCACACCGGCACGGCCGACTTCCGCTGGTTCGGGATCTTCGGCGCAGACGCCCCCGCGGGCAGCGCCGACGACGCGCTCGACGCGCTCGTGAACGACCCGACCGTGAGCCGCGTCGAGGGGCACACGGACCTCAACTTCGTGCGCCGCCACACCTACGCACGCTCGCACCTCGAGCTCGACTTCGGCGGCCGGACGATCACGACCGAGGGCATCGAGCGCAACGCGCACGACAACCCGTTCGGCGCCGTGCTGTTCTTCCAAGGGACCGTGACCGACGTGGCCCAGCAGCGCACGCTCGCCCAGACCCTGCCCGACCAGCGCGACGTGTTCGAGGTCGCGGACTCGTCCGCGTTCGCGGTCGGCGACTGGTGGACCGTGCAGGTCGACCCTCGGCCGGGCGGCGGGCGCGACGAGCGCGAGCTCCAGCGCCTCGTGCAGGTCACCGAGGTCGTCGATGCGGCGCACGTGCGCGTCGACTACCGCAACGGCTGGGAGCTCGCCCCGGGCCGCGTGCTCGAGTGGCGCAAGGTCGTGCCCGTCGAGCAGGTGCACGTGCGGAACATGACGTTCGTCGGGGCCGGCCCCTACGACGGCCCGCTCGACGGCGAGCTGCCCGACGACCGCGAGTACACCGGCTCGCACCCGGTCGCGTACGAGTTCGCGGTGCGCTGCGACGTGTCGGACGTGCACGGCTCCAGGACGTGGTGGCCCGTCATCATGCGCCGCTGGAACACGTTCTTCGCGACCGAGCGCTGCTCGGTCGCGAACCCGCCGACGGTCTTCTACGGCGGCGCGGGCTACCTCACGCAGCAGATCTACTGCCTGTACGGGCGGATCGCGGACTGCCGCTCGCACAACGCCCGCCACCTCAACGACCTCACGGCCTCGGCCTACTGCCTCGTCGAGAACTGCCACGGCGACGGCGACGACCAGGGCGGCAACCCCTTCACGACGCACGGCCAGTACGAGCACGACCTCGTGTTCCAGGGCAACAGCGGCCTCATGGACATCGCCAACTCGGGGGCGCAGTGGGGCATCAGCGCCAAGCGCATCACGGTCAAGGGGCACGTGGCCTCGTGGTTCACGGTGAGCACCAAGATCACGGACCTGACGCTGGAGGACGTGCACGTGGTCGCGCGCTCGACGTTCGACCAGCAGGGCAGCCTCACGGTCAACGCCGACGGCGTGCAGATGCGCGGGTGCACCGCGTCGTTCTTCGCGGTCGCGCAGCGCTCGAACCTCTCGAAGCGGCCCAACGTCATCGAGGACTGCCACTTCTCGCTGCCGGTCGCCAGCGTGCTGCACCAGACCCCGGTCGCCAACCCGGTCCACTTCGTCCGGACGAGCTTCACCGGGTTCGACGGCACGATCCTGCGCGGCGCGGGCCCGGTCACGTTCACCGACTGCACGTTCGTGGGCTCGACCGACGAGGCCTCCCCCGCGGCCCCCGCGCTCGTCGGGTCGGCCGACGTCACGATCAGCGGCGGGACCCTCACCGGCACGGGCATCCATCTCAGCGGGGTCCGCGACCAGCGGCTCACGGTCCGTGGGGCGACGGTCTCCGGCACGACGACGGCGGGCGCCCTGGTCTCGCGGGCACCTGGCCCCGGGACGGTCCAGGTGGACCTGCGGGGCGCGACGCTCGCCGCGAGCGGGACCACTGCCCACGTCGCCCTCGCGGGCACCGACGCGCTGACCGCGGTCGGCACGCGCCTGCGCGGCGGTCGCTACGACCTGGCACCGACCACGCGCGTGCTCCAGTCCGGCTGCGTCGAGCAGGGCGTCGACCGCACCGGCTTCCCCGAGGGCGACCACGTCCTCGTCACCGACTCGCTCGCGCTGTGAACCGCACGAGCTCCCCCTGCCCACCCGGAAGAACCCCTGATGAAAGGCCCCTGCAGATGACGAACCTCCTCCCGTCCGGACAGACCCCCGGCGAACCGGCGACGACGCCGATCTCGCCACGCCAGGCCCCCACGGTCGAGGCCCCCTCGCGCCGCAACCTGCTGCGCGTCGCCGGGATCGGCGGCCTCGTGGCCGCTGGCGCCCTGATGGGCACGCACCCGGCCGCAGCCGCCACGCCGACCGCCGCGGCGCCGTCGGGCGTGCTGCCCCTGAAGAAGGACGAGCCCGACGACGAGGTCCTGGTCGCGGCGTCCGTCGCCCAGCTCGTGGGCTGGCGCGCGAAGAAGATCGACGACGGGACGGTCGTCCAGCTCCTCGGCCACGCCACGCCGGGCGACGGCGCCGCACGCCTGGTCCGCTACGACGCGAAGAGCGAGGCGGCGGCCAACGGCGGCACCGTGCTGGCCCCGAAGGACGCTCCGGGCAAGGGGCGGTGGCACACGCTCCACACCGGCACGGCCGACTTCCGCTGGTTCGGGCTGTTCGGGACGGACACCCCGGCCGACGACGCGCTCGACGCGCTCGTGAACGACCCGACCGTGAGCCGCATCAAGGCGCACTCCGACCTCAACTTCGTGCGCCGCCACCGGTTCACGCGCTCGCACCTCGAGCTCGACTTCGGCGGGCACACCATGACGACCGAGGGCATCGAGAAGGCCGGGCAGGACGACCCGTTCGCGGCCGTCCTGTTCTTCCGCGGCACCGTGACCGACGACGTCCGCACCCACAAGCTCACGGCCGTCATGCCCGAGCTGCGCGACGACTTCGAGGTCGCCGACTCCTCGCAGTTCGCCGTGGGCGAGTGGTACGCGCTCGAGGTCAACGCCCTCGCGGGCAAGTGGGAGCGCGAGCTGCAGCTCCAGGTCCAGGTCACGCAGATCGTCGACGCGACGCACGTGCGCGTCAACTACCTCAACGGCTGGGAGCTCGCCGCGGGGCGCACGCTCACGTGGACCAAGGTCGAGCCCGTGCAGCAGGTGCACGTGCGCAACCTGTCGTTCGTGGGCGTCGCGGGCGGCGACCAGTACACGGGGTCGCACCCGCTCGCGTTCGAGTACGCGGTGAGCTGCGACGTCGAGAACGTGCACGGGGTCGCGACGTTCTGGCCCCTGGTGATGCGCCGCTGGTCGACGTACTTCACGACGACGCGCTGCTCGCTCGCCAACCCGGCCTCGATCACGTGGGGCGGCGCGGGCTACCTCACGCAGCAGATCTACTGCCTGTACGGGCACGTGTCCGACTGCCACACCTCGAACTGCCGCCACCTCAACGACTGGACGGCCTCGGCGTACGGCCTCGTGGAGAACTGCCACGGCGACGGCGACGACCAGGGCCCGTTCGTCACGCACGGCCAGTACGAGCACGACCTGACGTACGTCGGGAACTCGGGGCTCATGACGTTCGCCAACTCGGGCGCGGCGTGGGGCTCGTCGGCCAAGCGCATCACGGTCAGCAAGCACGTGTGCTCGTGGTTCGTCGCGCGCGTCAAGGTCACCGACCTGACGCTCGAGGACGTCCAGGTCATCCGCAAGGAGGGCCTCGCGGGCTCGGGCATGCTGTGGGTCAACGCCGACGGCGTCCAGCTGCGCGGCTGCCAGGCCGACGACACCCTGATCGTGTCGCAGGCGTCGAGCCGCTCGAAGCGCCCCAACGTCATCGAGGGCTCCCGCTTCAACGTCCTGCCGGGGACGCCGATCACGCAGGCCAACGTGACCAACCCCGTGCACCTGGTCCGCACGACCTTGAACGGGCTGGAGGGTGCGTCGTTCGCGGGCTCGGGCCCGGTGGTCCTGGACCAGTGCACGCTCGAGGCGGCCGAGGGCAAGGGCACCGTGACGGCGTCGGGAGGCCTGACGATCCGTGGCGGCGTGGTGCGCAACGTCGCGGTCGTCGCGGCGGGCACCGCGGAGCAGACCGTGCGTGTCGGCGACGGGGCGCGGCTCGAGGGCTCGCCCGCGGGTGGCACGTTCCTGAGCCGGGCGAAGGCTGACAAGCCGGTCACCTGGAACCTGGACGGTGCACGATCGGTGGCCGCGTCGGGCGACACTGGTCACGTGAAGCTAGACACAGGTATCAATCGCTGGTCGGCCGTGGGGTCCACCTTCACGGGTGGCCGCCTCCAGCTCGCCGACGGCGCGTTCGGCGCGGGCTCCTACCTCCTGCACACCGGCAACGTCGAGTCCGGCGTGCAGCGCGTCGCGATCCCGGCCGACGGCCCGACGGTCTCGACGGCAGGCACGCTCATCCTCTGACGCGGCCAGCCGAGCCTCGACCACGGGGTTGAGGTCGTCAACCGTGATGTGACGACCTCAACCCCGTTCTCGGCACCGGCCGAAGATAACGACTCGGTCGCAAGTTGACCTGACGGGCTGTCAGGGCGCAGGATCATCTGTCATAGTTGCTATAGCAAATAGCAAATGGAGCCGCACTCGCCCGGCTCTCCGCCCGCACCGACCGTTCGACCCGCACCACCAGCTCTCCCCCGCAGCCCCCGCAACGACGCAAGGACCGCTCGTGACCCGCAATGATGCACCCGTGACCGTCGCCCTCGTGGGCGCCGGCAACCGTGGTCAGACCTACGCACGCTGGATCGCCGCGCACCCCGACCGTGCGCGCCTGGTCGCGGTCGCAGACCCGCGCCCGTTCCAGCGGTCCCTCGTGAGCGACGGCGCGGCCTCGGCGAACCCCGACGCCGCCCCCGTCGCACAGTTCGCGGACTGGGAGGACCTGGTCGCAGCGGGCAACCCGGCCCGCCTCGCCGACATGGTCATCGTCGCGACGCAGGACCGCGAGCACCGCGACCCGGTCGTGGCCCTCGCCGCCCAGGGCTACGCGATCCTGGTCGAGAAGCCGCTCGCGCCGAGCGCCGAGGAGTGCCGCGACGTCGTCGACGCGGTCGAGGCCTCGGGCGTCCTGTTCGGCGTGTGCCACGTCATGCGCTACATGCCGTACACGGACCTCATGAAGTCGGTCGTGGACTCGGGCGTCCTGGGCGAGATCGTCAACGTGCAGCACCTGGAGCCGGTCGGCTGGTGGCACGACGCGCACTCCTACGTGCGTGGCCCGTGGCGCTCGGAGAAGACGTCGAGCCCCATGCTGCTCGCCAAGTCGAGCCACGACCTGGACTGGATCCGGTACGTCACGGGCAAGCGCATCCAGACCGTCGCGAGCTTCGGCTCGCTCAAGCACTTCCGTCCGCAGGAGCGCCCGGCGGGTGCTGCGGACCGCTGCCTGGACTGCCCGCTCGAACCGACGTGCCCGTACTCGGCACCCCGCCTGTACCTCGGCACGCTGCGCGAGAAGGGCGCGATCTGGCCCGTCACGGTCGTCACGGACGGCACGGACGAGGCGTCGGTGGTCGAGGCCCTGCGCACGGGCGACTACGGGAGGTGCGTCTACGCGTCCGACAACGACGTCGTGGACCACCAGGTCGTCGCGATGGAGCTCGAGGGCGGCGGTGCGGCGACGTTCACCATGACGGCGTTCTCGGAGCAGGACCACCGCAAGACGCAGATCTTCGGGACGCACGGCTGCCTCGACGGCGACGGCGAGAAGATCCGGGTCACCGACTTCCGGGACGGCTCGGTCACGGTCCACGACTCGGGGCACCACGGCGCGACCAACGCGGCCGACGACCACGGCGGCGGCGACTCGGGCGTCATGGACGCGTTCGTGCGCGCCGTCGCGACGGGCGACCCGAGCCACGTCCGGTCGGGCGCGGTCGAGTCCCTCCAGAGCCACCTCGCCGTGTTCGCGGCCGAGGAGTCGCGGCACTCACGCACCGTCGTCGAGGTCCCGGCCCGTTAGCAGCACGTCCCGTCCGGGCGGCCCTCCGGCCGCCCGGGCAGAGCAGCACCCCGCACGCGCGACGACGCGCAGGGCGGGCTCAACACCACACGGATCAACCAGCACGGTAGTCATCATTCGACGTCAAAGGAGCACGAAAATGACCATGCCGAAGAAGCACGTGGTGACCGCTCTCGCAGCGATCACCGCCCTCGGCGCTCTCACGGCCTGTGGCGGCGGCGACGCGGCCGGCGGCTCGACCCCCGTCCCCTCGGACGGCGCGGCCTCGGGGTCCGTCACCATGTGGACCTACCCCGTCATCGCGGACGAGGCGGCCCACAAGGCGTTCTGGGACGAGCAGATCGCCGAGTTCACCAAGGAGAACCCGGACGTCGACGTCAAGGTCGAGATCTACCCGTGGGCGGGTCGCGACGAGACGCTCGCGACGGGCATCGCGGGCGGCAAGGGCCCCGACGTCGTCTACCTCATCCCGGACCAGCTCCCGAAGTACGCGAAGTCCCTCGCGGCGGTCGACAACTACATCACGGACAACACGGGCGACCTGCGCGAGAACGCCGCGAAGTCCGTGAGCATCGACGGGGCCATGATGGGCGCGCCGCTGATCATGAACTCGAAGCCGCTCGTGTGCAACGCCGCAGCGTTCGACGCGATCGGCGAGTCGGGCAACTACCCGGCCACCTGGGACGACCTGATGACCTTGGCCCCGAAGTTCAAGGACGCCGGGTACGACGTCACGAACTACTGGGGCGCGGTCGACGCGACGCTCAACGAGTCCTTCTACCCGCTGCTGTGGCAGGCGGGCGGCTCGGTGTTCTCCGAGGACGGCACGGAGGTCGCGTTCGACTCCCCCGAGGGCGTCGAGGCGCTCCAGTTCGTCACGGACCTCGCCGAGGGCGGCTTCGTCGAGAAGGACCTGCTGACGACCATCCCGGCGTTCGAGCAGACCCGCACGGCGCAGGGCAAGATCGCCTGCACGTGGCAGCAGGGCCCCGGCGACGTCGCGAGCTTCTGGGGCGAGGAGAACACGGTCGTGCTCCCCTCCCTCAAGCAGGCCGAGTCGATCGGCTACGGCACGGTCGGCTCGCTGGCCCTCATGAAGAAGGCCGAGAACCTGGACGCGGCGGGCAAGTGGCTCGCGTTCGCGACGCGCCCCGAGGCGTCGGCCGAGTACGCGAAGGCGGCCGGCTGGTTCACGCCGTACACCTCGCAGACGGGCCTGTACGGCGACGACGCGACCATGGCCGCGCTCGAGGCCACGCTCGACGCCACGACCTCCGGCGACCTCAACGAGAAGTCGCGCGAGGTCATGGGCATCCTCGCCCCGGAGATCCAGGCCGCGCTCATCGGCCAGAAGACCCCTGAGCAGGCCATGAAGGACGCGGCCGCTGCCGCGAACCCGCTCCTCGGCTGATCTCGCACCACACCCACCGGGCCGGGTGGCCGCCGCTGACGCGGCCCTCGGCCCGGTGAGGCGAAGGAGAAGAACCCCATGACAGCAACCACCCCGTCCGGAGACGTCCTCGGGCCAGGTCTCGAGGGCTCCGTGCCCGACGGCGCCGCGTCCGTCGCGCGTTCCACGTCCGGTGGGCCCTCGGGCCCGTCGAAGGGGACCCGCCCGACAGGACCATCAGCGTTTCGCCGCACCATGGCCCGCCGCGAGGCACGGATCGGCCTGCTCTTCGCGCTCCCGGCCTTCCTGCTCTTCCTCGCGTTCCGCTTCGGTCCGGCGATCGCGGGCGTGGGGCTGAGCTTCTTCGAGTACACGATCGGCGGCACCGCCGAGTGGACCGGCCTCGACAACTTCGAGCGCATGGTCAACGACCCGATCTTCTGGTCCGCGATGCGCGTGACCCTGATCCTCAGCGTCCTGATCGTGCCGTTGTCGCTCGCGATCTCGACCTTCATGGCGCTGCTGGTCCGCCGCTCGTTCCGCGGCTCGGGCTTCTACCGCTCGGTGTTCTTCCTGCCGGTCGTCACGAGCCTCGTGCTCGCCGCGACGGTGTTCACCTGGGTCTTCTCGACGGGCGGCCCGTGGTCGCAGCTCATGGGACTGATCGGCCTGTCGACCGACTCGTGGCTGGGGAGCACGACCCTGGTCCTGCCGGCCCTGGCGCTCGTGTCGATCTGGTCGCGCTTCGGGTACGGGATGCTCATCCTCCTGGCCCGCATGCAGGACCTGCCGCGTGAGCTCGAGGAGGCCGCGGCGCTCGACGGCGCGAACGCCTGGCACCGGTTCTGGCACATCATCATGCCGCAGCTCAAGCCGACGCTGTTCTTCCTGGCGGTCATCGAGACCACGGCGTCGTTCCAGATCTTCGACCTGGTCTACACCATGACGGGCGGCGGGCCCGCCCGCGCGAGCTACAGCCTCGTCTACCAGATCTACGACCAGGGCTTCAAGTACTTCGACCTCGGCTACGCCAGCACGCTCGGCGTAGCGCTGTTCATCATCACCATCGTCGTTGCGCTGGTGCAGCGTCGCCTCATCGGGAGGGACAAGTGACCACGCTCGCCACCCCCGGCACCCCGGGGCACCCCGGGACCGCTGCCGGCACCACCACCTCGCCTGCCCTGACACCACGCCGCAGGCGCAGCAAGAGCTCGGGCATGGACCTGACGTGGCGCGGCAAGGTCGTGCGCTACGTCGTGCTGAGCCTCGCCGCGGTCGTGACGATCTTCCCGTTCTACGCGATGGTCGTCCTCTCGCTCAAGCCGGCCGCGGCGATCCAGTTCCCGCAGAGCCTGATCCCCACGAACCTGGGCTTCGCGGCGTACGACCGCGTGCTCGGCGCGGGGAACATCTGGACCTGGTTCGGGAACACGCTCATCTACTCGGTCGTGTCCGTGGTCCTGGTCCTCGCGTTCTCCGCGATGGCCGGCTACGCGTTCGCGAAGAAGAAGTTCCCGGGCCGCGAGGCCATGTTCTGGTCGTTCCTCGCGATGGTCATGGTCCCGTACCACGTGACCCTGATCCCGACCTTCATCCTCATGGCGCAGGTCGGCGGCCTGGACACCTACTGGGGCCTGATCCTGCCGACGCTCGCGAACGCCCAGGCGGTGTTCCTCATGCGGCAGTTCATCATGGACATGCCCGACGACCTCTTCGAGGCGGCCAAGCTCGACGGCGCGTCCGAGTGGCGCATCTTCACGCGCATCGTGCTGCCGCTGTGCAAGCCGATCCTCGCGACGCTCGGCACGTTCGTCTTCCTGTGGCACTGGAACGACTTCCTGTGGCCGCTCATCATGGGCCAGGGCACCGACCACTGGACCCTGACCGTGGGCATCGCGTCGCTGCAGCAGCAGGACGTGCCGCTCAACATGATCCTCGCCGGCGCGACCATCTCCTTCGTGCCGATCTTCGCCGCCTACCTCGTGGCCCAGCGCTACTTCCAGGAAGGCGTCACCATGTCCGGAATCAAGGGATAGCACTCGTGTCTTCGACCTCACCCAGCCCCCTGCCCGCCGCCGCCGTCGCTCCTGCCGGCGCCTCGGCCGTCGGGCGCTCCGCCGGTCCCTCCTCGCTCGCCGAGCTCGAGGACCTTCTCACCACGCCCTCGCCCGCGCTCGTCGCGGACATGGCCGCCCGCTCGGGCGACCTGGTCGTCCTGGGCGCGGGCGGCAAGATGGGCCCGAGCCTCACGGTCCTCGCCCGGCGCGCGCTCGACGCCGCAGGCCGCACGGGCGACGCCGTCCACGCGGTCTCGCGCTGGTCGGACCCGGCCCAGGCCGACCACCTGCGCGACGCGGGCGTGCACGTCGTGACGGCCGACCTCATGACGGGCGACCCGGCCGTCCTGGCCGGCCTGCCCGACGGCGCCGACGTCGTCTACATGGTCGGCGCCAAGTTCGGCACGTCGTCGGCCCCCTCGCTCGCGTGGGCCGCGAACGCCGCGCTCGTGAGCGACGTCGCGCGCCGCTACGCGGACTCGACCATCGCCGCGTTCTCGACCGGGAACGTCTACCCCCTCGTGCCCGTGTCCTCGGGCGGCTGCTCCGAGGACGACCCGACGGGTCCGGTCGGCGAGTACGCCATGAGCTGCCTCGGGCGCGAGCGCCTGTTCCAGCACGCGGCCCTCACGCGCGGCACCAAGGTCGCGAACATCCGCCTCAACTACGCGGTCGACCTGCGCTACGGCGTGCTGTGCGACGTCGCGGCGCCGATCCTCGCGGGCGAGCCGGTCGACCTGACCACGAGCCACGTCAACGTCGTGTGGCAGGGCTACGCGAACGAGGTCGCGCTGCGCGCGCTCGGCCACGCGTCGTCCCCCGCGTTCACGGTCAACCTCACGGGTCCGGAGACCGCGTCGGTGCGTCGCCTAGCAGGGCTGCTCGGCGCGGGCCTGGACCGCGACGTGTCGTTCACGGGCGCCGAGGCGGGGACGGCCCTGCTCAACGACGCGAGCCTGTGCCACGAGCTGTTCGGGTATCCCGACGTCTCGCTGCGCACGCTCGTCGACTGGCAGGCGCAGTGGCTCGCCGCGGGCCTGCCCACGAGCGGCAAGGCCACCAAGTTCACCGTGCGCGACGGGAAGTTCTGATGGGCTCGGTGGTCGACGCCATGAAGCCCGAGTCGCTCGCGCTCCTGCGCGCCGGCACGGTCATCCCGGCCCAGCCGCTCGCGCTGACCGCGGACCGCCGCTTCGACGAGCGCCGCCAGCGCGCCCTGACGCGGTACTACCACGCGGCCGGGGCGGGCGGCGTGGCCGTGGGCGTGCACACGACGCAGTTCGAGATCCGCGACGTCGGGCTCTACCGGCCCGTGCTCGAGATGGCGGCCGAGGTCTCGCGCGAGACGCTGGGTGGGCACGCGCCCGCAGGGTCCACGGTCACCGACCCGCGCCCGCTCGTCCAGGTCGCCGGAGCCGCGGGCCCCACGGCCCAGGCCGTGACCGAGGCGCAGGTCGCGGCCGAGCTCGGCTACGACGCGGTGCTCCTCGCACCTCGTGTCGCGGGGCTCGGCGGCACGCGCGAGGAGGTCGAGCGCTACCTGCTCGACCGCGCGAGGGCGGTAGGCGAGGTCCTGCCCGTGATCGGCTTCTACCTCCAGGAGGCGATCGGCGGGCCGCGGCTCTCGGTCGACTTCTGGCGCGAGCTCGCGTCGATCGAGGCCGTGGTGGCCGTCAAGGCCGCGCCGTTCGACCGGTACCGGACGATCGACGTGCTGCGCGGCGTGGCCGAGTCCGGCCGCGCCGACCAGATCTCGCTCTACACGGGCAACGACGACGCGATCATCGCCGACCTGGTCTCCGAGGTCGACGTCCCGGTCGCGGGGAGCGCGAGCCCGTACACCGCGCGCTTCGTCGGCGGCCTGCTCGGCCAGTGGGCCGTGTGGACGCGGGGTGCGGTCGAGACCCTGCGCCTCGCGCAGGCCGCGCGCGGCGTCACGTCCGACGGCACGCTCACCGTGCCCGACGACGCGGCCCTGCGCCTCCTGGTCGCCCGTCAGACCGGGCTCACCGACGCCAACGCCGCGGTGTTCGACTCCGCGAACGACTTCGCGGGCGTCATCGCGGGGGTGCACGAGGTCCTGCGCCGCCAGGGTCTGCTCGAGGGCATCTGGTGCCTCGACCCCGCCGAGACGTTGTCGCCCGGGCAGGCCGACGAGCTCACGCGCGTCACGGCCGCGTACCCGTGGCTCGGTGCGTCGGACGACGCGTTCATCGCCGAGCACCTCGACGCGTGGCTGGGATGATCCTGCGATGAGCCGCACCACGAGCGTCGTCAGCGTCTCCCCCGCGCTGCGGGCCGAGTTCTTCACGCCCGCGGCATGGGAGACTCTGACGGCGCTGACCGACGTCGTCCTCGTCGACGACCCGGCCACGCTGGGCGCGACGCTCGACGCCCGGACCGGTGCTGCGCCGTCGGGCCTCTCACGTGCTCAGGTGCTCGTCATCTCGTGGGGCACCCCGCGCCTCGACGCCGCGCTGCTCGACCGCCTGCCGGGCCTGCGGCTGGTCGCGCACACGGGCGCGAGCGTCAAGCCGTTCGTCACGCCCGAGCTGTTCGCGCGCGGCGTGCGCGTGACGCAGGCCGGGCAGGGCATGGCGCAGTCGGTCGGCGAGGTGTCGGTCGTGTTCGCCATGGCCCTGCTGCACCAGCTCCCGCGGTTCCACCACGGCCTCGCGTCGGGCGCCTCGTGGGAGGACGCCGAGGACGCGCCACCGCGGTTCGAGATCGCGGGCACGCGCGTCGGCGTGATCGGCGCGTCCCGGACCGGGCGCGCGGCGATCACGATGCTCCGCGCGCTCGGGGCCGAGGTCGTGGTCGCGGACCCGACGCTGTCGGCCACGGACGCCCAGGCGCTGGGCGTCACGCTCCTGAGCCTCGACGACCTGCTCGCGACGAGCCGCATCACCATGCTCCACGCACCCACGCTGCCCGAGACGCACCACCTCGTCGGGGCGCGCGAGCTCGCGCTCATGCCCGACGGCGCCGGGCTCGTCAACACCGCCCGGTCCTGGCTGACCGACGAGGAAGCCCTGCTGCGCGAGGTCGCGAGCGGACGGATCGACGCTGCGCTCGACGTGTTCGACGCCGAGCCGCTGCCCGTCGACCACCCGCTGCGGACACTGCCGAACGTGCTCCTCACGCCGCACCACGCCGCCGCGACGGTCCAGGGGCGGCTGCGGCAGGGGTCGATCGTGGTCGAGGAGATCGCGCGCTTCCTGGCGGGAGATCCGCTGCAGCACGAGGTCGACGAGGCTGCGCTCACCCAGATGGGCTGAGCCCCCCCGACACGTCGGCCGCGGGGCGGTGGGAGAATCGGGACCATGCCCGACGACGTCCCCTCCTCCCCCGTGCCCGCACCCTCGCCCGGGGTCACCGGCGCAGAAGACTGGCGCCCGCACCTCGGCACCGGCGCCGAGCGCCCCGCCCCGACGCTGCCCCACCTCGTGTTCTTCGAGCCGCGCATCCCCGGCAACACGGGCAACGCGATCCGGCTCGCGGCCGTTACCGGCGCGCGCCTGCACCTCGTCGAACCCCTGGGCTTCGACCTCGACGAGCCCAAGCTCCGCCGCGCGGGCCTCGACTACCACGACCTCGCCGCGCTGGAGGTCCACGCCGACCTCGACGCAGCCCTGGCCTCGATGCCCGAGGCACGCGTCTTCGCCTTCACGACCAAGGCCACGACCCGCCACACCGACGTCGAGTACCGCCCGGGCGACGTGCTGCTGTTCGGCCCCGAACCCACCGGCCTCCCCGACGACGTCCTGGCCCACCCCCGGATCACCGACCACGTCAAGATCCCCATGCTGCCCGGGCGCCGGTCGCTCAACCTGACCAACAGCGCGTCGATCGCAATCTACGAGGCGTGGCGACAGACGGGGTTCGCGGGCGGCGTGTGAGGGATTCCCCGTACAGGGTGAAATGTCCATGGAAGGGTTTTCACGGATGTCCTGGCACCGGCGTCCAGGATGGACTGGACAGGTCCGGGGGACGACGACGTCCCCTCACCTGAAGCGAAGGAGCTCCATGCGAACCACCGGGAAGCGCGCCCTGGCAGTCTCAGCCCTCGTCGCCGCCACCGTCGCCCTGGCGCCGGCCGCGAACGCGGCCCCCTACGACGCCGGGCCCTGCACGTTCGACCTGACCCGCACCGGGAACACGTTCCGCCTCGACGCCGGCACGTGCGACTGGGTGCACCTCGAGGTGACCGCCAACGCCTGGGGCATCAACCTCTCCCGGTCGGCCTCGACGACCGACGTCACCACGTTCACGATCGAGGGACCGGCCTGGTCGGTCACCAAGGGGCTCGCCGTCGGGCGCCTCGGCGCAGTGACCGGGCCAGTGGTCCGGGTGCTCTGACGCCATGACCTGAGACGTGAGCCCAGGTGGGCCCGGTTCCCGCTCGGGGACCGGGCCCACCTCGTGCGTGCGCCCGGAGCGGGTCAGCCGTCGAGGACCGAGAGCCGACCGGTCTGGACGTCCTGGACGATCACCTGACTCGGCACACGGCCCGGTGGGAAGGCCACGGCCACCATCACAGCCACAGCGACCACACAGGCCACCACGACGACCAACCACCGGGCCCGAGCCGGCCGGGCTGATGCGGCGACGTCGGGCCGCGCCAAGGAGTCCACGAGGCGCGCCGCTCGAAGCACCGCCACGGTCAGCACCGCCGCTCCCGCCCCGACGGACAGGACGTGCGCCGCGAACGCCCCCTCGCCGACCGACCACTGCCAGCTCGAGAGGTCGACGCTCCCGAGACGGTCGACCGCGGACGCCTGGAGCACGCGCCCGAGGTGCCTCAGCAGCGATGAGGCGCCGAGCAGCAAGACCCCGGCCACGAGGAGAGGGAAGACCCGAGCAGCATGTGGTCCCGCCGCACCGGCCGACTCGGACGCCTCGTCCGGAACGGGCGGTTCGAGGGCGTCAAAGCCCTCCGCGTCCACAGGGATGAGGTCGATGGGATGCACCATCCGTGCATCCTGGCAGAAAGTCCGGTCTGCGGACGGGTCCCTGCCTGGAGAGGCGCACGCAGATGGCCGTTCCTGGACACGGGGTCCTTTTCTGACGCTCTGCCCGCTACAGTCGTCGCGTGCTGTCGCCGGCGGTCGGTCTGCTGCGCGGGGTTCGAGCAGGGTTGCTCGCCACCGCGGTCGTCGGGCTGTCCCTGGTCTCGCACCGCCTCGCCGGGGGCGCGGCACCGGGAGCCGTCCCGGTCGTGGTCCTCGTGATGCTCACGGCCGTGATGCTGCGCGGCATCCTGGGCCGCCGCCTGGCGTTGCCGCTCCTGCTGGGCGTGCTCGGTCTGGGCCAGGTCGTCCTGCACTACACGTTCGAGCAGTGCGCGCTCCTCGCGGCGTCCCCGGTGCCCGCGCACGCGCACTCCGCCGAGAACCCCGTGCCCATGCTCGCCGCGCACGTGCTCGCGACGCTCGTCGTCTCGGTGCTCCTGACCCACGCGGACCGCGCGCTGTGGGCCCTGTGGTCATGGCTGACCATGCGCTCGGTCCCGCGCCTCCTGCGTCCTCCCGCTGCCCGGGGGCGGGGCGTCCTCGTCCTCGCCTCGACGTCCCCCGCCCCCGCCGCCCCCGGCAGCGGTGCGGTCATGGGGCGCGCCCCTCCCGTCCTGGTCCACGCAGCACCTTGACCTCGGTCGCGGCTCCCTGCCGCGACCCGCTCCCTGCCGCCTCGACGGCGCACACGTCGTCGAGCCGCACCCCCACGCGTCCAGCGACCGCGGGGCCCGCGTGCCCGCGGCGGGAGCGACCCTGCGTTCGACCACGGAAGGCCTGTGCCCCGATCATGAAGCGTTCACCGAAGCTCCTCACCGTCGCCGCGGCGACGACCCTGCTCCTCGCGCTCGGCGCGAGCGGCGCGTCCGCCCACGTGTCGGTCAACCCCGACACGACCACCGCGGGCTCCTACGCCCTCCTGACGTTCGGCGTCCCGCACGGCTGCGGCGAGTCGTCGACGACGAAGGTCTCGATCCAGATCCCCGAGCCGATCACGAGCGTGACCCCCACGGTCAACCCCGGCTGGGACGTCGAGAAGGTCATGGTGACCCTCGCGACCCCGATCGACGACGGTCACGGCGGCCAGCTCACCGAGCGCGTCGGCGAGATCGTCTACACCGCGAGGACGCCGCTGCCCGACGGGTACCGGGACGCCCTCGTCCTGTCGACCAAGCTCCCCGACGCCGTCGGCGAGACCCTCGTCTTCCCGACCGTCCAGACCTGCCAGGAGGGCGAGTCCGCCTGGGTCCAGGTCGCGGCCGAGGGCGAGGACCCGCACGACCTCGACCTCCCCGCCCCGACCCTGACGATCACCGAGGCTGAGGAGGCGCACGGGGACGTCGAGACGGTCTCCGACGCGGCCGCCTCGGAGGCCGCGAGCGCCGACGGCACTGACGACACGGCCGACGCGGCCGGGTCGTCGGACGAGCCGTCGTCGCTGCCCCTCGTCCTGTCCGGGGTGGCGCTCGTGCTCGGTGCGGCGGGGCTCGTCCTGGGCGGCGCCGCGTTCGCCCGTCGCCCCAAGGCCTGACGCGACCGATGAACGTCGCCCGCGTCCTGCGCGGGGTGACGGCGGTCGTGGTGTCGGCCGTGGCCGGGGTGGTGCTGATGCTCGCGTCAGCGTCCCCGGCCGCGGCCCACGCCGTGATCGTCGACAGCGATCCTCGGGACGGCTCCGTCGTCGAGGACTCCCCCGCCCTGCTGACCCTCACTTTCAACGAACCCGTACAGGTGCCGCCCGGCGGCGTCGCGCTGCTCGACGCCGCGGGGACGGCCGTGGCCGTCACGCCCACGGCGGTCGACTCCCGCGTGGAGATCGCGGTGCCCGCTGTGCTCGACGACGGCACGTACGTCGTGAGCTGGCGCGTCACGTCCGGGGACACCCACCCGGTCGCGGGGGCGTTCACGTTCTCGGTCGGAGCACCGAGCGACACCGTCGCCGCGGTCCCCGAGCCCTCGACGTCGGCGGCGGTCTCGACGCTGCGGCGGGCGTCCCAGGCGCTCGTCTACGTCGGGACGCTCGGGGTGGCCGGCCTCGTGGTCTTCGAGCTCCTGCTGCTCGACGCGACCCCGGGGGCCATGCCCGTGCTCCGGCGTCGGCTCGACCGCACGCGCCGGGGGCTCGCGGTCCTCGCCGGGGCGGGGCTGCTCGTCTCGGTACCGGTCACGGCCGTGTGGCAGGCGGGCCGCGCGGCCGGAGCGCTCCTGGAGCCGGAGGTCTGGACCGCGGCCCTGGGGTCCGAGTCGGCCCTGGCCGCGCTCCTCGGCCTGGTGGGACTGGTCGTCGCGACCATCTTCTGCCCCCGGGCGGGCCGGGCGACGCGTCGGCGGTGGCCCGTCCCGCTCGCGCTCGGCACTGCCGCGCTGGCCGCGACCTCGCTGACGGTCGTGGGGCACACCCGGACGTTCGGCCCGGCGTGGCTCGTCCTCGGTGCCGACGTGCTGCACGTGGCCGCGGGGTCCGTGTGGTTCGGCGGGATCGTGGGGCTGTGCCTGCTGCTCGCGCGCTCCTCGGGGGCGTCTGCCCAGCGCTCGGCGCGCACGGTCCTGCGCTTCTCGACCGTGGGCGCGTGGCTCGTCCTCGCGCTCGCCCTGAGCGGCGTGCTGCTGGCCTGGCGCATCCTCGGCTCGCTCGACGCGCTGGTGACCACCGGGTACGGCCGGACGCTCCTGGTCAAGGTCGCCCTTGCGCTGAGCCTCGTGGCGATCGCGGCGTGGAACCGGTACGGGTTGGTCCCGCACGTCGCGGAGGGTCCCGAGGGCCGTCTGCGTCTGCGCCGGACGGTCGTTGCCGAGGCGTCTGTCCTGACGGTGCTGCTGGTCGTGACCGGGGTGCTCGTCTCCCAGAGCCCGGTCGAGGCGCGGACCCGGGTCCCCGTCGAGGCGCAGAGCACTGCGCCCGCCCAGGAGTTCGACGAACCCCTCGGGTCCGGGTCGCTCCAGGCCAGGGTCACGCCGGGCGCGCTCGGCATCAACTCGCTCGAGCTGACCGTGCTCGACGCCGACGGCGCCCCGTTCGACCCCGTCGCGCTCCCCGAGGTGGGGCTCACGCAGCCCGAGCTGGGCATCGGCCCCTTCACGCCCACCGTCACACGGACCGGCACCGGGACCTACCTGGCCTCGATCGACCTGCCGATGGCCGGGGCGTGGGACGTCACGGTCGGCGTCCGCACCTCGAAGTACGAGAACCCGGTCGTCACGCTTCCCGTGGAGGTCTCCCCATGACGCGCCGTTCTCGCGCAGCCGCGGCCCTCGGTCTCGCCGCGCTGCTGACCGTGGCGGGCGTGCAGGGCGCGGCGGCCCACGTCCTCCTGGAGACCGCGACGCCGAACGGGGACGGCACCACCACGCTCACGTTCTCGTTCGAGCACGGGTGCGACGGCGCCCCGACGACGGGCCTCGACCTCACGCTCCCCGCAGGGGTCGAGGCCGTCTCGACCGCCGAGCCGGAAGGATGGGTGTCGACCCAGGAACCGGGAGGGGTCCGCTGGGAAGGGACCCCGGTCGCCGACGGCACCGCTGCCCGGTTCGAGCTCGTCGCCAGGGTCACGGGCACCGCCGGGCAGGCCTTCTGGTTCCCCACGACGCAGACGTGCACCGAGGGCTCGTACGACTGGGTCGACACCGACCCGGCGGGCGGGCACCCCGCGCCGAGCTTCGTGGCGACCACCGCGACGCTCGCCCCGCAGCCGGTCGCGCCGGGTGGGCCCGGCGCGACCTCCGGGCCTGCGGGCGCGAACCTCGCGCAGACCCTGGCGGCGGTCGCGGCCGCCTCGCTCGCCGCGGCGGCCGCGGGCACCTGGTACCTCGCCCGGCGTCGCGCCTGAGCGGCACGTCGGGCCGTGCACCGCGAAGGGGCCGCCGTTCCCGCAGGAACGGCGGCCCCTCGTCAGGACACCAGCGACGACGACCTCAGGTCAGGTCGCGCACCGCCGCGTACCCCGCGCGGATCCCGGGCTCGGGGTCCGCGTCGTAGCCCGTGCTCGACGACGTCTCCCACCGGGAAGCCTCCGCCTCGCCCGACAGCACCCACGCCGCCTGGCGAGCGGCGCCGTCGGCCACGTACTCGCCCGGCTCGGGGACCGTGACGGGCAGGCCGAAGACCTGCGGTGCGATGCGCCGCACCGCCTCGGACTGCGCGCCGCCGCCGATGAGCTGGAGGCGCTCGACCTGCACGCCCTGCGCGCGCAGGGCGTCGAGCCCGTCGGCCAGGCCGCACAGCATGCCCTCCACGGCGGCCCGCGCGAGGTGCGCGGGCGTCATGGTCGCGAGACGCATGCCGTGCAGGGTGCCGCTCGCGTCCGGCCGGTTCGGCGTGCGCTCGCCCTCGAGGTAGGGGACGAGCACGAGGCCGTCGGCGCCCGCCGGGGCCTGGAGCGCGAGCCGGGACAGGCCCGCGTGGTCCACGCCCAGGACCCGCGCGGTCGCGTCGAGGACGCGGCTCGCGTTGAGGGTCACCCCGAGCAGCAGGTAGTTGCCCGTGGCGTCGGCGAAGCCGTTGACGAGCCCGCTCGCGTCGGCCGTGGGGGACGTCGCGATCGCGGAGACGACGCCTGAGGTCCCGATCGAGACCGCGACGTCGCCCGCGCGCATGCCGAGGCCCAGGGCCGCGGCCGCGTTGTCCCCCGCGCCGGGGCCGATCAGGGCCCCGTCGCTCACCGCGGCACCGGCGACGGTGGCCGAGGCCACCCCGCCGTCCTCCCCCGGGCCGAGGACCCGGGGCAGCACCACGTCCGAGCGTCCGAGCGCGAGCTCGAGCAGGTCGGTGCGGTAGGCCCCGCGCCCGCCGTCGGCCGAGGCGTCGAAGTAGCCCGTCCCGGACGCGTCGGAGCGGTCGGTCACGAGCGCGCCGAGGTCGGGCTCGAGCCCCTCGCTCCGCGGGCCGTAGCCGGCGATCCGCCACGTCAGCCAGTCGTGCGGGAGCGCGACGGCCGCGACCCGTGCCGCGTTCTGCGGCTCGGCGTCGCGCAGCCAGCGCAGCTTCGTCACGGTCAGCGACGCGACGGGCACGGACCCGACGGCCTCGGCCCACGCCTTGGCCCCGGCACCGGTGTCCCCGGCGCCGAGCTCACGGACCAGGTCCTGCGCGGCGCCGGCCGAGCGGGTGTCGTTCCACAGGAGCGCGGGACGGATCACCTCGCCGTCGGCGTCGAGCACGACCATGCCGTGCTGCTGCCCGCCCACGGCCAGGGCCGCGACGTCGTCGAGCCCGCCCGCGACCTCGGCCGCGGTGCGGAACGCGGCCCACCAGGCGTCGGGCGAGACCTCGGTGCCGTCGGGGTGCGACGCCGAGCCCGAGCGCACCAGCGCCCCGGTGCGCGCGTCACGGACGACGACCTTGCACGACTGCGTCGACGAGTCGACCCCTGCGACGAGGACGCCGGCGGCCGACCCGGGAGAGCCGCCCATCAGCCGATCAGGTGCTTGAGCGCGAGCTGGTTGAGGCGCACGAAGCCGAAGTCGCGCTCGGCGGCGGCCTCGACGTCGAACTCCTCGTAGGCGCCGCGGTCCGCGATCAGGTCGGCGACGGTCTCGCCCGCACCCAGGGTGCTCTCGCCGAGCTCGAACACGCCCGCGTGCTCGAACGCGGCCTGGACCTCGGGGTCGGCCCGGTACTCGGCGGACTTGCGCGCGAGCATCGAGTAGGTCTCCATGTTGGCCTTGGCCGAGTCCCAGACGCCGACCTCGTTCTCGGTGCGCGAGGGCTTGTAGTCGAAGTGGCGGGGGCCCTCGTAGCGGGGTCCGCCGTTGGGGAAGCCGCTCTCGATGAGGTCGACCGTGAAGAACGCGGAGAGCAGGTCGCCGTGGCCGAACACGAGGTCCTGGTCGAACTTGATGGACCGCTGGCCGTTGAGGTCGATGTGGAAGAGCTTGCCGGCCCACAGCGCCTGCGCGAGGCCGTGCGTGTAGTTCAGGCCCGCCATCTGCTCGTGGCCCGTCTCGGGGTTGAGGCCCACGATGTCGCCGTGCTCGAGCTTCGCGATGAGCGCGAGGGCGTGCCCGATGGTCGGGAGGAAGATGTCGCCGCGGGGCTCGTTGGGCTTGGGCTCGAGCGCGATCTTGATGTCGTAGCCCTGGTCCTTGATGTACGCGGCCGTGAGGTCGAGGCCCTCGGCGTAGCGCTCGTGCGCGGAGTGGAGGTCCTTGGCGCCGTCGTACTCGGTGCCCTCGCGGCCGCCCCACATGACGAACGTCTTGGCGCCGAGAGACGCGGTGAGGTCCACGTTGCGCAGCACCTTGCGGAGCGCGTAGCGGCGGACGCCGCGGTCGTTCGAGGTGAGGCCGCCGTCCTTGAAGACGGGGTGGCTGAAGAGGTTGGTCGTGACCATCTCGATGGTCAGGCCGGTCTCGTCGGCGGCCTTCTTGACCTCGCCGAGGAGCTGCTCGCGGGTCGCGTCGTCGGAGCCGAAGGGCACGACGTCGTCGTCGTGGAACGTGAAGCCCCACGCGCCCAGGTCGGCGAGCTTGCGCACGGACTCGGCCGGGTCGAGGTGGGGGCGGCTGGCTCCGCCGAACTGGTCCTGGCCGGTCCAGCCCACGGTCCACAGGCCGAAGGAAAAGTTGATGTTCTGGTCGATCGCGTCAGCCACGACAGTCTCCTCGTCGAGATGGGCCGGCTCAGTCATCGAGCAGGCCGTCATTTGTTGTATGGATGAACTTATGCGGTCCTGTCGGTAAGGTCAAGACGTGAACCGCGACGAGTCCTCGACCGGCGTCAGGACGCCCACCCGGGCGCGCCCCACGGCCGCCCGCCAGCACACCCTGCGCGAGTACAACCTCGCCCTGGTCTCCCAGGCGCTCTTCGACGCGCCACGCCCCCGCTCGCGCGCCGACATCGCCGCCGCCACCGGGCTCACGCGCGCCACGGTGTCCGTACTCGTCGACCAGCTCATCGAGGCCCGCCTCGTGCGCGAGCTCCCGCCCGTGACCCCGCTGCGCGCCGGACGCCCCGCCGTCCCCCTCACGCCCGCCGAGCGCACCATCGTCGGGCTGGGCCTCGAGGTCAACGTCGACTACCTGGGCGGCACCGTCCTCGACCTCACGGGGCAGGTCGTCGCGCAGGAGGTCGTGCCGGGCGACCTGCACGGCAGCGACCCGGCCGAGGTCCTCGGACGCCTGGGCGCGCTCGCCCGCCGCCTCGTCGAGGACGTCGAGGCCCAGGACATGCAGGTCGCGGGCGCGCGCCTCGCGCTGCCCGGCCTGGTCGACGCCCGCGCGGGCCGCCTCCAGGTCGCCCCCAACCTCGGCTGGTCCTCGTTCCTGCCCCTGCCCCTGCTCGGCCTGCCCGACCGCCTGCCCGTCGAGATCGCCAACGAGGCCAACCTCGCAGGCCTCGCGCAGCTCGTCGCGGGTGCGCAGGACCACAGGCCCGACGACGCCGCTCCCCCCGTGCCGTCGTCGTTCCTCTACGTCTCGGGCGAGGTGGGCATCGGCTCCGCGATCGTGATCGACCGCGAGCTCTTCCTCGGGAACCGGGGCTGGAGCGGCGAGATCGGGCACGTCGTGGTCGACCCGCACGGGCCGCGCTGCCTGTGCGGCGCCACGGGCTGCCTCGAGCAGTACGCCGGCAAGGACGCCATGCTGCGCGCGGCCGGCATCCCCGTCGACGCGCCCGTCGAGACGTTCCTCGAGGCTCTCGCGGAGGGCACGCCGTCGGCCCGCGAGGCCGCGACCTCGGCCGGGACCGCGCTGGGGCGCGCGCTCGCGAACTTCGTCAACCTCGTCGACATCGAGACCGTGCTGCTGGGCGGCATCTACACCGACCTGCTGCCCTACCTGCGCGAGGCCCTGACGACCGAGCTCACGACCCGCGTCCTCGCGTCGCCCTGGACCGAGCTCGACCTGAGGCCCGCGCTCGTCGCGGGGCACGCGGCCATGATCGGCGGCGCACGCACCGTGCTGCGGGACGTGGTCGCGGCGCCGTCGGCGTGGACGACGAGCGACTGACCCGGTCACCTCGAGGCGTCGCGGGCGCGCACCGGGCGCGCACCGGCCGGTGGCCGGTGTGACCCGCGACGCACCGTCCACCGGGAGAACGCGGGTACCGTCGTTCGTTGGACCACCGGGGACACCCACGCCCCTGATCTGGTTGACCCACCCTCGGAAGGACCGGGCATGACGACCACCCACATCCTGCAGGCGCGCGACCTCTGGGCCGGGCACGGCGGCGAGGACGTCCTGCGCGGCGTCTCGATCGAGCTCGCGGCGGGGCAGGAGCCCGTGGGGATCGTCGGCCCGTCGGGCGTCGGGAAGTCGACGCTCGTGAGCGCGCTGCTGGGCGAGGTCAAGCCCTCGAGCGGGGCCGTGACGTGGGGCGGACGGACCGTGACGCGCCTCGGACGGCGCGACAAGAAGACGTTCAAGGCCGCGGTGCGACGCGTGTCGCAGGACGGCCTGCCGGGCATCGACCCCGCGAGCACCGTGACGCACGTGCTCAAGTCGGGGCTCACCGACGCACGCAAGGGCGGGCGCCCCTCGGGGCAGTCGATCGAGGACCTCCTGGACCTCGTCGCCCTCGAGCACCGCTACGCGGACCGCCCGCTGCGCACGCTGTCGGGCGGCGAGCGTCAGCGCGTGGCCATGGCCCGTGCGCTCGCGACGCGACCCGACGTGCTGCTCCTCGACGAGCCGCTCACGGCGCTCGACCCGACCATGCGCGGCGAGATCGCCGGGCGGGTCAAGGAGACGGCCACGCGGCTCGGCACGGGCGTGCTCCTGGTGTCGCACGACCTCGAGCTCGTGCACCGCATGACGTCGTCGGCGCACCTGCTGGTCGACGGCGAGTTCGTCGAGTCCGGTCCGCTGCAGCAGGTCCTCGCGGAGAGCGAGCACCCCGTGGTCCGTGAGCTCGCGGAGGCCGCGCCGCTCGCGGTCCAGCGCTGGAGCTGAGCACCTCGGTGCCGCGCCCGAGGTCGGTCAGGCACGCGCCTGACCGACCTCGGGTACCGCCGCCGGGTCGAGCGGGTGGGCTCAGCGCGTCGTGCCGTCGATGGCGAACGGCTCGATCGCCGCGATCTCCTCGGCCGTGAGCGCGGGAGCGTCGAGCGCCGCGACGTTGTTCTCGAGCTGCGCGACGCTGCTCGCCCCGACGAGCGCCGACGTGATGCGCTCGTCGCGCAGGACCCAGCTCAGCGCGAGCTGCGCGAGCGACTGACCGCGCCCGGCCGCGATCTCGTTCAGCGCACGGGCGCGCTCGAGGTACGTCTCGGAGATGGCGGCGGGCTTGAGGAAGTGCCCGACGGCGGCGCGCGAGTCCGCGGGCACCTCGCCCGAGAGGTAGCGGTCCGTGAGCAGGCCCTGCTGGAGGGGCGAGAAGACGATGGTCCCGACGCCGAGGTCCTCGACGACGTCGAGCAGGTTCTCGCCGTCGTCGTGCCCGGCCTCGGGCAGCTCGACGTGCCGGTTGAACATCGAGTAGCTGGGCTGGTGGATGAGCAGGGGCGTGCCGAGGTCGGCGAGGATCTGCGCGGCCTCGCGGGTCTGGGACGGCGAGTAATTGGAGACGCCGACGTACAGCGCCCGCCCGCTCACCACGGCCGTGTGGAGCGCGCCCATGGTCTCCTCGAGCGGGACCGTGGGGTCGAACCGGTGCGAGTAGAAGATGTCGACGTAGTCGAGGCCCATGCGAGCGAGGGACTGGTCGAGCGAGGACAGCAGGTACTTGCGCGAGCCGCCGTCGCCGTAGGGGCCGGGCCACATGTCGTACCCGGCCTTGCTCGAGATCACGAGCTCGTCGCGGTAGGGCCGCAGGTCGCGCGCGAGGTGGCGCCCGAAGTTCTCCTCGGCCGAGCCGTAGGGCGGGCCGTAGTTGTTCGCGAGGTCGAAGTGCGTGATCCCCAGGTCGAACGCGCGGCGCAGGATCGCGCGCTGGTTGTCGAACGGGTTGACGTCGCCGAAGTTGTGCCAGAGGCCCAGCGACAGCGCGGGCAGGGCGAGGCCGCTGCGACCGGATCGCCGGTACGTCATGGACTCGTAGCGGTCGTCGGCGGCGAGGTAGCGGGGTGCGAGAGGCATGCTGCCATTCTGCACCCAGCCCCCCACGGCGGTCTGCGGGCCGCTCGCAGTCAGGAGCGACCCGCAGGAACTCAGGCGTCCGCCGGCGGGATCGGGAAGTTCGCCGAGAACAGGTTCGTCGGGTCGACCTGACGCTTGACCTGACGCAGGCGCGAGAGCGTCGGCTCGGGGAACGCCTCACGCAGGCGCTCTGGACGCGGGTCGGTCTCGAACGACAGGTAGAGCCCGTCGGTGTGCGGGTGCACGAGCTCGTCCCACGCGCCGTCGATCCCGCCGGGTCCGCGGCGCGACCCGAAGGCCGCGACCGAGAAGTTCTGCGTGCGGTGCGCGTACGCCGTCGCGTCGGGCGCGACGTCGTTGACCGCCCCGCCGACCGCGCGGAGCTGGAGGAGCTGCGCGCCGCCGCCGTCGAGGAAGCGGGCGAGGTCGCGGGCCGTGGCCTGGTCGACGTGCTCGATCAGGCCCGAGCGCGAGCCGGGCTCTCCGCCGCCCGAGTGCTGGGCGTCGGCCCGGCGCACGATGCCCGAGTACGGCGTCAGCACGGCCTGGTGGTCGAGCAGAGGGGCCGAGTCGGCGAGGGACTCGAGCGCGCGGATCGCTGCCCCCGTGTCGTCGTCGGCCCACACGGTCATGAGCTGGGCCATGGGGCCACGTCCGCCGCGAGCCCCGCTCATGTGCAGGAAGCTCGTGAGCTCGCGCGGCGCCGACTCGACCGTCGCGGCCCAGCGCTCGAGCAGTCCCGCGGTGTCCGACGCGTCGAGCACCATGGTCGAGTAGACGAGGTCGGTCACGGGCGTCGCCTCGACGTCGACCCAGGTCACGACGCCCATGTTGCCGCCCGCGCCGCGCAGGGCCCAGAAGAGCTCGGGGTCGTCCTCGGCGTCGACGACGCGCACCCGACCGTCCGCGGTCACGATCTCCGCCGCGACCACGTGGTCGATCGTCAGGCCGTGCTTGCGGCCCAGGAGGCCGATGCCGCCCGTCGTGGCGAGGCCGCCGACGCCCACGCCGCCCGAGTCGCCCGAGCTGATCGCGAGGCCGTGCGGGGAGAGCGCCTCGGCGACCTGGCCCCACGTCCCGCCCGCACCCAGGCGCACGCGGTGCGAGCCGTCGTCGGGCACGGTGACCTGGTCCAGGGCCCCGACGTCGAGCAGCACGCCGCCGTCGTTGGTCGAGCGACCGCTGATGCCGTGGCCCGCCGAGCGGACCGCGAGCGGCACGCCCTGCTCGCCGGCCCAGACGACGGCCTCGGCGACCTCGTCCGCGGTGCGCGGGCGCAGCACGATGCCCGGGGCACCCGAGCGCATGTAGGTGTGGCGGACCGTGTCGTAGGCGCGGTCGCCCGGCTCGACGGCGCGCTCGGTCAACGAGTCGGGCAGGCCGTCGTAGTCGATCCCGTCGCGGCGGGCCGCCAGCGCGAGGGCGCCGCGACGGCGACCGGCGGGAGCCGTGCCGACCGACCGGCGCTCGGCCGCGACGAGCTCGCGCAGCGCCGGGGCGACCTCCTCGCCGAAGACCTGGATCTCGCGCGGGTCGTCGGTCGCGAGGACGAACCCGGAGACGCCGTCCTCGAGCGCGAGGTTGCCGAGCTCCTCGACCCACTGCTCGACGGGGCCCTGGAGGTAGCCCAGGCGGCTCGGGGTGAACCTGCCGTTGACGTTGACCATGCGGCGCACCGCGCTCGGGTCGCGTCCGGCCGCGACCGCGGCCTCGTCGATCACCGCGTTGCCCTTGGCGAGGTCGCCGGGCTGGAGGTATGACAGGGACGGCAGCCAGCCGTCGCCCTTGCGGCCGATGAGCCGCTGCATGCGCGGCTTGACGGCGCCGATCCAGATCGGGATGTCGTGCGCGGGGGCCGGGCCGCGCTTGGCGCCGTCGACCTGGTGGTGCGTGCCGTGCACGCGCAGGGGCGTGCGGTCGCTCGTGTCCCAGATGCCGCGGATGATGTCGACGGCCTCGTCGAGGGCCGTGACCGCCTCGCCCGGCGTCAGGCGCGGCGTGCCCATGGCCTCGATCGCGTCCCAGAACGCACCCGCCCCCAGCCCCATGGCGTACCGCCCGCCCGAGAGCAGGTCGAGGCTCGCGGCAGCGCGCGCCAGGACGGCCGGCGGGCGCAGCGGCAGGTTGAGGACGTTGCCCGCGACGTGCACGCGCTCGGTCGCCGCGGCGACCCAGGTCATGAGGGTCCAGGTGTCGAGGAACCCCGCCTGGTAGGGGTGGTCCTGGAAGGTCACGAGGTCGAGCCCCGCGTTCTCGGTGATCTGCGCGAGGCGCACGGGCGCCTGCGGGTCGCTGTTCTGCGGGGTCAGGAAGGTCCCGAGGATGAGGTCGTGGCCGTAGTCCGTCATGCGTGCGCGCTCCGTGTGCCGCGGGGGCGGCGGTCGTCTCCAAAGATCGTCTGAGTGACAGACGATATCACCAGCAACTCATCTTCCATCGAGATCATTCCGATGTATCCTGGTCCCGTGACCCTCACGACGCCGGACACCACCCGCACCCCCAGCCCCCTCGGCTGGCCGCTCACCGCGCTCCTGCGCGAGTGGAGCGCACGGGTCGACTCGCTCGCCGAGGACCTGCCCGACGGGACACGCTGCTACCAGGTGCTCTCCGCCGTCGTGCACGACACCCCGCCCAGCCAGGCCGCGCTCGCCGCGCGCCTCGGCATCGACCGGACCGTCATGACCTACCTCATCGACAAGTACGTCGGCTGCGACCTCGTCGAGCGGCAGGCCGACCCGACCGACCGTCGGACCCGTCGCATCGTCGCGACCGCCAAGGGACGCGAGGTCCTCGCCGACCTCGACGCCCGCGTCTCCGCCGCCGAGGAGGACCTGCTCGGAGGCCTCGACGCCGCCGAGCGTGCGACCCTGCGCCGCCTCCTCGACCGCGCCGCCGACGGGGCGACCCACGACGAGGACCGGTGCGCCGTCGTCGTGCAGGGCATGGACGCCGCGTCCTCGACACGGGCCCGCACCCCCCGCTAGCCGCGCTCAGGGCGCAGGACGCGGACCGCGCGACGCCGCAGGAGCCGGGGCGTCGATCGTGCGGCGCGACAGCAGCGCCGCGACCAGGAAGCACACCGCCCCCAGGAGCGTGCCGAGGTTCGCCCAGAACGCGCTCACGAGCGAGTCCGTCTGCGGCACCACGTACGCCCCCACGGCCGACGCGCCGAACGCGACCGACCCCACGAGGTTGAGCCACGTCCCGTGCCACGTGCGCGCGTCCGCGTCCCACAGGTGGCCCCGGTCCCGGGTCGCGACGACCGCGAACGCGCTCGCGACGAGGAACGCGACCGACCCGTAGGCGTCGGGCCGCCAGCCCGCGCCCAGGCGCGCGGGGTCCGCGATCGCCGCCCCCAGGGCGGCCGCGGTGCTGATGTTGAAGAAGAGGGTCCCGACGAGCTGGACCGCCGCGGCCCACCAGTCCCACCGGTCGGCCGGGAGCGTGCCCCGACGCGGCACTCGGCGACCGCTGAGGCTGAGCTGGATCGCCGCCGCGAGCGTGAAGAAGACCGAGCCCACGCAGAACGTCACACCGACGACGACGGGACCCACGGCCTGCGCGTAGAACGGCACCGCGCCGACCAGGAAGCACGCCGACCCGACGACGAACCCCCACGCCTCGCGGCGCAGGCGGCGCACGCGCGCGTCACCAGCCATGCGCCCAGCGTGGCACGCGGGGGCACGGCCGTCTCGGCGGGCGGATCAGCGCGTGGGCGTCTGCACGACCTGCCCGGCCCACGCGAAGCCGCCGCCGAAGCCGATGAGCAACGCGGGCACCCCCGCCGGGATCTTGCCCGAGTGCCACCACTTCGACAGGCCCAGCGGGATGCTCGCGGCCGACGTGTTGCCCGACTCCGTGATGTCCGTGACGACGACCTTGTCCTCGAGGCCCAGCGCCTTGGCGAGCGGCTCGATGATGCGCAGGTTCGCCTGGTGCGCGACGAGCACCTCGATGTCGTCGAGCGTCAAGCCCGACTTCTCGACCGCGGCGCGCGCCCGGTCCGCCGCGCGCGTGATGGCCCAGCGGAACACCGCGCGCCCGTCCTGCACGAACTTCTCGTCCGGGGCCTCGATGAGCACGGCCGGGGTCAGCTCGGGCTCCGAGCCCCACGCGACGGGTCCGATCCCCGGGGTGTCGGTGCCCTGCACCACGAACGCGCCCGCGCCGTCGGCCGTGAGGATGCACGTCACCCGGTCGGTCCAGTCGGTGAAGTCGGTGAGCTTCTCGGCGCCGATCACGAGGGCCGTGGTCGCGGAGCCCGTGCGGATCGCCTGGTCCGCGAGCGCCAAGGCGTGCGCGAAGCCCGAGCACGCGACGTTGACGTCCAGGATCACGGGCCCGACGACGCCGCGCAGGTCGGGTGCGTCCTCCTCCTCGGGCGTGGACTGACCGGGCATGACGCCCGTGCGCAGGTTGTACGCCACGCGGCCCGCGGTGTTGGGCGAGCGGTCGCGCGCCGTGGCCGTCGCGACGATGACCATGTCGACCTCGCTCGCCGCGACGCCGGCGTCCTGCAGGGCGTGCCGGGCGGCCGCGGTGGCCATGTCGGCCACGGTCTCGTCCTCGGCCGCGACGTGCCGCGTCACGATGCCCGTACGGGACCGGATCCACTCGTCGTTGGTCTCGACCAGCTGGGCGATGTCGTCGTTGGTGAGCGTCCGCTCGGGCTGGTGGTGGCCGATCCCGACGATGCGCGAGCCGGCGGCTCCGGTGAGGGTGAGCATGGGTCGATCATTCCCCCGGGTGGGCGGATCGACCAAGTCGTCGGCGTCGACGGCCGGTCGACGAGCCGAGGAGCGGAACCGGCCCCACCGAGCACGATCGTCACGCCGGCACGACGATGGGAGGAAGGGGGCACGACGCGGTGGCTCGGCGAACCGCGCACGCCTCACGTGGCAACCACGACGAAAGAGGCATCGGCATGTGCACAGGCATCAGGTTCTCGGACGGTCAGGGCAGCACCTATCTCGCACGAAACCTCGACTGGACCAGCGGTTACGGTGAGCAGGTGGTGCTGACGCCCACGGGCTACGCGCCGAGGTCCCCGTTCGGCGCGGTGTCCGGCATCAAGCACGCGACCATCGGCATGGGCATCGTGGAGGAGAGCACGCCGCTCTACTTCGACTGCGGCAACGACGCGGGCCTGGCCGTCGCAGGGCTCAACTTCCCGGGGTACGCGGCCTACGCCCCCGGCCCCGTCGACGGCGCGGTCAACGTCGCCGCGTACGAGTTCCCCCTGTGGGTGAGCTCCCAGTTCGCGAGCGTGGACGAGGTCGAGGCAGCGCTCGCGGACGTGGTCATCGTCGACAAGCCGATCAACGACAAGTACCCGAGCTCGCTGCTCCACTGGATCATCGCTGACGGGAAGCGCGCCATCGTGGTGGAGCACACCAGCGAGGGCATGCAGGTCTTCGACGACGACGTCGACGTCCTGACGAACCAGCCCGGGTTCGCCTGGCACCACGAGAACCTGCGCAACTACCTCAACACCTCGCCCGAGTTCCCCCAGGAGACCCAGCTGGGCAGGGCGCACCTCACCCCGTTCGGCTCGGGCTCGCACATGCGCGGCATCCCCGGGGACTACTACTCGCCCTCCCGGTTCGTCCGTGCCGCGTACGTCAACGCCCACTACCGGACCAAGGGGACCGAGGAGGAGAACGTCTCCCGGGCCTTCCACACGCTGCAGCAGGTCGCGATGGTCGACGGGTGCGCCGCGATGGGCTCGGGCGAGTTCGAGATCACGATCTACACCGGGCTCTTCTCCTCGCGGACCGCGACGTACTACTGGAACACCTACGACGACCCGACGGTCCGCAGCGTCGCGATGGCCGAGCACGCGACGGACGGCGAGGAGCTCGTCCTCGCGTAGACCTCTGTCGCGGGCCGACCCCAGGGCCCTCCCACCGTCTACCGACGGTCGAGCGCAGCCCGTTCGTCGTCGCGCGGTGCGAGGACCACGGGGTCGCCCTCGCCGTCGAAGACCCGCACGGGGCGGGTCTCGTCCCAGTGCTGCCAACCCGGGTCGCCCGTCGTCGCGAACGCGACCCAGGCGGAGTGCATCGAGGTCGCGAGCGACTGCGGGGCCTCGGGCCCGGCGAGCGCCCGCGAGTCCGGCGTCGCCAGGCCGTCGAACACGAACCCCAGCTCGACGGCGTGGGCCGCCCCGAGGTCCGCGACCGGGCTGCGCCAGGCGAACTCGTACACGTAGGTCTCGGCTCCCGCGGACCGGCGGGCGTCGGCGACCCGCTGGAGCGGGACGCGCAGCAGGACGTCCGTGGCGAGCGCCCCGAGGACGGCCCCCACGGGCGCCCCGGGGCGGTTGCGGCGGAACAGCCGGACTGCCCGTGCCGAGATCCCGACCTTGCGACGGGCCACCGCCAGGTGCAGGCGCCTGAACGTACCGAGCAGCCCCGTGGGGACGAACCAGAGGCGGTACTCCTCGGTCGTGGCGCCGACGAGCAGCGGGATCTCGCGCCCGGCCCCCGCCACGAGCGCGTCCTCGGGAGTGCGGGGCACCAGGTCGTCGTCGAGGCACAACGCGAACCCCGGTCCTCCCGTGAGCGGGGTCGCCCCGGCCGTGACGCGGTCCTGCGAGGCGACCAGCGCCTCGGGCAGGACGGTCGCGAACCCCTCGCGCGTCGTCGGGACGGCGAGGTCCTTGCCCATGGCGCGCGTGATGCGCCCTGCCCGGGCTGCCGGCTGCGCGGACAGCGGTCCGCTCTGCACGATCGCGCGCGCGACGAGCCCCGGCGCCGAGGGGTGCGCCAGGATCGCCGAGACCGTGTTCCCGCCCGCCGACTGGCCTGCGAGCGTCACGCGCCGCGGATCGCCGCCGAACGCCGCGACCTCGTCCTGGACCCAGGCGAGCGCCGCGAGCTGGTCGGCCAGGCCCAGGTTGCGCGGCGCACCGTCGAGCACCGAGAACCCCTCGGCGCCGAGCCGGTAGTTGACCCCGACGAACACGACGCCGTCCTGCGCGAACCGCGTCCCGTCGTAGCCCGCCAGCGCGTTCGACCCGTGCGCGAGCGACCCGCCGTGCATCCACACGAGCACGGGCAGCAGCTCGGTGCCCCGCTGCGCCGGGGTCCACACGTTGACGTGCAGGACGTCCTCGCCGTCGATCGTCACGGTCGGCAGCAGCTCGCCGAGCGCACCCGGGTACGGAGACTGCGGGGACGTGGCCCCGTACCGGGTCGCGTCCCGCACCCCGGCCCAGGGCTCGACCGGACGGGGCGCGGCGAAGCGACGGTCACGGAAGGGCGGCGCCGCGTACGGCACCCCGAGGAACCGCTCGACGCCGTCCGCGACCGTCCCCTCGACCGCGCCCTTGCCCGTCACGACCCGTACCCGGCCGGCGACCTCGCTGTCAGCACTCATCCCGTCATGGTCTCTCCGGTAGGCCCGTGGTGTCGGCGGCGCGCCGGTCGCATGCGGGACGGGCGTGGCGCCGTCGGGCCTGGCGGGATCGGGTCGGACTTGCCAGACTGCTGCGATGCCCGACGACGAGGTCGCGACCAGCCCCTCCGGGGCAGCACACCCGATGGCGCCCACCGCGCAGGCCCGCCCGGCCCACCCGGTCCTGCGCGCCGTGCTGCTGGCCGCGGCCGCGCTGGTGGTGCTGGTGTGGAGCGCCAACCTCGAGGTCGTGTGCGCCCTGGCCGGGGGTGGACCGGACGGTTCCTTCGTCATGACACCTCCCTGCCCGGCGCAGAGCACCCGGACGGCCGCCGCCGTGGTCGCGGCGGTCGTCGTCCTCGGGGCGCTCGTGCTCCTGCTGGTCGTGCGCCGTCGGCCGTGGGCCCTGCGCCCGGGGACGGGACGCGCCCTGTTCGTGGCGTTCGTGCTCGTGACCGCCGTAGCGGTCGTCGCGGCGTTCTTCTCGACCGGGGTCGCTCCGGCGATCTAGGGTTCGGTGGATGTCGAGCATCCAGCGGTTCCGCGGCCGCATCGCCGGTTGGGGCACGACGTCGGGGACCCGACTGGTCGTCGGCAGGTGGGACGTGTCCCCGTTCGGCGCGTTCGCCGACGTCATGGTGGAGCGGCCCGACGGCGAGCGCGTCCTTCTCGCCCCGTCGCACCAGGTCGCGGACCTCGTCGCGACGACGTATCGCTTCGACCGGGTCGAGGTGTGCCCCGTCGCCGTGTCCGAGGACTGGCACGTGGTCGCCGGGCCGCTCGAGGCGTGGGTCGGCGTCGGGCGCCGGACGGTGCTCGGCGGCGTACTGCGCGTGGTGCCCCGGCGGGTCGCGGCCTCCCACCGGACGACGGTCCTCACCGACCCGGTCGCTCGGGTCCTCCTCCGCGGTGTCCGGACGCGTGGGAGCGCCGGACCCGGCCGGGTCGAGCACTACGGCGCCACGGACGTGCACGAGATCACCGGCGCCTGCACCGAGTGGGCCGGCGAGCCGCTCGGGGACCTGCGGGACGTCGACCCGCCCGTCCGGTTCGGGTTCGGTTCCACGCCGCGCCGACCGGCCGTGACGGACGTCGTGACGACGATCGTCGGGCGCTGACGCGTGCACGGGCGGCCCCGTTGCCGGATGATCGGTGCCATGCGCAGCACACTCATGAACCACGTCGAACAGCCGGGCGAACCGGGGAGCTTCCAGCTGCAGAACGACCGCATGCTCAAGGTCGACCTCGCGGGCACGGGCGGGTTCTTCTACGCCCGTCAGGGCTCGATGGTCGCCTACCAGGGTGACGTCGACTTCGCGTACGAGGGCTCGGGCGGCGTCGCCAAGATGTTCAAGAAGGCCTTCACGGGCGAGGGCATGTCCCTCATGAAGGTCTCGGGCAGCGGCGACGTCTTCCTCGCGCAGGACGCGGACCAGGTGTTCGTCCTGCACCTGGAGGACGAGGCCGTCACGGTCAACGGGTCGAACGTCCTCGCGTTCGAGAGCACCCTGACCTGGGACATCAACCGTGTCGAGGGCGCGTCCATGATGAGCGGCGGCCTCTTCAACACGACGTTCACGGGGACGGGTTCGCTCGCCGTGACGGCGTACGGGACACCCGTGGTCCTCGACGTCGACGAGCCCACGTACGTCGACATGCAGGCCGCGGTCCTGTGGTCGAGCTCTCTCACGTCCACGATCCGCAAGACCGCGAAGCTCTCGGCCGCGATCGGCCGCGGGTCGGGCGAGGCGTACCAGCTCGGTCTCACGGGGCGCGGCATCGTCGTCGTGCAGGCCTCGGAGGGGCACCCGGTCCCGACGGCGAAGTAGCACGGGGTACCGGCGGCCGGGACGCCGGACTGCCGACGGAGCCGAGAGGAGGAGGCCGTGATCGGGCTCGAGCTCGTCGTCGTCCTCGGCGTCGTCATCGTCGTGTGCGGGATCCTCGCGCGCCGCACCCGGGTCGCGGACCCGATCCTGCTGCTCGTCGCGGGGATCGCGCTCGGGTTCGTCCCGGCGCTGCGGCAGGTGCACCTGCCGCCCGAGCTCATGCTGCTGGTGTTCCTCCCGGTGCTCCTCTACTGGGAGGCCATCACCATCTCGCTGCGGGAGATCCGCGCGACGCTGCGCGGGATCGTGCTGACGAGCACGCTGCTCGTGGTCGTGACGGCTGCCGCGGTCGCCGCGGCGGCCCATGCGCTGGGCCTGCCCTGGGGACCCGCGTGGGTGCTCGGGGCGGCGGTCGCGCCGACCGACGCGACCGCCGTCGGGGTCCTCGCGCGGGCGCTGCCCCGACGCACGGTCACGGTCCTGCGGGCCGAGAGCCTCGTCAACGACGGCACCGCGCTCGTGCTCTACGGCGTCGCGGTGGGCGTGACCGTGGGTGAGGAGACGCTCAGCGCCGGGCACGTGACCTGGCTGTTCGTGCTCGCGTACGGGGGCGGCATCGCGGTGGGTCTGCTCGTCGCGTGGCTCGCCGTCCAGGTGAGGCGCCGCATCGACGACCCGCTGCTGGGCAACGTCGTGGTCCTGCTCATCCCGTTCACGGCGTACCTGCTCGCCGAGCTGATCGAGGCGTCCGGGGTGCTGGCCGTGGTGGTGTGCGGGCTGGTCATGAGCCAGGTCGGGCCGCGGATCGGGCGCGCGGTGACCCGGCAGCAGACCGTCGCGTTCTGGTCGGTCTCGACGTACCTCATCAACGCGTCGCTGTTCGTGCTCGTGGGGCTCGAGGCGCAGTCCGCGGTACGCAACCTGGTCTCGGAGGACCTCGTGACGGCGGTCGTCGGGGTCGCGGTCGTGTGCGCGGTCATCCTCGTGGTCCGGTTCGGCTTCCTCGTGCTCTCGGCGTACACGATCCGGCTCGTCGACCGGCGACCCTCCCAACGCGGGCGGCGCGTCACGAACCGGGCGCGCGCGGTCAGCACCGTCGCGGGGTTTCGGGGCGCGGTCTCGCTCGCCGCGGCGCTCGCCGTACCGGCGACCCTGAGCTCGGGGGCTCCGTTCCCCGACCGGGACCTCATCGTGTTCATCACGTGCGGCGTGGTCGCGACGACGCTCGTGGTCCAGGGACTCCTGCTGGCTCCCACGATCCGGTGGGCCCGCCTGCCCGACGACGACGGGGTCGCCCGCGAGCGCCGGCTCGCCGACGAGACGGCTGCGCAGGAGGCCCTCGACGCGTTGCCCGACGTCGCGGCGGCGCTCGGCACCGACCCGTCGGTCGTCGACCGCCTGCGCGGTGAGTACGAGGAGCACCTGACGCTGCTGCGCGCCCGGGACGCGGAGGGCGACGAGGGCGGCGAGCCGGACCCCGCGGTGCGCCTCGACGACGAGTACACCGAGCTGCGGCTAGCGCTCCTGGCCCGCAAGCGCGACACGGTCGTGCGGCTGCGCGACCAGCGCGCGATCGACGACACCGTCCTGCGTCAGGTCCAGGCGCGCCTCGACCTGGAGGAGATCCGGCTCAGCCGGGGCGGCCCTGCGCCGGAGTGAGCGGGCCCCGCCGCGGCCAGTCGACCGGGGCTCTCGGCACGTGGTCAGCGCGACCTCGATCTCGCGGGAGAATGGAGAGCTGGGTGCTGCGTCCCGCGCGGATGCGCCCCACCCCCTCGACCTCGATCGCGCAGGAAACTGCAGGAAGCCACAGGACGTTCCAGTGCCCTCAGCGGACCAGCCCACCACGACCTCCAGCACCACCGCTCCCGCGGCCGCCTCCCCGGCGAGCCCCGCGAAGGAGCGGGCGACCGTCCTCGCGGAGGCCTCGCGCCGCCGCTCGTTCGCGGTCATCAGCCACCCGGACGCGGGCAAGTCGACGCTCACCGAGGCGCTCGCGCTGCACGCCAACGCGATCCGCGAGGCGGGGCGCGCGGACGGCAAGGCGGGCAAGCGCACGGTGTCCGACTGGATGGACATGGAGCAGGACCGCGGGATCTCGATCACGTCGGCCGCGCTGCAGTTCACCTACCGGGACGCCATGATCAACCTGGTCGACACCCCGGGCCACGCCGACTTCTCCGAGGACACGTACCGCGTGCTGTCCGCGGTCGACGCGGCCGTGATGCTCGTCGACGCGGCCAAGGGGCTCGAGGTCCAGACCATGAAGCTCTTCGCGGTCTGCAAGCACCGCGGCATCCCCCTCATCACCGTCATCAACAAGTGGGACCGTCCAGGCAAGGACGCGCTCGAGCTCATGGACGAGATCCAGGAGCGCACGGGCCTGGTCCCGACCCCGCTCACGTGGCCCGTGGGCGTCGGCGGCGACTTCCGCGGTGTCCTGGACCGCCGGACCGGTCAGTACGTGCACTACACCCGCACGGCCGGCGGCACCACCATCGCGCCCGAGGAGGTCATGGACCCGGACGCGGCCCTGACACGCGAGGGCGACGCCTGGACGACCGCCGTCGAGGAGGCCGAGCTGCTCGCCGACACCAACGGCGACCACGACCAGGAGTCGTTCCTGGCCGGCCAGACCACGCCGGTGCTGTTCGGCTCGGCCGTGCAGAACTTCGGTGTCCACGCGCTGCTCGACGTCCTGGTCGACGTCGCCCCCTCCCCCTCGCCGCGCGTCACCGTGAACGAGGACACACGTCCCGTGGAGGCGCCCTTCAGCGCGTTCGTCTTCAAGATGCAGGCTGGCATGGACACCGCGCACCGCGACCGCCTCGCGTTCGCGCGCATCTGCTCGGGCGTGTTCGAGCGCGGCATGGTCGTGAGCTCGGCCCGCACGGGCAAGCCGTTCGCGACCAAGTACGCCCAGCAGGTCTTCGGGCGCGAGCGCACGATCGTCGACACGGCCTACCCGGGCGACGTCGTGGGCCTCGTCAACGCGGCGGGCCTGCGCGTGGGCGACACGCTGTACCTGGACAAGAAGGTCGAGTTCCCGCCCCTGCCGACGTTCGCGCCCGAGCACTTCGCGGTCATGCGCGCCAAGGACGTCTCGCGCTACAAGCAGTTCCAGCGCGGCGTCATGCAGCTCGGCGCCGAGGGCGTCGTCCAGGTCCTGCGCTCGGACCTGCGCGGTGACCAGGCGCCCGTCCTGGCCGTGGTCGGGCCCATGCAGTTCGAGGTCGCCGAGCACCGTATGGCGACCGAGTTCAACGCGCCCGTGACGCTCGACCGCCTGGGCTACTCGATGGCGCTGCGCACCACGAAGGACTGGGTCGCGAAGCTCAACGAGCAGCCGGGGGTCGAGGTGCTCCAGCGCGAGGACGGCGAGTACCTGGCGCTCTTCCCGGACCGCTGGCGCGTGACGTCGGTGCGCAACCGCCTCGACGACGTGGTGCTGCTCGAGGACGAGATCTTCGGCTGACGCGCCGGGCGCGACGGCCGCAGCGCCGTAGATGCCCGCAGAGCCCTCGACGCCCGACGGCGGAGCACCCCCACGTACCCGGGTGCGCTCCGCCGTCGGGCGTCCTCGTGCAACGACGTGACGGCACCTCAGTGCGTGTCGTCGCTCCTGTCCTGCCCGTGGGGAGCCAGCACCGCAAGCACCTGGTAGGCGCGCCGCGCCGGGTCGGGCGACTCCTTGGCCTCGGTCAGCGCGCGGTCGGCCCAGCGTTCGAGCAGGTCCGCCAGGTCCTGCGTCATCTCCGCGGCCAGACCTGGCGTGAGGACGAGCGCGTTGATCGCGAGCAACCGGTCGTCCAGCCGGGCCTTCTCGTCGTTCGCCTCGACGAACAGGCGCTCGGCCCACACCAGTGCCGGGCGGACGACCTCCCGGACCGTCTCGGGCGACCCGGGGTCGACGACGTACCTCTCGGCGACGTTGGTCCACACGCGGTCGCGCCGGTCGCGCGCGTGCTCGGGTGCCTCGGCGATCATGCCCGCCTTGGCCAGCACCCGCAGGTGAAAGCTGATGGAGTTCGCGGGCTCTCCGATCGCCTGTGCGAGGTCCGCGGCCCGGGCGTGCCCGAGGGCCGCGAGCTCGGTGAGGATCCGCTGCCGCATGGGGTGCGCGACGGCCCGGAGCGCCGTGGGGTCCTGGACGTGGAAGGTCTCGCGCATCCCCCGAGGCTAGCAACGCCGTCGCCGTCCGCACGACCACTTGCGCAATCATCATTGCGCATCAGTTGTTGCGAGACTACGGTGTGTCGCATGTCGACCACCCAGAGCACGCCGCCACCTCCCCGCGCCTCGACGGACACCGCGGCCCCGGACCCGGTCCTGCTCTCCGACTCACCCGCAGCACCCGTCTCGCCAGAGCCCCCCGGCGACGCCCCCTCCCCCGCTCCACCCCTCCTGCGCAACCGGTCGTACATGCTCCTGATGTCCGGGCTGACGACCGAGTCGCTCGGAGCCGGCCTCGCCCTGTTCGCCGTCCCGCTCGTCGCCTACTCGCTGACCGGGTCGGTCCTCCAGGCCGGAGCCGTCGCAGCGGTCGGCCAGGTCGGGGCCCTGCTCGCGACGCTGCCGGCCGGCGTCGTCGCGGACCGCGTCGACCGGCGTCGACTCATCGTCGCCGCGAGCGCCGTGGGCGCCGCCCTCTGGGTGACCGTGGGCGTCGCAGCAGCGCTCGGATCGCTCACCGCCTGGCACCTCGCGCTGGTGCTGTTCGGCGCCTCGGTCGTGGGAGCCTTCGTCGACCCCGCGACGAGCGGAGCCTTCCGCTCCGTCGTCCCGACCCCCCAGCTCCCGACCGCGCTCGCCGCGTCCCAGGGGCGGGACGCCGTCGCGAGCCTGCTCGCAGGCCCCGTCGGCGGCCTGCTCTTCGCCGTCGGGCACGCGGTCCCGCTCGTCGCAGCGGCGATCGGGTCGGCCGCGACCGCGGCATGCACGTGGGCTGTGCGCGAGCCACTCAACGGCGACACCGCGGAGGCCCGCACGACCCGACCCGTCGAGGCGCTGCGCCAGGGGCTGCGCTTCGTCTGGTCGGTCCCGCTCTTCCGGACGCTCCTGGGCCTCTTCGTCGTCATCAACGTCGCGTTCGGCGGGCTGCTCGTCGGGATCAACCTCGAGCTCGTCCGGACCGGGGTCGCCCCCGTCCTCATCGGGATCATCGACCTCGCCGTGGGTGCGGGCATCCTCGTCGGGGCCGTGCTCGCACCGCGGCTCGTCGCGCGCGTCCGGGCCGGGGCGCTCACGGTCGCCGCACTGGTCACCCTCGCCCTCGGCGCGACCCTCATGGCCGCCCTCCAGACCTACCCCGCCTACGTGGCCGTGCTGCCGCTCGCCGTCCTCCTGGTCCCGGCCGTCAACGCGGGTCTCGCGGGCTACGCAGCGGCGATCACCCCGCTCGAGATGCAAGGACGCCTCGCCTCGATCATGGGACTGACCGGGCTCGCCGCCGGACCCCTGATCCCGCTCGTCGGGGCCGGGTTGCTCGACCGGTTCGGGATCGGGACCGCGCTCGTGGCGCTCGCGGGGCTGCTCGTCGCCACGGTCGCCGTCATCGCAGCGGCACGCCCGCTCTGGCGCGTCGGCACCCCGGAGACGTGGGCCGACGACGCGCTGCCGTCGGCCGCCAGGACCACGGACTGACCTCGCGCCGGCCGGGCGCCGGTGTCAGGACGAGCGTGCACCGCAAACCGTGCTCGTCCTGACAGGCGCTCAGCGCGCCAGGTCCGCAGGGTCCGTGTTCGCCCCGCACAGCACGACGGCGACGCGCTCGCCGGGGTCGGGCACGTACGTGCGCGACTCGAGCGCCGCGAGCGCCGCCGCGGCCCCGTGCTCGACGACGAGCCGCCGCTCGTCCCACAGGTGCCGGCGCGCGGCGACGATCGCGTCGTCGGACACCAGGACCGAGCGCACGTCCGCGTGCTGCGCGAGCGACAGCGCCATCTCGGAGGTGCGGCGGGCGCCGAGCGAGTCGGCGGCGACCGACGCGACGGGGACGTCCACCACGCGACCCGCGTCGAGCGCGGCGCGCAGGGCCTGCGCACCGTGCGGCTCGACCGCCACGACCCTGATCCCGTGCGGACGTGCCGCGGCGGCCACGCCGCTGAACAGCCCGCCGCCGCCGACCGCGACGACGACCGTGCTGACGTCGGGGCGGACCGCGACGATCTCCTGCAGGAGCGTGCCCGCGCCCGCCGCGATCAAGGGGTTGTCGTAGGCGTGCGACGCCAGGGCCCCGGTCTCGTCCGCGAAGGACTGCGCGGCGTCGAGGGCCTCGGCGTACTCGGACCCGACCTGGTGGACCTCGGCGCCGAGGGTGCGCAGGCGCGCGACCTTGACCGGCGGCGCGGTCTCGGGCACGAACACGGTCGCCCGGACCCCGTGCGCCCTCGCCGCCCACGCGTTCGCCATGCCCGCGTTGCCGCCCGACGCGATCACGATCCCGGCGTCGGGCAGCGTGCCTGCGTCGAGGTGGGCACCCACGAAGTTCAGGGCTCCGCGCGCCTTGAACGAGCCCGTGTGCTGCATGAGCTCGAGCGCGAACACGCCCGTCGCGGCACCGAGAGCACCCGGGTCCATGGGGGCGAGCGCGACGGGCCGAACCTGCCCCGCGATGCGCTGCGCCGCGGCGAGGACGTCGAGGTGGTCGATGGTCATGCGGAGTCCTCCGGGGGTGGGCGGCGGACCGGTAGGCCCAGAGGAACACTACGACGTGGCCGCCCGGGCCCGCGCCTCGCGGGGACGAACGCCGAGGTAGGGGGCTGCCCCCTACCTCGCGCGCCCCGGGTTCTGACTCACAACCCCGCCTCGCGGTAGAAGCCCTCGATGTGCTCGCGCACGGCCACGACCGCGCCCGCCGCGTCACCGTTCGCGACCGCGTCGAGGATCGCGCGGTGCTCGGCGCGCAGCCGCACCGCGGTGCGGGGCCAGTCCTCCAACCGTTCCGTCCCGGCAGCGACGTAGGACTCGATCGCCCCTCGGAGCCCGGTCATGACGGCCTCGACGAGCGTGTTGCCCGCGAGCCGGACGAGTTCCACGTGGAACGCCGCGTCGAGCTCGCGGAAGCGGGCCGCGTCGAGCGAGGGGTCGTCCATGGCGTCGAGCAGCGCGACGGCCTCCGCGAGCCCGGCGCCCGCGGCCTTCGCGGCGGCCTGGCCGACCGCCCAGGTCTCCAGCAGCACCCGGGTCTCCACGACGTCCCGGACCACGAGGGTCCCGGACGCGACGTGCAGTCGCACGGCCGCCCCCAGGCCTGCTGCGGGCCGGTCGATGACGGTGGCTCCGGCGTCGGGCCCTGAACCGACCGCGGTGCGGACGATGCCCATGGCCTCCAGGACGCGCAGCGCCTCGCGGACCGAGGGGCGCGAGACGCCGAGCTCCTCGGCGAGCGCACGCTCGGCCGGGAGGCGTTCGCCGAGGCCCCAGCGGCCGGCGGTCAGGTCCGCCTCGATCCGGGCGAGGACGATCTCGTGGGTGCGCACGAGGTCAGCGTAGTGCTGCACGTGCGTATCGGAACGAGTACGACGGTGGTGTCGCGCCGGTTCTGACACATCGTGCCCATGTGGTCCGACCACAGGGCACGATGGTCTACAGTGGCTCGGACACTGTGTGGTCAGACCACAACCTGCTCGTCGCCGAGCAGGGGCCGGGAGGGCCGCGCGGCACCTCCGACGGGCACTCGCCGCCCGCCGGGACCAGACTGAATCCCACCGCCCCCTGCCCGGCTGGAGTACCCAGTGCGTATCGCCCTCGCCGCCACCTGCATCGCCGACGCGATGTTCCCCCAGGCCCCCCGGGCCACCGTCCAGCTCCTCGAACGCCTCGGCCACGAGGTCTACTTCCCCGAGCAGCAGACGTGCTGCGGGCAGATGCACGTCAACACGGGCTACTTCGACGAGGCCGTGCCCGTCATCAGGAACCACGTCGAGGCGTTCGCGCCCGCGCTCGACGGCGAGTGGGACGCGATCGTCGTGCCGTCGGGCTCGTGCACCGGCTCGATCCGCCACCAGCAGGCCATGGTCTGCCGGCGCGCGGGCCAGGAGAAGCTCGGCGCGACCGCCGAGGCCCTGGCCGCCAAGACCTACGAGCTGTCCGAGCTGCTCGTCGACGTGCTCGGCGTGACCGACGTCGGCGCGCACTTCCCGCACCGTGTCACCTACCACCCGACGTGCCACTCGCTGCGCATGATCCGCGTGGGCGACAAGCCCCTCCAGCTCCTGCGCGCCGTCGACGGGATCGACCTCGTCGAGCTCCCCGGCGCCGAGAGCTGCTGCGGGTTCGGCGGGACCTTCGCGCTCAAGAACTCCGAGACGTCGACCGCGATGCTCAGCGACAAGATGTCGGACGTGAAGTCGACGGGCGCCGAGGTCCTGACGGCGGGCGACTATTCGTGCCTCATGCACATCGGCGGCGGCCTGTCGAAGCTGCGCACGGGGGTGCGCACCATGCACCTCGCGGAGATCCTGGCCTCGACGCAGGACGCGCCGACGCTCGTGGCCGAACCGGCCCACGCCCACTCCGACGACGAGGAGGCCGCACGATGAGCACCTTCCTGGGCTTCCCCACCCGTCGCGGCGCGACGACCCTGCCCGACGGCGGCACGCACCACGGCTCGCCCGGCACCACCGCGAGCCCCGGCTGGGCCGACGACGTGCCGCACCCCGACGCTCCGCTGCGCTGGGGCGAGACGTTCCCCGAGGCCGCCAAGCAGGCGCTGCAGAACACGCAGCTGCGCCGCAACCTGGCCCACGCGACCTCGACCATCCGGGCCAAGCGCGCGGCCGTCGTCGGCGAGGTGCCCGACTGGGAGGCGCTGCGCGACGCGGGCTCGACCATCAAGGCCCACGTCATGAGCGACCTCCCGCACCTCCTCGAAGAGCTCGAGCGCAACGTGACGGCACGCGGCGGCGTCGTGCACTGGGCGCGGGACGCCGCCGAGGCCAACCGCATCGTGACAGAGCTGGTCAAGGCCACGGGCGAGACCGAGGTCGTCAAGGTCAAGTCCATGGTCACGCAGGAGATCGGGCTCAACGAGGCGCTCGCCGAGGAGGGCATCGCGGCGTTCGAGACCGACCTCGCAGAGCTCATCGTGCAGCTCGCCGACGACATGCCCTCGCACATCCTCGTGCCGGCGATCCACCGCAACCGCTCCGAGATCCGCGAGATCTTCCTCGAACGCATGGGCGACGCCCCGCCCGACCTGACCGACGCCCCGCGCGAGCTCGCCATGGCCGCCCGTGCGCACCTGCGCCGCAAGTTCCTCTCCGCGAAGGTCGCGATCAGCGGCGCGAACTTCGCGGTCGCGGACACGGGCACGCTCGCGGTCGTCGAGTCCGAGGGCAACGGGCGCATGTGCCTCACGCTCCCCGAGACCCTCATCACCGTCATGGGCATCGAGAAGCTCATCCCCACCTACCAGGACCTCGAGGTCTTCATGGCGCTCCTGCCCAGGTCCTCGACCGGCGAGCGCATGAACCCGTACACGTCCCTGTGGACGGGCGTCACGCCGGGCGACGGACCGCAGGAGTTCCACCTGGTCCTGCTCGACAACGGGCGCACCAAGGCCCTGGCCGACGACGTGGGCCGCGCGGCCCTGCACTGCATCCGCTGCTCGGCCTGCCTCAACGTGTGCCCGGTGTACGAGCGCGTGGGCGGGCACGCGTACGGCTCGGTCTACCCGGGCCCCATCGGCGCGGTCCTCACGCCCCAGCTCACGGGGTCGACGGGGAAGTCCGACCCCAACAACTCGCTGCCGTACGCCTCGACGCTGTGCGGTGCGTGCTACGACGTGTGCCCCGTGAAGATCGACATCCCGTCGCTGCTCGTGCACCTGCGGGCACGCGAGGTCGACCAGGACCGGGGCCGCCCCACGGCCTGGGGAGCGGCCATGAAGGCCGCGTCGTTCGTCATGGCCAAGCCCGGCCGTTTCGAGCTCGCCGAGAAGGCCGGCGGCGTGACCCGGGTCCTGGGCGGCAGCTCCGGCCGCATCTCGTCGCTGCCGTTCCCGGGGTCGAGGTGGACCGACGCGCGCGACCTGCCGGTCCTGCCCAAGCAGAGCTTCCGCGAGTGGTGGGCCACCGACCACGCTCCGCGCGAGCCGGTCCCTCCCGTCTCCCCCGATACGACCGGAGACGCCCGATGAGCGCGCGCGACGACATCCTGGCCCGCGTGCGCGCGGCCGTCATCACCGACGGCGCGCACCTCGGGGACGCCGTGGCCGCACAGGCACCGGTCTCGCGCGAGTACCGGACGACGGGCGAGCACTCCCCCGGGTCCCCCGAGGCGGTCGAGATCCTGGTCGACCGGCTCGTCGACTACCGGGCGATCGTCCACCGGGCCGCGACCGAGACCGACCTGGCCCGCACCGTGGGCGAGCTGCTTGCCGACGCGCGCTCCGTCGTCGTGCCCCCGGGTGTTCCCGCAGGCTGGACGAGCGCGCTCGGGGCCACGACCGCCGTCGTGCACGACTCGCGGGAGGACCGGCGGACCGCGGCCGAGCTCGACCATGTCGACGCGGTCCTCACCGCGTCGCGGCTGGCCGTCGCGGACACCGGGACGATCGTCCTGGACGGCGAGGACGACCAAGGGCGCCGCGCGATCACGCTCGTCCCGGACCTGCACGTGTGCGTCGTGCGGACCGGCGACGTCGTGCACACGCTGCCCGAGGCCGTGACGATCCTCGCCGCACACCCCACGCGCCCGCAGACGTGGATCTCGGGGCCGAGCGCGACGAGCGACATCGAGCTCTCGCGCGTCGAGGGCGTGCACGGGCCGAGGACGCTGCACGTGATCCTCTGGGGCTGAGCCCCTCACCCCACCCTCGGTGCCGAGCAGGCGCTCAGCCCACCTGGCGTCGCACCGCGCGGCGCACGCGCTCGGGGTCGAGCGATGGCCGCCCGTCGGGCCCGGTCGACAGCACGGAGTGCAGCACGAGCCCCTCGATGAGGGCGTCGAGGTCGGGCACGACGTCCGCGTCCACGTGCCGCCGCAGCGCGGCCTGGCTCGCGGCCATCCACCGCTGCGTGACCGCGCGGAAGGCGGGCTTGCGGGCCACGAGCACGTAGAGCTCGAGCGCGACCAGCAGGTCCCGCTGGTAGCTGCCCGACTCGTCGCAGACCAGCGCGACGAGAGCCTCGACCGGGTCGCCGCCCTCGGGGACCGCGTCCATCGCCGCCTCGAAGCGCGCCGCGGCCTGGGCCGCGTGCCGCTCGAACGCGAGCCGCAGCACGTCGTCGAGGTTCTCGAAGTGGTACGTCATGGACCCGAGCGGCACGTCGGCCGCGGCGGCGATCACCCGGTGAGTCGCGCCCGCGACGCCGTGCTCGGCGATGACGTCGAGGGCCGCGTCGACGATCCGGTCCTTGCGGTCGGGGTCGACGCGGCGCACCGCGGTCACTCGTCGATGTGGCGCAGCACGCGGGCCGGGTTGCCCACGGCCACGACGTTCGCGGGCAGGTCGCGCGTGACGACGGACCCTGCGCCCACGACCGTGTTCTCGCCGATCGTCACGCCCGGGCACACCGTCACACCGCCGCCGAGCCACACGTTGTCGCCGATCGTGATGGGCTGCGCGGCCTCCCACTTGTCCCGGCGCGGGCCGGGCTCGACGGGGTGCGTGGGCGTCAGGAGCTGGACGTTGGGGCCGATCAGTACGTCGTCACCGATCGTGACGGGCGCGACGTCGAGGCACACGAGGTTGAAGTTCACGAAGACGCGCGCGCCGACCGTGGTCCGGTAGCCGAGGTCGCAGCGGAACGGGGGGCGGATGTCGCTGCCCTCGCCGAACGCGCCGAGCAGCTCGGTCAGCACCTCGCGGCGAGCCGTGCCGTCGTGGGGGTCCAGGGTGTTGAAGCGGTGGCTGAGCGACATGGCACGCTCGGAGTCGGCCGCGATCTGCGGGTCGTCGGCGAGGTAGAGGTCGCCCGCGAGCATGCGCTCGCGCATGGTGCGCTGGTCGGAGGGGTCCGGGAAAGTCATGTGTACAAGCGTACACATGACCGTGGGCACCGTCAGTCCGAGGCCCGACGGCGGTGCGTCATCTCCTCGAGGACCGTGCGGAGCCGCACGGGGAAGTCCTCGGGCGTGTCGGGCGGGAGCCGGTCGACACGGAACCACGCGACGGCCTCGCTCTCGTCGCTGACCACGGGCAGCGCCTCGAGGTCCGCGAACGCGACATAGCCCACGTCCCAGTGGACCAGGCACGTGCCGAAGCGGGAGGACAGCGCGTGCCGGTGCAGGTCCACGGGCGCGCCGCCGGGCTCGAAGGGCTCCAGCCCGACGATGCCGCTCTCCTCGCGGGCCTCGCGGAAAGCCGCTGCCGCCAGGCTCTCGTCGCCCGGCTCGACGTGACCGCCGACCTGGACCCAGAACTGGCCCTTGCGGTGGAAGCACAGCAGCACGTGCAGCAGGTCCGGGGTCAGCACGAAGCAGCTCCCCGTCAGGTGCTCGGCGCCACCGCGGAAGATCACGTCCCCCCGCCCCTCCTCGACGAACGCCACGTACTTTTCGCGCAGCGCGGCCTGCGCGGGGCTCAGCGGCACCCAGGACCGGATCGAGTCGAGGGCGGTGGCGGCAAGGTCTTCGGCGGAGGTCACCCGGGAAGCCTACGACCGACGTGCGCGAGGTAGAGGGCCGCCGCCGAGGGAGAGGGCTCCAGCCCTCCACCTCGGCGCGGTCCCTCTACCTCGGCACCGGCATCAGGGGGTCAGCACGCCCCTTCGTCCTTCCACGGCCCCCAGTCGCTGGCCACGGGGGCGTTGCCCTGCGTCCAGTACCTGGCGGACCACCTGTGGCCCGCGTGCGTGACCTGCGCGCTGCCGTTGTACGCCGTCCCGGCGGCCCACGGGGCCGCCGAGCACCCGGCGCCGCCGGTGTTCCCGCCCGGGGTACCCCCGGGAGTGCCGCCCGTCGTCCCGCCGGAGACCACCGGGTTCACGACCTTCACACCGCGCGGGTGGTCGTAGGTCGTGGCGTAGGTGTTCGTCCCGATCGTCACGCGGACGTTCGAGATCTGCGCCATGGGCAGCCGCCACGACAGCTTGGTGTACGCCGAGCCGCCCGCCGGGATGCCCCCCGAGGGCACCTTGAGCGTCGCCGAGTGCAGGTCCCCCTTGAGCCCGCCCACGTTGTTGCCCGAGTGCCCCGCGACCGTCGTGATGCCCCAGCCGTTCTGCTCACCGATCGTGGCCGAGGTGGTCGTCGCGAAGTCGAACGAGATGGTCGACCCGGCCGGGATCGCGACCGTCGACCGGTTGGAGAACGTCACCCGGGGGTTGATCGGGTAGTTGTTGTCTCCGAGCGCGAACTCCGAGAACGACACCCCGAGGTCGATCGCCTGCGCCGGCGTCGCGGTCTTGGACTTGGCCGCGCCGTAGGGCGCCGCGGAGGAGAACGTCGAGTGCATGCGCGTCACGAGGCTGTCTCCCATGCCGTACTCGCCGCTCGCCGCGTCCAGGCCGTAGTCCCCGGCCAGCTCCCAGATCATCAGGCCGCCGTAGCCGCCCGCGACCACGTAGTCGGCCTTGGCCTGGATCGCCTGGTCGGAGTCGCCCGAGATGAACGACTTCGTCTGCGCGTTCCACCACCACTCGGTCTTGGTGACCGGGTCGAAGTTGTGCTGGTAGGTCCCGGTCAGCGGACCGGTCGGCGCGCCGTAGGCCGCCGCGTACGAGCCGACCTTCCCGTTCTGCAGGTTCAGCATGTGCCAGATCGGGTTGCCGCCCGCGGGGATCTTGGCCCCGGCCTTGTCGACGTCGTACCAGACGTTGTCGATCCCGCCCGCGCCGTTGCCGCACTTGGACGTGCCGCCCAGCGAGGGCCCGGTGCCCGGCGGGCACTTGGTCTGGTCGGGCAGCGCCGCCTTGCCCCACAGCCCGTTGGTCCCGCCCTGGACGTTGGTCCAGCCGCGCGTGTAGAACGGGACGCCGATGTTGATGCGCCCGGCCTGCACGGCGCCGCGGAAGTAGTGCGCGGCCCAGTCGGCGTTGAGGTACCCGATCCCGTCGTACGCCCCGTACACGCCGGCGGCCGCGAGCTCACCGTCCTTGCCGTCGTCGTACAGGGCGCCGTTGCCGCCCACGAAGTCGTTCCACGTCCCGTGCAGGTCGTACGACATCACGTTGACGTAGTCGAGGTACGGCATGATCTGGAAGACCTCCATGCCGCGCAGCAGCCACCCGGACGCGGGTGCCGCGATGGTCAGCATGTAGTACTCGCCGTCCTGCGCCGCGGCCTTGTCGAGGGCCTCGCGCGTGGTCTTCATGAGCTGCTCGTAGTTCTTCCAGAGCTGGCCGCGCCGCGCGTCGGCGATCTGGAAGTCGTCCGGGTTCCCGGCCTTGACGTTCGAGGTCGGGTACTCGTAGTCGATGTCGATCCCGTCGAACCCGTAGGTCCGCACCATCGCGACCGCGGACGCCGCGAACGCGTCGTACTCGGCCTGCGTGTCGAGGGTGTAGAAGCCACCGGAGGCGACGCGGTTCCCGTCGGCCCCGAAGTAGCCGCCGGTCTCGGCCCAGCCGCCGACCGACACGAGCGTGCGCACTCCCGGGTGCTGCTTCTTGAACTTGGTGAGCTGGTTGAAGTGGCCTTTGTAGGGAACGGTCGGGTCGAGCGCGTTCTCGGCGCCCGTGAACGTCAGGCCCGTCGCCTCGCTCGTCGCCGACTCGGCGTTCACCGAGATCTTCGAGTCCGGTCCGACGTGCGCGAACGCGTAGTTGATGTGCGACAGCTTGGTCCACGGGATGTCGCTCGCCAGGTACGACGGCGTCCCCTCCTTGCCGGTCCGCCACGACGTGAAGTACCCGATCACGCGGCGGTCGAGACCGTTGGGCAGCTTCTCGCGCCCGGCCTCGTCGTACACGTCGCAGTAGGGCACGTCGACGGTCTTGTTGACGGCGAGCCCGTCGGGGCGGCACTTCTCCTGCGGGTTCGTGGAGATGGGGGTGCCGGGGTCGGCGCCGGTCGGGTCGCCTCCGGTCGTCCCACCGGTCGTGCCGGTCGTGCCGCCGGTCGTGCCCGTGGTCCCGCCGGTCGTGCCCGTCGGGTCGCCGCCCGTCGTCCCACCGGTCGTGCCGGTCGGGTCCGTCCCGCAGGGCCCGACGACCTTCCACGCGCCCCACTGCTGCGTGCCGGGCGTCTCGCCCTGGGTCCACCAGGACGCCTTGTAGTTGGACCCGCTGTACGACGCGACGCTGCCGCCCGTGTACGCCGACGACGCCGACCACGCGGGCGCGCACGCCTCGGCCGCGGACGCCACGGGTACCTGCGCGACGAGCGGGACTGCCACCACTGCCGTCGCGGCGACTCCTGCGAGCCACCGCCTCACGGACCGTCTGCTTCGTTGCATGATCGACCGCCTCCCCAGCACGGCTGCGGCACCGTTGCCGCGGCATCGTGTGCCGTCACGCTAGGCCGCGCGTCGCGGCGCCCACATCAGGGGCGCCCGCACAGTTCGCTACGTACGTGGTTCCCGCAGCCCTCCGATGTGGCTCTCAGGCGTCGCGTCAGGACGAGCGTGGCCTCGGAGCCACGCTCGTCCTGACACCAAGCAGCGGCCCGACGGCGCCGCGCACCAGGTGCGTCCGCGGGCTGGGAGAATGGTCGGGTGACGAACGGCCTCTTCGACCTGCCCGAGGGCACGCGTGTCCCACCCCGTCGGATCGTCCTGCTGACGGGGCCGTCGGGCTCGGGCAAGACGTCGCTCACCCGCCGCCTGGGCCTGCCGGTCGTCGAGCTCGACGACTTCTACCACGACGTCGACCACCCCGGGATGCCGCAGCGTTTCGGGATCGTCGACTGGGACTCCCCCGGGAGCTGGGACTCGGCGAGCGCCATGGACGCGCTGCTCGCGCTCGTCACGACGGGCCACTCGGACGTCCCGGTGTACGACATCCCCACGTCGCGCCGCACGGGCACGACGCATCTGGACGTGTCCGGGTCGCGCCTCGTGATCGCGGAGGGGATCTTCGCGGCCGAGCTCGTCGCGGCCTGCCGTGCCGAGGGCATCCTGGCCGACGCGATCTGCCTGCGCAGGCCGCGGCTCATGACGTTCTGGTTCCGGCTGCTGCGCGACCTCGGGGAGTCGCGCAAGCCGCCCCTGACGCTGCTGCGCCGCGGCTGGGGGCTGCTGCGCGACGAGCCACGCCTGATCCAGGGCTGGGTCGACAAGGGCTGCCGCACGGCGTCGCCCGGTCAGGCCGAGCGGGACATCCGGGCGCTCCTCGCGGGCTGACGCGGCCCGCAAGGGCGAGCGACGCCGTCGGGACGGCGGCTCAGCCCAGGTGGACCGCGACCTGGTCGCCCTGCGGCAGGAGGCGCTCCTTGCTCCCGCGGATCAGCACGGCCGCGAGGACGGCACCCACGACCATCGTGACCGCGGTCGCGACGAACGCCGCCGAGTAGCCGTCGACGAACGCCGCGAGCCGTGACGCCTCGTCCGTGACGACGGCCCCGGCGACCGCGCCGGCGTAGAGCGTGGTGAAGACGGACAGCCCGATCGAGCCGCCGATCTGCATCGAGGCGTTGACGGTCGCGCTCGCGGCCCCCGCGTCGTGCGGCTCGACGCCCGCGAGCGCGACGTTCTGCAGCGGCACCAGCACCAGGGCCATCCCCGCACCCAGCACGAGGAGAGCCGGCAGGACCTCGACCGCGTACGACCCGTCCACCGTGATCCGGCTCAGGTAGGCGAGCGCCGCGGCGGCGACCAGCGGCCCGCCGATCATGAGGGGCCGGGGACCGAACCGCGCGAGGAGCTGGGTGACCACGGGCGCCAGGACGAGCGTCATGATCGTCATGGGCAGCGTGCCCAGGCCGGCCTGCAGGGGCGAGAGGCCCATGACGATCTGCAGGTGGAGCGCGAGGTACAGGAGCGCACCGATCATGAGCGCACCGAAGATCGCCTGCAGCAGGAACGCGCCCGCCCGGACCTTGTTCGTCAGGACCCGCAGCGGCAGCAGCGGCTGCGCGACGCGCGACTCGATCCATACGAACAGCGCGAGGAGGACGACACCCGCTGCGAGGCACGCGATCGTCTCGGGCGCGGCCCAGCTGTGCTCGGCGAGCGTGAACCCGTAGACGAGCGAGCCGAGGCCGAGCACCACGACGACCGTCCCCAGGACGTCGTACCGGTTGTCCCCGTCCGCCTTGCTCTCACGGATCAGCACCTGGCCGGCGACCAGCGCGACCAAGACGACGGGCACGTCGACCCACAGGCACCAGCGCCAGTCGGCGAACTCGGTCAGGGCACCGCCCAGCACCAGCCCGACGGCGGCGCCCACCCCCGCGACCGACCCGAAGACCGCGAAGGCCGTGTTCCGCTCCTTGCCGCGCGGGAACGAGACCGTGAGCAGCGCGAGCGCGGCCGGCGCGAGCAGTGCCGCGAACACGCCCTGGAGGCCGCGCATCGCGACGAGCTCGGTGCCGTTGCGCGCGAGCCCGGCGAGCAGGGACGCGACCCCGAACCCGACCATCCCGAGCAGGTAGGTGCGCTTGCGTCCCCAGTAGTCGGCGATGCGCCCGCCGAGGAGCAGGAGCGCGCCGAACGCGAGCGCATAGGCCGTGACGACCCACTGGCGCTCGGTGTCGGTCAGGCCCAGCTCGAGCTGGGCCTGCGGGAGGGCGATGTTGACGATCGTGCCGTCGAGCACGACCAGGAGCTGCGTGAGCGCGAGGATGACGAGGATCCACCAGCGACGGGGGCCGGTCGCGACCGGCGCGTCCGGCTCGACCGGTGCGGAGCCGTGGGGCTCGGCGGAGGGAGGGAGCACCTGGGCCGAGGGCACAGAGGTGGAGGGAGGGGAGACGGGCATGACCGACCTTCGGGGACGCAGCGGGGATCGTGGGGTTTCCAGCCCGGATCGAGACGTGTCGCGAGATGCCGCAGACCGTTCGACCGCCCCAACTACGAAGTCGGACAGACGGACCATCTTAACGTGTCCCGGCGTCAGCAACCGGTGTGAGGTCGCCCACGGTCCGTCCCTGCGACGGGGCGAGCGCGGGGCGCACGGCGCCGTCCTCCGCGCGCTGCCCGTCGCGCGGAGGACGGCTTCGCTCAGCGGCGGGTCATGGTCGAGGCGTACCCGCCCCCACCCGGGTAGACCCACTCCCCGACGACCGAGTCGCCGTCGGCGTCGAACAGGCCCTCGAAGTAGGCAGGCCCACCCTTGGCCACCGCCCAGATCGTCAGACGGTCACCGGCCAGCTCGTACACGTAGTCCAGCGTGTTGCCCAGGGAGTCGTAGAAGCGGGAGACGACGTCGTCGCCCACGGGCTCGCCGAACGGGTGGAGGTTGCCGATGACCTCGAGCCCGGCGATCTCCTGGCCGAACTGCGAGAGGCGGACCCGTTGGAGGAGGAAGTACCCGCCCTCCATCCACTCGTAGGTGACCTCGCCCTGCGCGCCGCCGGTCACCTGCCAGGTGCCGACGAGCCGTTCCAGGGCACGCAGGCCCGCGCTGGGCGGAGCCTGCTCGTCGAGGCCGTAGGCGTCGACGTCGGTCACCGCCGGCTCGTCGACGCGGGCCACGTGCGGGGTGTCGTTCATGATCTCTCTCCTTCGCTCTCGCGCTGCGCCGGTCGGTGCAGTCAGGGACACCTCGTCGCGACCCGCGATCTCTCGACACGCCTGCGGTGTGATGCGCGTCACATCGAAGGGATGTCGAGATCTCTGCCGGGGCACCGAGGTAGCCGTGAACCGTCCCGTCACCCGAGGAGATCCCGATGACCAGCCAGACCCGGCCGACCACGCCACCCACCGGATCGAACCCGCCGCCCGACCGCCACCCGCACACCCGCTCGCTGCTCGTCGCGGCGACCCTCGCCGGTCCCTTCTTCGTCGTCTCCGCGGGCGTGCAGTCCGTCGCTCGCGAGGGTTTCGACCTGCGTGTCCACCCGCTCAGCCAGCTCTCCACGGGAGACCTCGGCTGGGTCCAGATCCTCACCTTCGCCCTGACCGGCCTCGGCCTCATCGCCCTGGCGGTGGCCCACCGACGGATCGTCAGGGAAGGAGCAGGTCGACGCGCCGTCCCCGTCCTGCTGGGGATCGCCGGGGTCGGCTTCGTGCTCGCAGGCGTCTTCGTCATGGACCCCGAGAACGGCTTCCCCGTCGGCACGCCGGACGGACCGGCAGCGTCGATGTCGTGGCACGGCATCGCTCACTCGGTGGTCGCCGCCGTCGCCTTCACCGCGCTCGCCGCAGCGGCGGTCGTCCTCACCGTCCGCGCGGTGCGTGCCCGCCGGGTCCTGGCCGCGGTCGGTCACGGTGTCGTCGGCCTCCTGTTGCTCATGCCCGTCTCACCCGAGACCGCGAGCCTCCAGGTCGCCGTCAACGGCCTCGTCGCCTTCACCTGGACCACGGTGCTCGCGCTGCGGCTGCGGACCCTCGTCACCGCCTGAGAGTCTGGTCACGGACCCGGCCAGCCCGTTCGGAGGAGAACCACATGAAGTACCTGTTGCTCGGATACACCCCGACCGCCGCGTGGGACGCCGGCAACGCCGACACGCCGACCGACGACGCCCTCACGGCCTTCGCGGCCTACCAGGAGTTCGAGGCGGAGCTGCGCCGGACCGGCGAGTTCGTGTCGAGCGAAGGTCTGGGCCACCCGGCGGTGAGCACGACGGTGCGCCTGACCGACTCCGGCGTGGTCGCGACCGACGGGCCGTTCGCCGAGCTCAAGGAGGTCCTCGCGAGCTTCGCGATCATCGACTGCACGAGCCACGAGCGCGCCGTCGAGATCGTCAGCCGCATGGTCGAGGTCCTGGGCGAGCCCATGGAGATCCGCCCGATCATGGGCGACGACTTCGCGGCCTGACATGACGCCCGCACCGGGGTCCGGCTCTCCCCCGGGCCTGAGCATCGAGGACCTGCTGCGCACAGAAGCGCCGCAGGTCCTCGGCGCGCTCGTGCGCCGGTTCAGCCGGTTCGACGTGGCCGAGGACGCCGTCCAGGAGGCGCTGCTCGTCGCGAGCACCCGGTGGCCCGTCGAAGGAGTGCCGTCCGAGCCCCGGTCATGGCTCGTGCGCGTCGCCTACCGCCGGATGATCGACCTCCTGCGCACGGAGCAGGCGCGCCACCGCCGGGAGCGGACGGTCGGGGAGGCCGTGCTCGCGGAGCACGCGTCGGGCCGCGAGGTGATCGACGACGACGACAGCCTCGCCCTGCTGCTCCTGTGCGCCCACCCCTCGCTCAGCCCGACCTCGCAGGTCGCCCTGACCCTCCGTGCCGTGGGCGGCCTCACGACCGCGGAGATCGCCCATGCCTACGGCGTGAGCGAGGCGACCATGGGAACGCGGGTCAGTCGCGCGAAGCAGCAGCTCCGCCAGGAAGGGACCCGCTTCGTCCCCACCACCTCGACCGACCGCGACGTGCGCCTCGCGTCCGTGCTGCGGGTGCTGTACCTCGTGTTCAACGAGGGATACACGGCGACCTCGGGAACGCGGCTCGGCCGGGTCGACCTCGCGCGCGAGGCCGTCCGGCTCGCCCGGCTCGCCCGAGCTCACAGCCCCCGCGACCCCGAGGTCGCCGGACTGCTCGCCCTCATGCTGCTCACCGAGGCCCGCCGGGACGCCCGGACCGACGACCAGGACCACCTGGTGCGCCTCGAGGACCAGGACCGGTCACGCTGGGACCACGAGATGATCGAGGAGGGCCGCGCGACCCTCGACGCCGTCTGGCCGTTGCGCTCCGTCGGGCCGTACCAGGTGCAGGCCGCGATCGCGGCCGTCCACGCCTCGGCGACCGGCGACGCCGACACCGACTGGCCGCAGATCGCCGCGCTCTACCTCTGGCTCGAACGTCTCGCGCCGACCGGCCCCGTCCGTCTGGCGCGCGTCGTGGCGGTCGCGCGGGCGTTCGGCCCCCGGCGGGGCCTCGACCTCCTCGATGCGCTCGACCGAGAGCACGGGCTCGCCACCGACCCTCTCGCGGGCCCGCGCGAGCCCGCGGTGCGCGCCCACCTGCTCGACGACCTGGGGCGCCGCGCCGAGGCAGCCGACGCGTTCCGCTCCGCGGCAGCCCGCACGCAGAACGCGGTCGAGCAGGACTACCTGCTCGAGCGGGCTCGGGCCAGCGCGGCACGCGATCCCGGCACACGCTGACGGTCGGACGCCTCCCGGACGGGCGAGCCGGCCCGTGCTCCGTCTCCGCGACGACACCTGCCCGCCCAAGGCGAGCGGCGCCGTCGGGCCTCCGCGGCTCCCCGGCCCGTCTGCGGGCCCGGTGCTAGTGTGGAGACGCCTGATCCTCGCGGCCCTGCACCGCCGCCCGTCGCCGCCCGGCGACCACTCACGGACACCGCCGTCCACACCGCCGTCGCCCGAGCGAGGAGCTCCCATGGCCGACGAGACGATCTCCCGACGCGCACGCGACCTCGCGCGGTCCACCCCGTTCGACTTCTTGCTGGGCTTCTTCGCGCACGAGTACCCCGAGCGCCGAGCCCGCCCCGGGGTCCTCGACCTCACGTTCGGCAACCCGCACGACCCCGCCCCGACCGAGTACGTCGAGGCGCTGCGCGCGAGCGCCGTCCCGCGCGACGAGCACTGGTTCGGGTACAAGGTCAGCGAGCCCGCGGCGCGGGCCGCCGCCGCGGAGTCCCTGCGCGGCGTGGTGGACCTGCCCTTCGAGCCCGACGACGTGCACCTCACCACGGGCGGCTTCACCGCGCTCGCCCTCGCGCTCAAGCTCGTGTGCGACCCGGGCGACGAGGTCGTCTACAGCGTGCCGCCCTGGTTCGCGTACGAGGTGATCGTGCGCGAGGCCGGGCTCGTGCCGGTCAAGGTGCCGGTCTCTGCCGAGACGTTCGACCTGGACCTCGACGCGATCGCCGACGCGATCACGCCGCGCACCCGCGTCGTGCTCGTCAACACGCCCAACAACCCGACCGGGCGCGTGTACCCCCTGGGCGAGCTGCGCCGTCTGGCCGCTCTGCTCGACGAGGCGTCGGCACGCGCCGGACGCCGCATCTTCGTGGTCTCCGACGAGCCCTACCACCGGATCGTCTTCGACAGCACGGAGTTCCACAGCCCCGCCGAGGTCTACCCGTGGACCCTGCTGGCCTACAGCTACGGCAAGACGCTGCTCGCGCCGGGGCAGCGCATCGGGTACCTCGCGGTCCCACCGACCCTGCCGGGGCGCGCGGAGCTGCGGCCCGCGATCGAGGCGCTCCAGATCGCGATCGGGTACGCGTTCCCCAACGCCGTCCTCCAGCACGCGCTGCCGCTCCTGGAGCGCATCCCGTTCGACGTCGCGCTCTACCAGCGCAAGCGCGACCTGATGGTCGCCGGGCTGCGCAACATCGGCTACGACGTGCACCGCCCCGAGGGCACGTTCTACCTGTTCCCCCGCTCCCCCGACCCCGACGACCGCGCCTTCGAAGCCCTCCTCGCCGAGCACGACGTCCTGGTCCTCGGCGGGAAGTACTTCGAGACGCCGGGCCGGTTCCGCATCTCGCTCACGGCGAGCATGGACACGCTCGAGGCGAGCCTGCCGCGCTTCGCGGCGGCGTTCGGCGAGGCGGGCTGAAGACTCGCTGCCCGACGGCGCCGCTCGTCTCGTGCTCTCGGGCGCGGGCTCGTGGACGGCCGGGTCCGTGCGCCCCGCACGTGCCGACCACGGCCCCGAGGGCTACGGTCGGGGAAAACCGCTCGAAGAGGAGAGGTCCATGACCGGACTCGTCGCCACCGCCTCGATCCACATCGCCGCCCGCCCCGAACGCGTGTGGGCCGAGCTCGTCCACCCCTCCGCGACGTGGATGCTGGGGGCCAACGTCGAGACGGACTACCAGCCGGGCAGCACCATCACGTTCGAGGGCCAGTACCAGGGCAAGCACTTCGAGGACCACGGCACGGTGCTCGAGGTCGACCGGCCCCGCACCCTGCGCTTCACGCACTTCTCACCGAGCAGCGGCCTTCCGGACGTCCCGGAGAACCACCACGAGGTCGCGATCACGCTCGCCCCGGATCCCAAGGGCACGCGGGTGACCATCCGTCAGGACAACAACGACACCCCCGAGGCGGTCGAGCACTCCGAGGAGCTGTGGCGCTCGGCGCTCGCCTCGCTCGCGGGCCACGACTGACCTCGCCGGAGCCGACCCGGCACCGTCCCGGGTCGGCCTGCGGGCGGGCGGCAGCCGGACGGCCACAGCCTCGGGCCCTGACGGTGCGCCCTTGCTCCGGGACGTCAGACCGCCGAAGCCGTGGCTCCCGCGCGCACGACGCTGACCGGGGTCGCGTTCATCAGGTTGTCCGCGACGCAGCAGCGTTCCTCCGCGGCCAGGAGGAGCGCGTCGATCTCCTCGGGGCTCGCGTCGGCGTCGACGTCGATCTCGAGCCGGATGCCCTGGAAGCCTGCCCGGTCCGGGGTCGGGCGTCCCATGAGTCGCTGGGGGTTGAGCGATCCCGTCGCCGTGACGCTCAGGCTCCGCACCTCGATGCCGCGTTCCTTGGCGACCATGTGGGTCGTGATGTTGAGGCAGCCGGCAAGCCCGGACAGGACGAGCTCGACAGGGTTGGGGCCGGTGTCGTCGCCGCCGAGCGACGCGGGTTCGTCGATCGTGACGGAGAAGTCCCTGATCTGGACGTCGAGGCGGGTCGGGGACTTCGCGGTGCCGGTGACCGTCGCGGTGTACTGGGGGGCCATGTGCCTGCCGTTCTCTTGAACTAATACGGATGTACCAGTTTCGCGCGGCAGGGCGCCCCGCCGTCAGGGACGTTGGTCCTGAACCCGCGGCCCTACGTCCCCGGACGCGCCGAAGGGCCCCGATCCGTGAGGATCGGGGCCCTTCGTGCCGGTCGGCGTCAGACGACCGGGGATCGACAGCCGGTGGCTGCCGGGAGGATCACTCCGCGCCGGCCTGCAGCTCGCCGGTCGGCGGGAGGTCGGCCGTCGAGATGCCCGCGGGAGCGTTGAGCGCTGCCGTCGCGGCGACGCTCACCGGGCCACGCTCGTGGTCGTCCTTGGAGACGCCGCGGAACGTGAACTCGCCCAGCAGGCCCTCGCCCTCGGCGTCGACCAGGACGATCTGACCGGCCTTGAGCTCGCCGAACAGGATCTTCTCGGACAGCACGTCCTCGATGTCCCGCTGGATCGCGCGACGCAGCGGACGAGCACCGAGGACCGGGTCGTAGCCCTTCTCGGCCAGCAGTGCCTTCGCGGCGGTCGTGAGCTCGATGCCCATGTCCTTGTCGCGCAGGCGCTTGTCCAGCTTGGCGATCATCAGGTCGACGATCTGGACGATCTCGGTCTGCGAGAGCTGCGGGAAGACCACCACGTCGTCGACGCGGTTGAGGAACTCCGGGCGGAAGTGCTGCTTCAGCTCGTCGTTCACCTTGGCCTTCATGCGGTCGTAGCTCGTCACGAGGTCACCGCCGGCGTTGAAGCCGGTCTGGAGACCCTTGGCGATGTCCCGCGTACCGAGGTTCGTGGTCATGATGATGACGGTGTTCTTGAAGTCCACCACGCGGCCCTGCGAGTCGGTCAGGCGACCGTCCTCGAGGATCTGCAGGAGCGAGTTGAAGATGTCGGCGTGCGCCTTCTCCACCTCGTCGAACAGGACCACGGAGAACGGACGGCGACGGACCTTCTCCGTCAGCTGGCCACCCTCGTCGTATCCGACGTAGCCGGGGGGCGAACCGAAGAGACGCGAGACCGTGTGCTTCTCCGAGAACTCGGACATGTCGAGCTGGATGAGCGCTTCCTCGTCCCCGAAGAGGAACTCGGCGAGCGCCTTGGCCAGCTCGGTCTTACCGACACCCGTGGGGCCGGCGAAGATGAACGAGCCACCCGGACGCTTGGGGTCCTTGAGGCCTGCACGCGTGCGGCGGATCGCCTGGGAGAGGGCCTTGATGGCCGTCTCCTGGCCGACGACGCGCTTGTGCAGCTCGTCCTCCATCTTCAGCAGGCGCGACGACTCCTGCTCGGTGAGCTTGAGCACCGGGATGCCGGTGGACATCGCGAGCACCTCGGCGATCAGGTCCTCGTCCACCTCGGCGACGGTGTCCAGGTCTCCGGCCTTCCAGGCCTTCTCCTTGTCCGCGCGCTGCTGCGTGAGCTGCTTCTCGGTGTCGCGCAGGCGCGCGGCCTTCTCGAAGTCCTGCTCGTCGATCGCGGACTCCTTGTCGCGACGCGCCTCGGCGATCTGCTCGTCGAGCTCCTTGAGCTCCGGCGGGGCGGTCATGCGACGGATGCGCAGGCGCGCACCGGCCTCGTCGACCAGGTCGATCGCCTTGTCCGGCAGGTACCGGTCGTTGATGTACCGGTCGGCCAGCGTCGCGGCGGCCACCAGCGCGGCGTCCGTGATGGACACGCGGTGGTGCGCCTCGTAGCGGTCGCGCAGACCCTTGAGGATCTCGATCGCGTGCGGCAGGCTCGGCTCCGAGACGAGGATCGGCTGGAAACGACGCTCCAGGGCCGGGTCCTTCTCGATGTGCTTGCGGTACTCGTCGAGCGTGGTCGCACCGATGGTCTGGAGCTCTCCACGGGCCAGCATCGGCTTGAGGATGCTCGCAGCGTCGATCGCGCCCTCGGCAGCACCCGCACCGACGAGGGTGTGGATCTCATCGATGAACAGGATGATGTCGCCGCGCGTGCGGATCTCCTTGAGGACCTTCTTCAGGCGCTCCTCGAAGTCACCGCGGTAGCGGGACCCGGCGACCAGGGCGCCGAGGTCCAGCGTGTAGAGCTGCTTGTCCTTGAGCGTCTCCGGCACGTCGCCGCGGACGATGTCCTGGGCGAGGCCCTCGACGACGGCCGTCTTGCCGACGCCCGGCTCACCGATCAGCACCGGGTTGTTCTTGGTGCGGCGAGAGAGAACCTGCATGACGCGCTCGATCTCCGAGGTGCGTCCGATGACGGGGTCGAGCTTGCCCTCGCGTGCGGCCTGCGTGAGGTTGCGGCCGAACTGGTCGAGCACGGCCGAGCCGGAGGGCTGGCCCTCGGCGGGGCCGCCCGCGGCGACGGGCTCCTTGCCCTGGTACCCGGACAGCAGCTGGATGACCTGCTGGCGCACGCGGTTGAGGTCGGCACCCATCTTGGTGAGGACCTGGGCTGCGACACCCTCTCCCTCACGGATGAGCCCGAGCAGGATGTGCTCGGTGCCGATGTAGTTGTGGCCGAGCTGAAGGGCCTCGCGGAGCGAGAGCTCCAGGACCTTCTTGGCGCGCGGCGTGAACGGGATGTGCCCGCTGGGGGCCTGCTGGCCCTCGCCGATGATCTCGGTGACCTGCGAGCGCACACCGTCGAGGGAGATGTTGAGGGACTCCAGCGCCTTGGCTGCGACTCCCTCTCCCTCGTGGATGAGGCCGAGCAGGATGTGCTCGGTGCCGATGTAGTTGTGGTTGAGCATCCGTGCCTCTTCTTGGGCAAGGACGACGACCCGACGGGCTCGGTCGGTAAATCTCTCGAACATGTGCTGCTCCTCACGAGCGGCGTACACCCGCACCGGTGGTGCTCAGGCCTGACCGCAACGACTCTATCCGGGACCAACGGGGCCGACCCCACGGATATGCCCTTGTTCGCCAGGGGCGTGACGAGGGGCTCGCTCCGTGACCTTCGGCAGGACCGTGACCGGTGTCCGGAGGCTGTCCGTTCCGCCCGTCGGTGACCGTTAGGCGAGGTGGGGATGACCGAAACGCGAGGTCAGGGCACCACGGCCGTCGCGGTGCCCGTCCCGAGGGCGACCGACGCGACGGACCCGGCCACCTCGGACGTCTGCGGCAGCACGAGCGCCACGACCGCCACCAGAACGCTCGCCACGACCTCGCCCATCCCGAACTGCAGGGGCTTCGCTGCGGTGCGCGGCACCCAGACCGCCCGCACCGTGAGCCCGGCGAACAGCACCCCGGCGGGCCACCACACGAGCCCTGCCGCCGCGAGGGCGGCGGACGCGACCACGCCGGCCGCCAGGTGGTAGACCACCGACGCGACGAGGTAGGAGCGCTCGCCGCGCTCCCGGATCAGCGTCTTGACGTAGAGGATCGTCCCCGCGAAGTAGGCCAGCACGAGCACGAACAGCGCCCACACCTGGGGCCACCCGATCCCCGCGACGCCCGTGACGCCGTCGGGCAGGCGCGCGTCCGGCCAACCGCCCAGCCACGCCGTGCCCGGCCACCCACCCGGCACCGGGTCCACGCCCGCCGCGAACGCGACCGGCAGCATGAGGCACGCCGCGAGCACCGTGGCGCCGTCGTTGAGCAACGAGCGCTCGCTGCGTCGGTACGAGCTCCACAGGCTCACTGCGACGAGCGGGAGGAAGAGCGGCACCCACGCGAGGAGGTCGGGGCGCACGAGCAGGACCGCGACGGCTGGGACGACCGTCGCGATCCCGTACGCCCGCACGGGCGGCCACCAGCGCGCCTTGAACCGCGACTTGAGCCACAGGCCCGTCGCGAAGAACGCGAAGTACCCGACGAACCACAGGACGGCGAGCGGCACGTGCACCCACGCAGGCCCGCCGAGGAAGATCCCGACCAGCAGCGGCACCGCGAGCATCGCCCAGGCGCCGTGCTGGTCGGGCACCCAGCCGGGGCCGCGGCGTCGTCGACGCCTCGTGGGACGCCGCTCAGGCTGCGAGCTCCCCTGGGTCATGCCCCGAGGTTGGCACGCGTCGTCGCAGACCAGGGCGTCGTCCCGGCGGGCGGACCACACGTTCCGCCGACCGGACTCACCCGCTCCCGACGTGCGCGACGGACGCGCCGCCACCATCGTTGACCCCAGGACGCCACAGGGGCAGTCTCGAGGCAGGGGCACGCGCCAGTCCGAGGGAGGACGATGCACAAGCCGGACGAACCAGCAGGAGCCCACGAGTCGTGGGAGCAGATCGTCGCGCGCTTCGCCCGCTTCAGCGGTGTCGTCGGCGAGATCACGGACCCGCTCACGTGGGGCCTGGACCTCGAGGAGGAGACCGTCACCGGGACGGGCGCCGGGGACGACGACCGCGACCCGACCGAGGAGCGCTTCCTGCGCGCCTATGTGTCGTTCGTCGGCGAGGCGGTCGACGTCGAGACGCTGCGCGTCGGGACGGACGACCCGCAGCAGATCGAGGACATCGTGCGCGCGGCCTTGAGCGGTGCGCTCGCCGCACCCCTGCACAACGACGCCCCCGACGGCACCGAGGGGCCGACGGGCGCGGACTTCGCCGACGCCTACCAGGACTACCGCTCCGCGATGCGGGCCATCGTCGAGGAGGTCGACCAGGCGCCTCTCCAGCACACGGCCTTCGTGGTCGACGACGTCTCGCACCCGTGCGTCCGGGTCGCCGTCCGGGCGACCGTCGCGGTGTACGTGCCCCTCGCCGACCGGGCCGTGATCGTGTCCGGGCCGACCGACCTCGTGGACCGCGTGGACATCTCCACGGCCCCGATCCGCAACCTCCTGCACGGCGACGACGGGCCTCGTTTCTAAGGCCCTGGCACGGTCCGGGCGATGCTGACGGCCCCTCGTGATCAAGCAGACACGCCCAGGCGTGACGTGGCTCGCGGGAACGGCCAAGATGGAGGTGCGGACGGTGCGCAGGAGCCCCGGCTGGTCGTCGAACGAGAGAGCAGGTGACGTCGATGAGTGACGTGGTCGTCGGTGTGGACGGATCGGCCCGGTCCCAGGAAGCCCTCGACTGGGCGCTCGTCGAGGCGGGTTCGCGGGGTGTGCCGCTCACGGCGGTCCTCGCCTGGGAACCGTCCTGGAAGGACGGTCCTCGTCCCTCGGAGCCGGCCGACTTCAGCCATCTCGCGGACCTCAAGCAGGACCAGGTCCTGACCCTCCTGGACGAGGCCCGGCACCGCACGGGGGTCGACGCGGTCACGCACGCGGAGCAGGTCCAGGGCTCGGCGGCCACCGCGCTGTTGGCCCGCGCGGAGCACTCGGAGATGCTCGTGGTGGGCAGCCGTGGGCTGGGTCGGCTGGGTCGGCTCGTGCTGGGCTCGGTGTCGTCGGCCGTCGTCCAGGGCGCGACGCAGGTCCCGGTGACGGTCGTGCGGTCCGCCGGTGACGACGAGACGGACGACGCCGGAGCCCCTGCCGCGGCCGACGCGCCCCCGCGTGTCGTGGTGGGGGTGGACGGCTCGCGCACGTCGGTGCATGCGCTGCGTCACGGGCTCGAGGTCGCCCGCCGCAGGGGCTCGGTCCTGGACGCGGTGTTCTGCTGGCAGATCGTCACGCTGGCCCCGCTGCCCGACTCGTGGGGCTGGACCCCGCCCATCGACGACTACGAGAAGTTCGCCGGCGAGCAGCTCGACCGTGCGCTCGAGGCTGCGGGCGTGGACCTGCCCGAGGACCAGGTCCGCCGCAGCGTCGTGCACGCCCACCCTGCGAAAGGGCTCCTCGAGGCGTCGGAGGGCGCCGAGCGCCTGGTCGTCGGCAACCGGGGTACGGGCGGGTTCGACCGCCTCCTCCTGGGCTCGGTGAGCCGGCAGGCCGTCGAGTACGCGACGTGCCCGGTGACCGTGGTCCGGCGCCCGGCCGACTAGGGCCGACTAGCTGGGTAGCGGGCCGATCGTGAACGTCGACGTCACGATCGGCCCGACGGCGCCGGTCGCGCGGTCGACGTAGCGCAGCCCGAGCGTGTGCTCGCCCGGCGCGAGCCCTGAGGCGACGAGGCCGAGCGGCCTGCCCGTCATCGTGTGCGTGTTGCCCGTCGACCGCCCGTCGAGGAACGCCTCGGTCGTGAGCCCGGCGCGTCCGTCGATCCGCACCGTGATCGACGGCGCCCAGTCGACGACGTCGCCGTCCGCGGGGGCGAGGATCGAGGGCAGCAGGAACGTGAACGGCCCCGGGACGTTCGTGGCCTCGGAGGTCGTGCCGTTGCGCTCCTGCGTCGCGGTGAGCGTCTCCCACACGGTCGCACTGCCCGACGGCGTCGCTCGCCACGTGCCGTCGGGTGCGACGTCCGCGCTGGCGACGACGGCAGAGGCTCCGTGGCCGGTCGCCGAGATCGTGACCGTCGCACCGGGCTCGCCCGTGCCCGAGAGCTCGGGCAGGTAGACCAGCTCGCCCGCGGGCGGGGCGACCAGGGTCGGCGCGCCGAGCTCCGGGTCGACAGGGGTCTCCGGGTCGACGGGGGTCTCCGGGTCGACAGGGGTCTCCGGGTCGACAGGAGTCTCGGGACTCGGCGGAGGCACCGGCGCAGGGTCCACGGGCGGCCCGGACGGTGGCACCACCGGAACGGCTGGAACCGGCGCCGGGACGACCGAGGTCGTCGCGCGACCGGTCCCCGCCCCCCGGGACGGGAGGTCCGCCGCGGTGCCCTCGTCCTGGCCCGCAGCAGGTGCCGGCACCGGCAGCACCTCGTCCGGGACCGTCGTGGGATCTGTCGGGTCCGCCCCCGGCACGAGGGCCAGCCCGTCGTCCGACGGGGCCTGGGACGCCCCGTCGGACGAGTTCTCGGGGCTCGGTCCTGAGTGCTCCGCCACGACGGGCGGGGTGGCTCCCCACGGCTGCGCGACCGCGACCGCACCGACCGCGACGGCGACTCCGGCGGTGACGAGAGCGAGGATCGCCCCGCCCGAGAGCCCGGAGGCCGCGGCCGCCCCCGTGACCCCGGCACCTGCGGCCCCCACCGGGACATTGCTCGCGGCCCCGCCCGTGGACCCGGTCGACCCACCGCCCGCTCCACCACCGGACCCGCCCGCAGTGCCCTCGGCGCCCGCGACACCCAGGGCGAGGTCCGCCGTCGGGTCGATGAAGACGCCCTTGGCCGGGACGAACCCCGCTCCCCCGAGCGCCGCCGAGGTACCGCCCAGGACTGCCGGGACACCCAGCACCAGCGGGACGAGCAGGAGTCCCAGCCGCGAGGCGACCTGGTCGACCTCGTCGACCAGGATCGAGCACGGCAAGCACCCCGTGAGGTGCTCCTCGAAACGGTCCTTGTTCCGCGCGCTCAGGGCGCCGCGGTTGTAGTCGCCCATCTGCTCCGCGGCCCACCGGCACTCGTCGGAGACCGCGGCCGTGTTGACGTGGGCCTGGAGCCAGGACCGGCGCAACCCCTCGCGCGCCCGGTAGGCCAGGGCCGAGACCGACCCCGCGCTGAGGCCGAGCAGCGGCGCGACCTCGCGAGCCTCCATGCCCTCGACCTCGGTGTACCAGAGCACGGCCTGCCACCGTGCGGGCAGCGCCTTGAAGGCCGTGACCGTGACCGACCCCTCGACCACGACGTCGGCCATGTCGACCGGGTCGGCCACCTCGGGCACCTGGTCGACCGAGATCGGGTCCGGCGCGTGCGACCACGTGATCGCGACGCTGCGCACCGTCTGGTAGAGGTAGGGGCGGAAGGGGCCGGTCGGTCCGTTGCCCGCCTGGATCGCGCGCAGGATGCGCAGGAAGGACTCCTGGACCAGGTCGTCCGGGTCGAACGACGACGTGACGCGGCGCGCCGCACCGCGTCCGGCCCCCGAGTGGCGCGACCACAGGACCGCGTACGCGTCCTGCGAGCCACCGCGGACGGCGTCGACCAGCTCCTCGTCGGCCAAGGCCCGGAGGTCGGTCTCGCTCGTCGTCGACATGGGTGGGTCCTTCCGCGGCGTGCCCGAGGGTCGGGCGTGAAGCGCCTGTCAGGGGAAGAGACACGATCCTGAGGCGATCATGACGCGAACGTGACGCGTCTCACCGCGCCGCCGGGGAGCCTCGGCGTGTCGTCGGTGCGCGCCCCGCCCCACCGCACTCGGCGAGTCCGCACTGCCCACCCGCACTCAGTGCGTCCGCACGTCCAGGCCCAGGGCCTCGGCGACCACGAGCGCCTGCGCCGGGTCCACGATCGCCCCCTGCACGATGCTGCTCAGAGGGTCGAGCGCGCTGAGGTCGCTGCCACGCAGGTCCGTGCCCGTGAAGTCGGCCTTGTGCAGCCAGGCCCCGGACAGGTCGAGGTCGCGCAGCACGGCCCCCTGGCAGCGGGCGCCCGTCAGGTCCGCCTCGCGGAAGCGCGCCCCGGTGACGGTGACGCTGCGCAGGTCCGCCCCGACCATCGTCACGAACGACCAGTTCCCGCCCACGACCTTGAGGAGGTCGAAGCTGCACTCGGTGAACGTCGACCCCACGGTCTTGCAGCGCGTGAACGTGGTGTCGAAGAAGGAGCAGCGCGAGAAGGTGCAGTTCGCGAAGGCCGAGTCGGTGTGGGTCGACGCGTTGAACCGGACGTTGCGGAACGTGCACTCGGTGAACGTGGCGCCCGTCGTCGTGATCTCGGAGAAGTCGCAGTCACCGAACGCGACGCGCTCGAACGTCTCGCCGTCGAGGTCGCGGCCGTACCAGTCCTCGCGGTCGACCGAGGAGTCGGTGGGCGGGGTGGGGGTGCCGTGCGCGCGATCAGCCATGAGGTGGACCGTAGCGGGAGGCACCGACGGCCCTGGCGCCTACCGCCGACCGAGCCCCCGGCGCACCGCATAGATGACGAACCCCGCTCCAGCGAGACCGACGAGCCAGCCCCCGGTGCCGAGCACGGGGCCGCTGGTGCAGTAGGACGCACCGGGCGTGACGGAGTCGACGCACCGGCCGGACTGGACGCTCACGGCGAGGAAGGACACGACCGCGACCACCACGGCGAGGAGCAGCCAGCCCCAGCGAAGGCGGCGGGGGGCGTCGTCGGGCGCGTCGGGCTGGTCCTGCTCATCGGGCGCGTCGGGCATGCTCCGAGGGTAGTGGTGCCGACCACGGGACTCTGCGCCGTCGAGCACGGGAGAAAGGCCGCCATCCCCACGAGAACGACCTCGGACACGTTCTCGGCCGCCCCCGTCCGACGCCGGGTCAGTGTGCGCGCGGGGGGACCTGCACACGGTCGAGGTCCTCGGCGACCGTGAGCTCGCCGTCGAACACGGTCCTTGCCTCGGCCCAGAACTCGGCCGGGTCCTGGTAGCGCTGCGAGAAGTGCGTCAGGACGAGCGACCGGACGCCGCACTCGGCCGCGACCGTCGCCGCCTGGAGCGCGGTCAGGTGACCGAACGCGTGGGCGAGGTCGCGGTCCCTGTCGAGGAACGTCGCCTCGATGACGAGCAGGTCGACTCCCCGCGCGAGCGAGAAGACCGCGTCGCACAGGCGCGTGTCCATGACGAACGCGAACGACTGCCCAGGTCGCACGACGCTCACGTCCTCGAGCCCGATCGTCCCGGCACCCACCTCGACGACGCCCTCGCGCTGGAGCAGCCCGACCGTGGGCCCGTGGATCCCGGCGGCCGCGAGCAGCTCCGGGACCATGCGCCGTCCCGCCGGCTCGTCGAGCCGGTAGCCGAACGCCTCGACGCCGTGGTCGAGCCGCTCGGCGCGCAGGACGAACCCGGGTTCGGCCCGGACTGGCGGGACGACCCCGTCATCGGAGAGCGGCTGCAGCGCGAGGTCCGCACGGTGGTGGTAGGACGTGGCGTCGAGCAGGTGGTCGACCCACGTCGCGCCCGAGGCCGGGAAGGACACCGGGACCGTGTGCGGCACGCCGTCCAGGCTGATCCGCTGCACGACGCCGGCCAGCCCCAGGCTGTGGTCGCCGTGCAGGTGCGTGATCGCGATCCGCGTCAGGTCCGTCGCCGACACCCCCGCCCGCAGCATCTGCCGCTGCGTGCCCTCGCCCGGGTCGAACAGGACCGCCTCGTCGTCCCAGAACAGGACGTAGCCGTTGTGGTTGCGGGTACGCGTGGGCACCTGGCTGGCGGTGCCGAGGACGACGAGCTCGCGACGGGACATCTCCTACCAGCTCCGGTCGGCCGGGGCGCCCCGGAACGCGTAGATCAGCACGCGGATGCTGAGCACCGCACCGATGAACAGCATCACGGCGCCGAACACCGAGTACCAGCTCAGGTCGTTCGTGAGCTGCGGGCCGTTCTCCGCGATGAGGAGGAAGACCCCGCCCACGACGCTCGCGGCCGCGATGATGGTCGAGATGACCTGCTGCACGAGGCTCGTGACGAACTTCCGGTCACCCGGGTCGGCGAACGCCCGGACGTTGACGGTGAACCTGCCCGCCTCGAGGTCCGACGTGATCTTGTTGAGGCGCCGGGGAAGGCGTTCGATCGACGGGGCGAACGCCAGGAGCTGGGACCCGGCTTTCGCGCGGATCTTGCGCAGGCTGACCATGTTGCGCAGCAGCTCCTCGCCCTCGTCGCGCGCCGAGGAGACGAGCTCGAACGAGGGCGAGAGCAGGTGCAGCGTCCCGTCGAGCGCCGCGATCGTGCGGAACGCCGCAGCGACCTGCGGCGGCACGCCCATGCCTGCGTCGTTCACGAGGCGGACCATCGCCGCGAACAGCGAGCCGCTGCTCGCCGCCCCTGCCCCGCGGAACCGCAGGATGAGCCGACCGACCGAGCGCTCGAACCTGCGCTCGTCGAAGCTGTCGGGCTGGTCGAGCAGCTCGATGAGCGCGTCGGTCGCCGCGATCGAGTCGTCGGCCTCGACCGCGAGCAGCACCGCCGCGAGAGCGACCCGCTCGGCCTCGTCGAGCCGGCCGACCGAGCCGAAGTCGAGCAGCCCGAGCGAGCCGTCGTCACGCAGGAAGACGTTGCCCGGGTGCAGGTCGGCGTGGAACACCCCGGTCACGACGATCTGGTCGAGCGTGACGCGCAGCAGGCGGGCCGCGATGTCGTGGCGCGTGTCGTCGTCGAACGTCGCGAGCAGGTCGGCCGCGTCCCCGACGGGAGTGCCGTCGAGACGGTCCATGACCAGGAGCGTCGAGCTCGACAGCTCGGGGTGCACGTACGGGATCTCGACGAGAGGCACGTTCGCGTCGGGATCCTCGACCTGGTGGGCCCCGGGCAGCGGGTGCCGCTTCGACCGGCGGATCGTCGCGAGCGCGCCCTGCACGTTGAGCGTGTTCTCGAGCTCGGTCGTGTAGTCGAGCTCCTCGCGCAGGGAGGCCGCGAAGCCTTCGGCGAGGTCCATGATGCCCAGCGACGGCCCCCACGACGTGTCGCGCTGGAGCCTGCGCGCGATCCGCAGCACGATGCGCAGGTCGCCGAGGACCTGCTGGCGTGCTCCTGGCCGCTGGACCTTGACGACGACCTCGCGTCCGTCGAGCAGGGTCGCGCAGTGCACCTGGCCGACCGAGGCGGACGCGATGGGATCGGGGTCGAAGTATGCGAACACGGTGTCCACGGGCGCGCCGATCGACCGCGTGACCATGGCCTCGATGTGCGCCCAGGGCGCGGGCGGGACCTGGCTCTGGAGCCGGGACAGCTCCTCGACGTACACCGCGGGCAGCAGGTCCGCACGGGTCGAGAGCATCTGGCCGAGCTTCACGAACGTCACGCCCGCGTCGCTCAGCGCGGCCCGCAGCTCGCGCGCGACGGCCCTCTCCTCGGAGTCGGTGGTCCTCTGGTGGCTGCGCCGCCGTGCGCCGCGACCGAAGAACCCGCCCAGGCCGTGGCGGATCATGATCCCCATGATCTGGGTGTAGCGCCACAGGTCCTTGGACCCCCTGCGCAGCTCGACGACCGCGCGCCACGGGGTCGGGATGCTGCCCGTCGGTACCAGGAGCTCCAGGACGAGCAGCAGACCGAGGCCGATCACGAACGACCACGCCCACGCGAGGACGACGATCACGAGGACGACCCCGGGGTGGACCGTGAGCGACCCGTCGGCCTCCAGGACCCCGAGCTGCTGGAACCCCTCGGTGAGCCCCCACGACCCGAGCGAGACCACGAAGACCGTCATGAGGATCGACCGGATCCACCCGACCGGCACTCCCAGGACCCTGCGGGCCGTCGCCGCGAGCAGGAGGACCATGACGATCGTGGCGGCACCGGTGAACAGGGCCGTCCCGATCGAGGAGAGGATCTGCATGGCCCCTACTCTCCCGCGCCGGGCGGGCGAGCGCAGGAGGACACGCACCGGGCGGGGACGGTCGTCGCGTCGAGGGACTCGTGCCGAGCCTCGAGGTGCATGTCCGACATGGTCGTGCTCGGATGGTCCCGATGACTTCGCGATCGACGACGACACGAGTCCGCGCCGCAGCGTCCACGCTGGCGGCGGTCCTTCTCCTGGGTGGCATGCCTGCCGTGGCCGCCACCGGGCCGGGGGGTGATCCGCCGTCGCCGGGCGGGCAGGTCGAGGCCGGGCAGGTCGAGGCCGCGGTGCCCCAGATCGCGTGGGGGCCGTGCGACGGCGCGGGCCTCGAGGCGTTCGAGTGCGCGAGCGTCGAGGTCCCCACGGACTACGACCGTCCGCGGGGCCGGACCACCACGATCGGCCTGACCCGGCTGCCCGCGACCGACCCGACGCAGCGCGTCGGGAGCCTGTTCACGAACTTCGGCGGGCCGGGCGGCCCGGGCGTCGAGGGCCTCCACCAGCTCGGCGGCAGGCTGTTCGACGACGAGGTGCTCGCCCGTTTCGACGTGATCGGGTTCGACCCGCGCGCGGTCGGGACGTCCGACCCGGCGACGTGCTTCCGCGACGCCGAGCGCGAGACGGCGTTCATGTCGAGCGTGCCGGCGTTCCCGGTCACCGACCGCGAGGAGCGGCGCTTCCTCGGGCAGATGGCGACCCTCGGGGCGTCGTGCACCCTCTTCTCCGGGGACCGCATCTCGCACTCGTCGACCGCGAACGTCGCTCGCGACATGGACCTGCTGCGCCAGGCCGTGGGCGACGACGAGCTCAGCTACGTCGGCTACTCGTACGGCACGGTCCTCGGGGCCACGTACGCGGCGCTGTTCCCGGACCGGGTCCGCGCGATGGTGCTCGACGGGACGATGGACGTCGACGCCTGGTCGGGCGTCGGGTCCGACGAGCTGCTGGGCGCGCGCATCGGGCAGGCCGCGGGCGCGACCGAGACGTTCGGCGAGTTCGCGCGGCTGTGCACCGAGGCGGGCCCGACGGCCTGCGCGCTGGCGTCGCTCGGCGACCCGGCCGAGGTCGTCGAGGCGACGTACGCAGCCTTGCGCGAGACACCCGTCGAGGTGCCGCTCCCGGACGGTTCGACCGTCCCGATCGGGTATCCCGAGACCGTGGCGCTCGTCTTCTCCTACCTCTACGAGCCCGTCGCCTGGGGCGACCTCGACCTGACGCTCGCGAGCCTCGCGGTGCTGAGCGGCGCCGTCGGGCCGCCTGCCGCGGACGCGCCCGGCGCCCGCAGCGCCGCCCCGTCCCTCGGGGAGCTCCTGCGCCGCGCCGGGTACGCGCAGGACTACCCGTCGGTCGGCGGCGCGCTCGCGAGCCTGTGCGTGGACGTCACCACGCCGGGCGCCCCCCGGTCGTACGCGGCGAAGGTCGACGCGCTCGACGCGCAGTACCCGCACTTCGGCCGCTACCGCGGCTGGGTCGGCATCCAGTGCGAGTTCGTCCCGGTGACCGACCGCGACGCGTTCACCGGTCCGTGGGACCAGACGACCGAAGCGCCGGTGCTCGTCGTCGGCACCCGGTTCGACCCGGCGACGCCCTACGCGTTCACGCAGCCGTACGCCGACCGCTGGCCCGACGCACGCGTGCTCACCGTCGAGGGGTGGGGACACACGATCGTCGGCAAGTCCGCGTGCGCCGACGCCGCGGTGGCCCGCTACCTCGTCGACCTCGAGGCGACCGACGGCGCGACGTGCGCCCAGGACATGGTGCCGTTCCAGGGGCCGTCGGTCCCGCTCGGCGAGGCGCTGAGGCTGCCGGTGACGTAGGCCGTGATGCGGACGGCGCGGCACGGGGCGAGGGCGGTCCGACCGCCCTCGCCCCGTCGCGTCCGCTCGTGGAGATCTCGCGCAGGGTCGCGCCCTGCGCTGGACGCGTGGGTCGCCGGGCCGCGAGACTCGCCGGATGAACCGCCCCCTGCCCGACGGCGTCACGCCCGCTGGTCGTTCACGTGCGGCCACGTGGGTCGTCCGGGTCGTGGTCGGGCTCGTGGCCCTCGTCACGGTCGCACTGGTCGCGGCCTTCGTGGGCTTCGTGGTCCTGATCGGCCGGTGGCCCGACGCGTTCGACACGTCCGGCGGGCCCGACGCGCCCCAGGACGTGTCCTCCTCGGTCACCGGGTCGACGGGCCAGACCCCCGAGCCGGAGAACCAGGGACTCGACTCCTCGAACGAGGCCTACCGCGAGCGCCGCGGGACCCCCGCGTCGGACGCCGAGGCCGCGCTGTCCGTCCCCGCGGTCGAGGCCGCGCTCACCCCGCTCGTCACGGGCGAGACCCTGCGCCGCGACGAGGTCGTGGCCGCGCTGACGGGTGCGGGGTTCGAGACGTTCGGCGTGACTCCCGAGACGACGGTGTCGGGCGACCCCGCGACGACCTTCGGGGTCGGTGTGAGCGTCCCCGGGGGCTGCGTCTACGGCGGGATCGCACCGGAGGGCGTGACCCTCGAGGCGGGCGGCCCGATCGCCGACGGCGGCTGCCTGGAGATGCCGACCCACTGACTCTGCTGACGCCGACGGCCCGCAGCCGGGCACCGGATGCGGCGCGCGGTGCTAGGCCGACGCGGCCTCGGGCTGGGACTCGCCCGGGTTGGCGCGCTCGAGCGCTGCCCGGTAGACGCGCAGGCGCTCGACCTGCAGGTCGGAGAACAGGGGCGCGTCGACGTCCTCGACGGGCTGCGTCCGCAGGAAGTCGAGGATCTCGGTCTCGGTCTCGTCGATCTCGGCGAGACGTTCGCGATCGGCGTCGTTGAGGAGCTGCCAGACGTCGACGAAGGTGGGCACGTGCATCACCCCATGCTCTGTCACCCGTCCCCGGATCGCGCGCCGACCTGCCGACGAGTGACCGGCGTCACACCCCGGAGGGGGCGTGCAGGCGGCTGCGAAATGGCCTGGAGACCGTTTCGCCGAGTCGCTACGGTCGCCGCATGACGACCCCTCACCTCCCTCTCGCCGGCCGTACCGCCCTCGTGACCGGCGTGTCCCGGCGCAAGGGGATCGGTTACGCCGTCGCCCGCGAGCTCGCCGCCCAGGGCGCCAACGTCTTCACGCACCACTACGCCCCGCACGACGCCGCCCTGCCCTGGGGCGGGGACGATCTCGACGCGGTCGCCGACGGCGTCCGGGCGGCGCTCCGTGGCGAGGCGGTGTCAGGAGCGGCGAGCGCCGACCTGCGCGATCCCGCTCGGCTCGACGCACTGTTCGATGCCGCTCTCGCGCTCACCGGGTCGGTCGACGTCCTCGTGTGCAACCACGCGCGCAGCGGCGGCGACGGCTCGATCCTCGACATGGACGCCGACACCCTCGACGCGTTCTGGGGGGCCAACACGCGCTCGACGCTCCTGCTCACGCGCCGGTTCGCGCTCGAGCACGCCCGGACCGACGGGAAGCCCGGAGCCCGGCCCGGAGAGCGCTCCGCCCGCCAGGGCCCGGCCGACCCGGAGACGGCGCCCAAGGTCTTCTGGATGACTTCGGGCCAGCAGGCCGGGCCGATGCGCGGCGAGGTCGCCTACGCGGCGTCCAAGGCCGCGCTCGCCGGAGTCACCGCGACGGTCGCGGCCGAGCTGCTCGACCTGGGCATCGTGCTCAACACCGTCAACCCTGGCCCCGTCAACACCGGGTACCTCGACCCGGGGTCGACCGACCGGCCGCTCGCCGAGCTCGAGGCCCTGCGCGCGGCGACCCCGTTCGGCCGCTGGGGCGAGCCCGCCGACCCTGCCCGCCTCATCGCGTGGCTCGCCGGACCGGCGGGCTCGTGGGTCGTCGGGCAGGTTCTCACCACCGATGGCGGGTTCGGGATCCAGTAGCCCGGCGCCCGCCCCAGGCCACGTACCCGGGCGCGCCGACGAGGCGCGGTGAGCGACGCCGTCGGGCACCCGCGCACACCGGGCGAACCGGACGCCCGACCGCCATGATGGAAGCCCCACCCCCGGCCGAACGGAAACCCCCATGACGAACCTCGAGCTGCTCACCGACGCGCACCTCACGCGCGCCCGGGACGGCGACAACGGCCGCAGCGCGGAGGTCGTGCTGCACGACGGCGTCCTGCGCCAGACCATCATCGCGATCCTCGCGGGCGTCGAGCTCGGCGAGCACAACTCGCCGCCCGCCGCGAGCATCCAGGTGCTGCGTGGCCGCGTCCGCGTCACGGCGCTGGAGGGCGACGAGGAGGTCGGTCCGGGCGAGCTGCGCGTGCTCACGCACGAGCGGCACGCCGTCGCCGCCCTGGAGGACTCGGCGTTCCTCCTGACGACGGTCACGAGCGTGCCCACGGCTCCCTGACGGGCGCACCCCGGCACCGGGAGGCTACGCGGGGGTGCCGTCGTATCCGAGGGTCTCGTCGAGCCAGTCGTACACGCGCCGGTGGAAGACCCCTCGGCCGGTCATCTCGCAGTGGCCCGTGACGCCGTCCCCGGGGCCGAGCTCGACGTACTCGGTCGGGCACGTGAGGTTCTCGGCGAGGGTCCGGGACGAGACCGACAGGTCGTCGCCCACGGTGCGGCACACGAGCACCGGGCAACGGATGAGGTGCTCACGCCCGCGCAGCGTGTAGTCACGGGACATCCTGACGAAGTCGAGCGGGTCGCGTACGCCGTGCACCCACAGGTTCCGGCGCAGCGCCCAGCCCGCCGAGGGCTTCTTGAGGAGCTGGTGCAGCGCGGTCTCGACGACCCGGAGAGCGGCCCCGTGGTCGTCGCCGAGGTGGCCTGCCAGGAGCGAGGGGAACTTCGCAGCGACCGTGTCGAACAGGTCGTACGGTCCGCTGTCGGCGACGCAGGCCGCGAGGCGGTGCTCCCCGGTCGCGGCGCGGGGCGCGAGGTAGCCGCCGAAGCTCCAGCCGTGCACCACGATGCGCTGCGGGTCCACCTCGTCCAGGGTCAGCGCGTGGTCGACGACGGCGCTCACCACGGTCTCCCAGTCCGGCCGGAACGCGATGCCCTGGTCGAGGATCACGCTGCCCTGACCCGGGCCGTCGAACGCGAGGACGTCGTACCCCCGGTCGAGCGCCGCGACCGCGTTCGCGAAGTACAGCTCCTCGGCCGTGCCGTCGTAGCCGTCGACGAGCAGGACCGTGGGACGCGGGCGTCCGTCGTCGGCGGCCCGGTAGAAGTAGCCGGGGAGCGTCCCGCCCTCGAAACCGATCTCGAGCACGTCCGGGGGAAGGTCCAGGAGTGCGGCCCCCTTGCGGAAGGTCTCGGTCTGACGGCGCGAGCTCTCGCGGAACCTGTCGTCGACGGGCGCCCCCATGAGAAAGAGCCCAGCCGTGCGGTAGTAGTTCGAGGCGCGCAGCCAGGCACCGCGGGCACTGGCCCGGTGGCCTGCGATGTCGCTCTCCTCGGCAGCCTTCTCGACGCGCGCGGCGGTCGCGGACCACTCGTCGTACCACTGGTTCCCGTCGGTCCGGGTGATGCGGCGGGCGGTCTCGAGGCACTCACCGATCTCCGCGCCGCCCTGCGCGGTGTACGCGAGCGCTCGGACGAGCTGCGCGTCGAAGAGCTCGTCGTGAAGGACCAGGGTCATGGCTGCTCCGCCCGTCGTCGGGCTTTCAGGCTAGGTCCGCGACCGGGGCACCGCGCGTCGGCGTCTCGCGGCTTCCTCTTGACGGACCGGGAATGCTGCGGCAGTATCAAGAGTTATCGATACCCCTAGGGGGTATGCTGGGCGCCAAGGTCGCCCGGCGCGATACGAGGGAGGACGGGACAGTGAATCCCATGGACCACGACGAGCACGGTGAGCACGACGAGCACGGTGACCGCACCGGTCACGGCGGGCACGCAGGTCGCGACGACGCGCAGCACACGGGCGACGACGGCTCGCACGCGGGCCACGCCGAGCACCGGAGCCACACCGAGCACCAGGGCCACGCAGGTCATGACATGGCGACCATGACCGCGACCGACCACTCGGCCCACGCCGGCGGCCACGAGGACCACTCCGCGCACGACGGCCACGCCGCTGCCCACGCAGGTCACGAGGGCCACGGCGGGCACGGCGGTCACGCAGGCCACGTCGCGATGTTCCGCCGCCTGTTCTGGATCATGCTGGCCCTCGCGGTCCCGACGGTCCTCGCGAGCGAGATGTTCGCGTCGATCATCGGCTACTCGCTCCCGGACGTCCCGGGCATCGCGTGGATCTCGCCGGTCCTCGGCACGGTCATGTACGTGTGGGGTGGCAAGCCGTTCCTCACGGGCGCGTTCGACGAGCTCAAGGCGCGCAAGCCCGGCATGATGCTGCTCGTCGCGCTCGCGATCACGGTCGCGTTCGTGTCGTCGTGGGGCGCGAGCCTGGGGATCCTGTCGCACGAGCTCGACTTCTGGTGGGAGCTCGCGCTGCTGGTCGTGATCATGCTGCTGGGCCACTGGATCGAGATGCGGTCGCTCGCGCAGTCGTCGTCGGCCCTGGAGTCGCTCGCGGCGCTGCTGCCCGACGAGGCCGAGCGCGTGAGTGACGACGGCCAGGTGTCCACGGTCTCCCCGACGGACCTTGTCGTGGGCGACGTCGTCGTGGTGCGTCCTGGTGGGCGCGTGCCCGCGGACGGCGTGGTCTCGGAAGGGACTGCGGACGTCGACGAGTCGATGATCACGGGCGAGTCGCGCCCGGTGCGCCGGACGGTCGGCGACCACGTCGTGGCCGGGACGGTCGCGACCGACCAGGCGCTGCGCGTCAAGGTCGACGCGGTCGGCGACGACACGGCGCTCGCGGGCATCCAGCGCCTGGTGACGCAGGCGCAGGCGTCGTCGTCGCACGCGCAGCGTCTCGCGGACCGCGCAGCAGGCTGGCTCTTCTGGTTCGCGCTCGGCGCCGCGGTGCTGACGCTGATCTCCTGGACCGTGTGGGGCACGCCGGAGAGCGCGCTGATCCGGACCATCACGGTCCTCGTCATCGCGTGCCCCCACGCGCTTGGCCTCGCGATCCCGCTCGTCGTGTCGATCTCGACCGAGCGCGCGGCCAAGGCGGGCGTGCTCGTCAAGGACCGCATGGCGCTCGAGCAGATGCGCACGGTCGACGCTGTCCTGTTCGACAAGACCGGCACCCTGACCAAGGGCGAGCCCGTCGTGACACACCTGGTCGCGACGTCGGGCAGCGAGGACGAGCTGCTCGCGCTCGCGGCGGCCGTCGAGGCCGACTCGCAGCACCCCCTGGCCCGCGCGATCGTGGGCGCCGCTGCGGACAGGGGCGTGCGGGTGCCGCGCGCCGAGGACTTCCAGTCCTCGACCGCAGTGGGCGTCTCGGGTCTCGTGGACGGTCGCCGGGTGGCGGTGGGCGGCCCGTCGCTCCTGCGGGAGCACGGCCTCGACCCCGTGCCCGACGCCGCCGCATGGGAGGGCGAGGGCGCGACGGTCCTGCACGCGCTCGACCTGGGCTCCGGCACTCCGCGGGTGCTGGGCGGCTTCGCGCTGGCCGACGAGATCAGGCCCGAGTCCCGGGAGGCGATCGACGCCCTGCACCGGCGCAACATCCGGGTCGTCATGATCACGGGTGACGCGCAGGCCGTGGCGCAGTCGGTGGCCGACGAGCTCGGCATCGACGAGGTGTTCGCCGGGGTCCGTCCGGGCGACAAGGGCGACAAGGTCTCCGAGCTCCAGGCGCGCGGGCACAAGGTCGCGATGGTCGGCGACGGCGTCAACGACGCCCCCGCGCTCGCCCAGGCGGACGTGGGCATCGCGATCGGCGCGGGCACCGACGTGGCCATCGCGTCGGCCGGGGTCATCCTCGCGAGCGACGACCCGCGCTCGGTCCTGTCGGTCATCGAGCTCTCCCGGGCCAGCTACCGCAAGATGAAGCAGAACCTGTGGTGGGCCGCCGGGTACAACCTGGTGTCGGTGCCGCTCGCGGCAGGCGTCCTGGCGCCGGTCGGGTTCGTCATGCCCATGGCGGTGGGCGCACTGCTCATGTCCCTGTCGACCGTGATCGTGGCCCTCAACGCGCAGCTCCTGCGCCGCCTGGACCTCGACCCCGAGCGTGTGGCAGCCTCGTAGACGATGTCCGTGATGTCCCCGACCGCCCTGGCCAGGACCCTGTCGACCGCCCACCTGGGCGACACGGTCCGGCCCGCCCGAACCGCCGGCCTCGTCCGGCGGTTCGCGGTGCTGCTCGGGATGGTGGTGCTGCTCGGCGGGTTCGTCGGGATGCACCAGATGTCGGGCAGCCCCGTGGCGCACGGGCCCGCGCACACGGTCGCCGCCGAGGCGGCTCCCACCCTGGGCCACCCGCTCGGCGACGTGGGCGCGGAGGAGGGGGCGCCGTCGGGCACGGGGCACGGCGAGATGGAGGCCATGTGCCTCCTGGTGCTCGTCGCGCTCTTCTCGCTCGGCGGCCCCGCGCTCGTGCGCCGCCTGCCCGACGGCGTCACGTACCTCGCGCGCGTCGTCGCGCCCTGGCGGCGGCTCGGGTCGGCGCTGCGGCCGCCGTCGCTCGTCGCGCTCGGGATCAGTCGGAGATAGGAGCCCGGCCCGACCAGGGCCGCAGCGACCGTCACCGCCACGGGGCACCCGTGGCACACCGACCGATCACCTGAAGGACGACTCATGAACAAGCACACCCTGACCAAGGTCGGCATCGGCCTGACCCTCGGCTCGACGCTGGCACTCGCGGGCTGCGCCGACGCGGGCGACGGCGCAGACATGGAGGGTCACGACATGGGCAACGGCTCGCCGTCGCAGGACACGGGGGCCGACGCCGCCGGGGCGAACGACGCGGACGTCATGTTCGCGCAGATGATGATCCCTCACCACGAGCAGGCGCTCGTGATGTCGCGCATCGTGCTCGACACGGAGGGCGTCGACCCTGCGGTCGTCGATCTCGCGACCCGCATCGAGAGCGCGCAAGAGCCTGAGATCGCGACCATGGAGGGCTTCCTCGCCGAGTGGGGCGCCTCGACGACGGGCGACCACTCGGGCCACGAGATGGACGGGATGCTGAGCGACGAGGAGATCCAGGCGCTCGAGGCCGCGGACGCCGCGACCGTCTCACGCCTGTTCCTCGAGGGCATGATCGCCCACCACGAGGGGGCCGTGGACATGGCCGAGGCCGAGCTCGCGGACGGCGAGAACGCCGAGGCGCTGGCGTTGGCCCAGGAGATCATCGACGCCCAGGAGCAGGAGATCCAGGAGATGCGCGAGCTCTTGGCGACCCTGTAGCGGTTGCAGCCAGGTGCCGAGCACGGGGTTGAGGTCGTTCTGAGCAGACTGACGACCTCAACCCCGTGCTCGACCGCAGGAAAGGTCCTGGTCAGCCGCCGCTGCCAGACTGGAACCATGACGCGATCATCAGGCGCAGCGGTCGGCGGGCTCCTCCTCACGCCGGGGGCCGGGGCCGGTCGCGACCACCCGACCCTCGTCGCGGTCGAGGAGGCCGTGGCTCCGCTGCCCGTGCGCCGGGTCGACTTCCCGTACCGGCTCGCCGGGAAGCGCATGCCGGACCGGGCGCCCGTCGCGGTCGCGCACCTGGTCGAGGAGGCCGCGCGCTTCGCGGCCGAGGAGGAGTTCGCGTCCGACCGGCTCGTGCTCGGCGGTCGGTCCTACGGCGGACGCATGTGCTCGCTCGCCGTGGCCGAGGGCCTGCCCGCGGCCGGCCTCGTGCTGCTGAGCTATCCCCTGCACCCGCCGGGCAAGCCCGACAAGCTGCGCGTCGAGCACTTCCCGCAGCTCACGGTCCCCGTGCTGTTCGTGTCCGGGACGACCGACCCGTTCGGCTCGCCCGAGGAGTTCGACGAGCACGTCGCGGCGATCCCCGGGCCGGTCACCCAGGTGCGACTGCCCGGCGCCCACGACGTGCGCAACGACCACGCGGCGGTGAGCGACGCCGTCGTGCGGTGGCTCGCGACGCTCTGACCCCTCCCCGCGCCGCGACACGCGAGCGACACGCTGGGAGCGCTTCCACAATCACCCGGTCCCGAGTACCTTTGGCGCTGATATGTCGCGTTCGCCCCGTCGATCCGGGCATGTCGGACGAGTACGGTGATCAACCGTCCGGCACCAGCCCCGCTCGCTCCCGAGAGCCGAGGGCGTCCCCCTCCGACCACCCTCGAAAGGTCCTCCTCGATGCGCGCAGCGCCCGTCGCCCTCCTCACGGCAGCGATCCTCGTGGCCACCCCCACGATCGCGTCCGCAGGGTCCGACTCCCCCACCCCGTACACCGTGACCGCGAGCGGCGTGAGCCTGCCCGCGGGCCAGGTGTTCCGCGAGCACGGGCACGTCAACTACCGCGCGACCGCGCTCGACGGGACGGGCGAGCAGAGCTTCAACGTCCACCTCGAGACGGCCAACGGGCGATCGACTGCCGCGTATGTCGGTGCGAGCTTCCTCGACTTCGCGGGCGCCGTCGCCGCGTTCCCCGCAGGCTTCTGCGTGACGTGGGTCCAGGTCGAGGGCTTCGACGAGCACTTCGGCGAGGGCGGCCAGGCACCGGAGTGCACCCCGAAGCCGACGCCCCTGCGCCCGGCCCCGCCCGTCACGCGTCCCATCCCGTCGCCGGCCCCGAGCAGCGAGGTGCCCGACGGCGGAGCACCGGTCGAGGCGCCCGTGTCGCCTCCGCTCACGGAAGCCCCGACGACGCCTCCGGTCACCGAGCGCGAGCTCGCCGCGACGGGCCCAGCGCCAGAGGACGCTCCCGTGGCGGGTGCGACCACGGTCGCCCGGGCCGTTCCGTCGGCGGCGCCCGGTGCGGCGGCGACCGATGCTGTGACCGCGGCCGCCGACGAGGGACTCGCGGCGACCGGCTCGAACGCGCTGCTCGTCGCGGGCGGCGCGGTTGTCCTGCTGGCCGCCGGGACTGGTGCGGTGCTGCTGAGCCGCCGGTCGCGGCGCGCCTGACCCGACCCCCCGGAACGAGAGGGGTGGTTCGGTCTGAGACGGGTTGCTGGGTCGCGTCCCCAGCAACCCGTCTCAGACCGAACCACCCGTCTCACCCGGACCTCGTCGGAGGGGTCAGCGCAGCGGCGCCTCCGGGTACTCGGCCGGGGTCTTGCCCAGTGCCTCCGACAGCTCGAGCCGCTCCTCCAGGACCCCGGGCCGCTCCCGGTGCATCTCGGCGATCACGGCCTCCTGCGCGGCGGGCGTGAGGTGGTCGAAGTAGAGCGTCCCGTCGAGGTGCTGCGCCTCGTGCTGGAGCGCACGGCCCAGGAAGTGCGACCCGGTGAGCTCGACCGGCTTCCCGTGCTGGTCGAACCCGCGCACGATCGCCTTCACGGGGCGGGCGAGCGGCGAGTACGCGCCCGGGATCGAGAGGCACCCCTCGTCGCTCTCCTCGATCT